>CAYUBT010000175.1:0-5403 GCA_964443055.1 uncultured Rubellimicrobium sp.
CGTTTGGCCACGCGCGTGCTTTCGATCATCTCGCGGTAAAGCGGATCGTTCTCGACCTCGCAGGCGACGGCGTCCATCGTCGTCACGGCCTCGACGGGATATTGCCCGGCGGCGGATTCCGCCGAGAGCATCACCGCATCGGCACCCTCATAGATGGCGGTCGCCACGTCGCTGACCTCGGCGCGGGTCGGCATCGGGCTTTCGATCATGCTTTCCAGCATCTGCGTGGCGACGATCACCGGCTTCGCCGCAGCACGGCACTTGTTCACGAGGCGCTTCTGGATCGGCGGAACATTCTGCACCGGCAGCTCGACCCCCAGATCGCCGCGCGCGACCATCACCCCGTCGGACACTGCAAGGATCTCGTCGAAGGTCCGCACGGCGGCCGGCTTCTCGATCTTCGAGAGCACCGCCGCCCGGCCGGCGGCCAGCGCGCGGGCCTCCTCCACATCCTCCGGACGCTGCACGAAAGAGAGCGCAAGCCAGTCCACCCCGAGCGAGCAGGCGAATTCCAGGTCCTTGCGGTCCTTCGCGGACAGGGCGGCCAGCGGCAGCACCACATCGGGCACGTTCACGCCCTTGCGGTCCGAGATCGTGCCGCCGATCACCACCACGCAATCGGCGAAATCGGCGGCGCAATCGCGCACCTTCAGACGGATCTTGCCGTCGTTGACGAGCAGCATCGCTCCCGGTTCGAGCGCGTCGAAGATTTCGCGGTGCGGAAGCTGCACCCGCGTCCCGTCGCCCGGCGCGGGATCGAGATCGAGGCGGAAGCGCTGACCCTGCTCCAGTTCGACCGCACCTTCGGCGAAGGCGCCCACGCGCAGTTTCGGCCCCTGCAGATCGGCGAGGATGGCGATGGGCGAGCCGGATTCGGCCTCGACATCGCGGATGATGCGGTGGACGGCGGCCAGTTCCTCATGCGTGCCATGGGACATGTTGAGCCGGAACACATCCGCACCTGCACGGAACAGGGCGGCGATCATCTCGCGGCTCGAGCAGGCAGGGCCGACCGTGGCCACGATCTTCACGTTGCGCTTGCGTCTCATCTCGGCCTTCTGCTCCTGTCGGTCAGATCAGCGGGCGGGGGCGGGACCGGCCCGCCGCCATCGGCGTTACCGCTAACGCCCGGAATTGCGCCCTTATCGCCCAATTCCCTTCGGGCCACAACTGGCCTAGAGAGGCAGCTGCTTTCACCACACGGCCCTGAAGAATCCCAGAGGAAACGATGTCCCCTCCCGCTTACCGGATCGAGGGCGAATCCCGCCCCGGCCGCTGGCTCGTCACCTGCGATCATGCGTCGAACGACGTGCCCGACTGGATCGCGGGCGGCGACCTCGGCCTGCCTTCTGCGGACATGGCGCGGCATATCGCCTGGGATCCGGGTGCCGCGGGCGTCGCACGGGCACTGGCGGCAAGGCTCGACAGCCCGTGCATCCTCACCACCTTCTCGCGGCTGGTCATCGACCCCAACCGGGGCGAGGACGATCCGACGCTGCTGATGAAGCTCTATGACGGCAGCGTCATCCCCGCGAATCGCCATGCGGGCCCCGAGGAACGCGCGCGCAGGCTCGACAGTCTCCACCGCCCCTATCATGCGGCTTATGAAGGCCTGGCGGCACGGCGGGAAGATGTCGTGATCTGCGCGATCCATTCCTTCACCCCGCAACTGGCCGGACGGCCGCCCCGGCCCTGGCATCTGGGCATTCTCCATTCGCACCGCGACAGCCGCCTCGCCCTGCCCCTGATCGAAAGGCTACGGCAGGAAGAGGGGCTCGTGATCGGGGACAACGAACCCTATTCAGGCCATCTGCCCGGCGATTCCATCGACCGCCATGCGCTGGCACAGGGTCGGCCGAACGTGCTGATCGAGCTGCGCAACGACCTGATCGACACGCCCGACGCGCAGGAGGAATGGGCCGGACGGCTCGCCCTGATCCTGGGCGAGGTGCTTGACCTTTCCGGTCTGTGACGGGCATAGACCCTCTTCCGCCGTTCCGGGCGGGTTGCGCGAAGGGGGCGGGCATGCGCTGGAAAGCGGTGATCTTCGACATGGACGGGACGCTTCTCGAGACGGAACTCATGGTGATCGAGGCCGGGCTCGAGGCCATGGCGTCGCTGCGCCTCGCGCCACGCCGCGACCTGCTGGAATCGCTTGTCGGCATCGTCACCGCCGAAGCCGCGCCCATGTTCCAGGAGGCCTACGGGCCGGGTTTCTCGATGGCGGAACTCGAGGAACACTGGGACCGCCACCTCGCCCGCCGCTTCGATTCCAAAATCCCGCTGCGTCCTGGCGTGGACAGGCTTCTGGCGCATCTCGATGAACTGCGCCTGCCCCGCGCGCTCGCCACCAACTCACGCACGGAGGTCGCGCACAGCCATCTGCGCAACGCCGGAATCGTCTCCTATTTCGAGACCCGCCACGTTCACGGCCGCGACCATGTCACCCATCCGAAACCCGCGCCCGACCTGTTCCTTCATGCGGCCGAAGGGCTTGGCATCGCGCCCGAAGACTGCCTCGTCTTCGAGGATTCCGATCCCGGTGCCACCGGTGCGGTGGCTGCGGGCATGACCTGCGTTCTTGTTCCCGACCAGCGCATGCCCCAGTTTTCGGGTCCGCACCTGCGCGCGCCCGACATCCTCTCGGGCGCGCGTCTGGCCGGGCTGATGGAGTAGAGACCATGGACGACACCACAAGAACCGAGATCGAGGCCGCCGCCTTCCGCACCCTGCGCCGCCACCTGATGGAAGAGCGCGCCGACGTGCAGAACATCGACCTGATGGAACTGGCGGGATTCTGCCGCAACTGCCTCGCGCGCTGGATGCAGGAAGCGGCGGCGGAACGCGGAATCGACATGGACCGCGAAACGGCACGTGCGCTTTTCTACGGCATGGATTATGAGGAGTGGAAGGCGCAGAACCAGCGCCCGCGACCCTGAGGCCCCTGATCGCAAGGCACGCCATGTCCCGCCCCTCGCCGCTCCACGATTTCACGCGCGAGGCTCTCGCCTCGGGGCGCAGCGCGGATGACATCACCACCGCCCTGACCGATGCGGGCTGGAGCGCGGGCGAGATCCGCGATGCGCTGGCCGCCTGGGACATCCGCCCCGGCCTGCCCCCGGTGCCCCGCCGCTCCCGCACCGCGCTCAGCGCCGGGATGGCGGTGATCGAAGGGCTGCACCTCGTGGCGCTCGGCATGGTGGCGGGCCACCTCATCGGCCTGATCTTCGTCCTGATCGAGATCTGGCTGCCCCGGATCACGCCTGCGCCCGCATGGCTTTCGGGCCAGTTGCGCTGGCCGCTGGCCGCGCTGATCGTCTTCGTGCCCCTGTGGCTCTGGTCTGCCCGCAAGTCGCGCCCCGCCCCCGGCCAGCGCCGCCCGGCGCTCTCGGTCTGGGTCGGGCATGTGGCGGTGTTCATCGCGGCGCTCTCGCTGCTGGGCGATGCGCTGGCGGTGATCTACCGCTTCCTCGCGGGCGACATGACGCTGGCGTTCCTGTGCAAGGCGCTCACCGTCGCCGTGGTCTCGGGGCTGGTGATCCTCGCCATGGAGGAGCGCCGTCGTGACTGACCCCTCGCGCCTCGGCCGGATCGGTCTTGCGGGGCTTGCACTCGCCGCCGTCATCGCCGCGCTGGTCAGCGGCGGCAGCCCCGGCACGGGCCGCGCCGAGGCACGCGACGATGCCCGCCGGACCGACCTTTCGCGCCTCGCGGATCTCGCGCTCTGCATCGACCGGGAGGAGAACGGCCTGCCCGACGTGCTCGGCCCCCACGACATTTGCAACCCCGACCCGCCGCTCGACGATCCGTTCACCGGCGAGAGGTATGGTTACAACCTGCTTTCACACGAAAGCTTTCGCCTCTGCGCCACGTTCGAGCGCCCGGAACGCATGACTCAAGGCTATGGCCCGGCCCGCCGGTTCGATGCGCAGACGGGCTGCCTGACCGTCCAGCGCAGGGACGGGTGAAGCAGCCGCTTGCGCGAAAACGGTTCCCGGTGAATACTTCGACCGGAGTAGGTAACAGCCGGACACCCGATGCCCCTGACCCTTGTCGGCTTGCTGATCCTGCAGGGCCTTCTGTTTCTGCTCTGGGCCATCACCATCTTCCGCTGGCTCTTCGCCCTGCGCGCCGAGGCCATCGCCAGGGACGGAACCCAATGGCCCGGCCCCCGGGCGACATTGCGTGCCTTTCGCGATGGCCTGACCAAGCCGCAGCACGCAGCCGCCCGGCGACAGCTGTTGATTCTCACCTTGCTGCTGCTGGCGACCAACATCGCCTTCGCCCTGCTTGCGCCTCGGGGATGAGCGGCCCGACCGGAAAAACCACAGGAGAACCCCATGTCACCCGATCGCCTCACGCCCCTGGTCTTCCTTGTCGCGATCCTGATCTTCGTGGCGGTAATCGCCTTGACCGTCCGCGCGTGGACGCGCAAGGGCGGCAGGCGCGCCCGCTACAACAACAAGGGCCGCGAGGGCAAGCGGCAACTGAACCCCAAGACCGGCACGTTCCATTAGGCCGGACCCTTCGCTTGCCGCGCGCTCCGCGCTAACCTGTCGATGATGGAATCGGCTCTGACATATGATCAGGCCCTCGCGGCCCTGCGCTGGCAGGTCGAGATGGGCGTGACCGACGCGATCGGCGAGGAACCCCTCGACCGTTACGCCCTGAGCGCACCACCGCCGCAACCCGCAGCCCGCGCCGCGCCATCTTCCGCGCCTGCGCCCGTCGAGCACGAACCCTCCTCCGACCCCGTGCAGGAGGCCCGCGATTCGGCCGCAGCCGCGGGAACCCTCGCCGAACTCGCGCAGGCGATGGAGGCGCAGCCCTCGGCGCTCAAACCCGCCGCCCGCCGGTTCGTCTTCGCCGATGGCCGCCCCGAGGCCCGCATCATGATCGTGGGCGAGGCGCCGGGCCGCGAGGAAGACCTCGAGGGCCGCCCCTTCGTCGGTCGGGCCGGGCAGTTGCTCGACCGGATGCTCGCGAGCGTGAACCTCGGTCGCAATCACCCCGACCCGGGCCGCGCGGTCTATATCGCCAATGTCCTGCCCTGGCGGCCGCCCGCGAACCGTACGCCCGGCACGGACGAGGTCGCGCAGTTCCTGCCCTTCCTGCACCGTCACATCGCGCTGGTCGCGCCCGACCTGCTGCTTCTGATGGGCAACACGCCCTGCCAGGCACTTCTGGGACAGGCGGGCATCACAAGGCTGCGCGGCCATTGGCGCGAGGTGCAGGGCATCCCCGCGCTTCCCGCCTTCCACCCGGCCTATCTGCTGCGCAACCCTGCGGCAAAACGCGACGCCTGGGCCGACCTGCTGACGCTCACCGCCCGGCTGCGCTGATCTTTGCGGACGGGCATTCGGGCGGACAAAAGGCCCTGTCGTTGCGAGGAGGCAAAGCCGG
>CAYUBT010000176.1:0-5341 GCA_964443055.1 uncultured Rubellimicrobium sp.
ACCGGGGCGGGCAACCTTCCCGAACCCGAACCCGAACCCGAACCCGAACCCGAACTTGTCGTGTCGGACAGCGCCCGGCAACCTGCCCGCCGCAGCGGATTTTGGCCCGGGGTTCTGGGCGGGCTCATCGTCTCGGTCCTGGGCCTTGGTGCGGGCTGGTGGCTGTTCGCAGGACAGGAAGAAGAGGTCGTGGCCTTCGAGGCGCGGCTCGCGGCGCAGGAGCGGGCGCTTGCCGATCTTTCTGAACAGGCCGCCGTTCCCGAGCCCGGCCCCGATCTGGCCCCGCTCGAGGATGACATCGCCGCATTGCGCGCCGATCTGGTGGCGCGCACAGGGGAACTGACGGCGGCACTCGAAGAAATTCACACCCGTGTTGCCACGCTTGAACGAGCCCCGGTAGCGGAGGGCACGCCCTCCGTCGGGGCAGACATTGATGATGACGAGTTGCAGAGGCTGCGCGCCGGACTGTCGGCCCTCTCGACCCGCGTCGACGAACTTGCGGCTGCCCTTGACCGGCGCGACGCTGATCTGCGCGCGGAAATCACCCGGGCTGCCGAAGAAGCCGGCGCGACCGCCACCGGCACCCTGCGGGCGGCAGCGGCCGCCCGGATCAGCGCGGCGCTTGAGACAGGCGTGCCATTTGCCGAGGCGCTGCTCGAGGCCGCAGGCGACGATCCGCCTCCCACGCTCGCTGCTTTGGCCGACGAGGGCGTGCCGACGCTTTCCGGCCTTCGCGCAGGTTTTCCCGAGGCCGCGCGCGAGGCGCTGGCCGCCGCGCGGGACGAGGGGCTTGCCGGGGACGGCGACGGGATCGGTGGCTTCCTGCGCCGCACTCTGAACGTGCGGACCACCGCGCCGCGTGCGGGCGACGACCCGGATGCGGTTCTGTCGCGGGCCGAGGCGGCGCTTGCGGAAAATGATCTCGATTCAGCGCTTGCCGGGATTGCCACGTTGCCCGAAGTCGTACGCGCGGCCATGGGTGCCTGGCTGGGCCAGGCCGAGATGCGCCAGCAGGCGCTGGTCGAGGCGGCGGCGCTGACCAGCCGCCTGCAAGAGGGGAATTGAGAGCGCAACATGCTGAAGTCGTTCCTCCATATCCTGCTGATTGCTGCCCTGGTCGTGGCGCTGACCTATGGCGCGCTCTGGCTTGCCGATCTTTCGGGCGGTGCGGTCGTGTCCGTTGCGGGCGTCGAGATCACACTGTCGCCCCTGCAGATGGTGATCGTGCTCGGCCTGTCGATCGTCGCCGTCCTCATCCTGATCCGGCTGCTGGCGCTTGTTCTCGGCTTTCTGCGGTTCCTCGTCGGTGGCGAGACGGCGGTCTCGCGCTTTTTCGGCCGTGGCCGCGAGCGCAAGGGAATGAAGGCGCTGACCGAGGGTGTGCAGGCGCTTGCCACCGGCGAGGGGAAGCTGGCGCTGGCCCGGGTCGAGAAGGCGAACCGGCTGCTTGGCCGTCCCGAACTGACGCAGGTACTGGTCGCCCAGGCGGCGGAACAGGTAGGCGATGCGCGGCGCGCCGAAGCCGTCTATCGCGAGATGGCCGAGGACGAGCGTACCCGGTTCGCCGCCCTGCACGGACTCTTGCGGCAGAGGCTGGCCGCCGGTGATGCGGAGACCGCGCTGCGGCTGGCGCGGAAGGCGCTCGAACTGCATCCGGCCAATGTCGAGGTGCAGGACACGCTGCTGCGGCTTCAGGCGGATGCCGCCGACTGGCGGGGTGCACGGACGACACTTGCGGCCAAGCTTCGCAGCGGCACCCTGCCGAAAGATGTCTGGCGGCGGCGCGAGGCGGTCCTTGCCCTGTCGCAGGCCGAGGCGTCCGACGATGCCGCTGCCGCGCGCGAGGGAGCGGTTACTGCCAACCGCCTCTCGCCCGATCTGGTTCCGGCGGCGGTCAGGGCGGCGCAGGCGCTTGTTCATGACGGTCACACGAGGCAGGCGGCGCGCGTGCTCCGCAAGGCATGGGCCGCGCGGCCCCATCCCGACCTTGCTGCGGCCTATGCCGCGCTCGCCCCGGACGAGGCCCCGGCCGAACGGCTGAAACGGTTCGAGCCGTTCCTGAAGTCGCGCCCCGAAGACCCGGAAACGCGGATGCTGCTGGCCGAGCTGCAGATCGCCGCAGAGGATTTCCCCGCCGCGCGCCGTGCCCTGGGGAGACTGCCCGAAGACAACCCTACCGCACGAGCCCTCACGCTCATGGCCGCCATCGAACGCGGTTCGGGGGAGGAAGACGCCGTGGTACGCGGCTGGCTGACCCGGGCGCTCACCGCGCCGCGTGGGCCGCAATGGGTCTGCAGCAACTGCCAGCAGATCCACGGCGAATGGCGGGCGCTCTGCAGCAATTGCCATGCGCTCGACACGCTGGAATGGCGCAGGCCCGTGGCGGATGAGGTAGCAATGCCGGCGGGGGTGGAGCTTCTGCCGCTGATCGTCGGCTCTCCGCGTGACAGGGTGGACCCTGACCCCGGGCCGGAGCCGGATGCCGCCGCGCCCGATGATCCCTCAACCGCCTGAGCGACGCCCCCACCAGGTCTGCTGCAGGGCGCTGCCTCCGGCATAGGGCGGGGCAGCGGTCGCATCGGCGATGCGCAGGCATTCGTTCCATTTCGCCATGCGTTCGGACCGGGTGAACGATCCGACCTTCAACTGACCGCAGCCAAGGCCCGTGGCAAGATGGCTGATCGAGACATCCTCGCTCTCGCCCGAGCGGGCCGAGACCACGGCACCCCAGCCCGCCCTTCGGGCCGCGGCAAGGGCGTCGAGTGATTCGCTGACGGTCCCGGCCTGATTGACCTTCACGAGAACTGCATTGCAGGCCCTGTCGCGCGCCGCCTCCTCGATCAGCGCGGCATCGGTGACAAGGTAGTCGTCGCCGATGATCTGCACATGTTCCCCGAAACGGCGGGTGAATTCGACCATCCCGGCGCGGTCATCCTCGGCCAGGGGATCCTCGATCGCGGCCACGGGCCAGTCATCTAGCCAGCGGCCCAGCAGGTCGATGAACCTGCCCGTGTCCAGCTCCCGTCCTTCGAGCGCGAGGCGGTAATGATCCCCCGACCTGAACTCGGAGGCAGCAATATCAAGCGAGACCACCACCCGGTCGCCCGGAGTCTCGCCCGCCAGCGTGATCGCCTCGACCAGCGTCGCGAGCGCCTCCTCGTTGCTGGCGAATTCGGGCCACCAGCCGCCCTCATCCGCCACGCCGGCGAGCCTGCCCCGACGTGCCATGATGTCGCCCGCCGCGAAATAGACCTCGCTCGTGACCTCCATCACCTCGTCGAAACTTGCTGCGGCGGGAACCATGATCATGAAATCCTGGATGTCGACCCGCCGTCCGGCATGGGCACCTCCGCCGAAGATCTGGATTTCCGGCAGCGGGACGCTCGGGGCGGTTCCGGCCAGATCGGCGACGTGCCGCCAGAGCGGCACGCCCTTCGCCGCAGCCCCCGCGTGCAGCACGGCGAGCGAGGCGGCGACAGTGGCATTCCCCCCCAGCCTCTCCTTCATCCGCGACGGATCAAGTGCGCGGATCACGTCATCGGCCGTGCGCTGGTCGCTTGCATCGAGTCCTACTACGGCGGGGCCAATCGTCTCGCGCAAGGACTGCAGCGCGCGGTTCACGTCACGGCCGCGCAGATGCGGCCCGCCGTCGCGCAGATCGATCGCCTCACGCGCGCCGCGCGATGCCCCGGCCGGGGCGATGGCGCGGCCGGTCGCGCCGGACGCCAACGTGACCTCGGCCTCGATCGTCGGATGCCCGCGCGAATCCCAGACCCGCCGCGCGGTGAGCCCCGTGATGGCTGTCATTGTCCGGCTCCTTCATATTCTGCGGCAAGTGCGGTGGTTAAGACTTCGAGCGTTTCCACCGGCTGCCGGATCAGCGGCGTGGCGATATGGCGCACCGCCTCCTGTTCTGCCTTGTCCAGATATTCCACCGGAGACTTGCCATCGACCCGCGCCAGCATGAGCGCCGGAAGCAGCGCGCAGACCCGCGCCTCGATCACTGCGGGTTCTTCCCACGTCACATGCGGGAGGTAGACATCGCGGAACCTGCCGATCCCGGCCAGAAGCTGCGCGCGGCTGTGTGGCAGATGCAGCGCCTTGAGCGCCAGATGATTGAGGCAGAACGCCAGATCGAACGCCGGATCGCCCATCGTCGCGCATTCGGCATCAAGCAGGAGCGGCGTATCGCCGCGAAACAGGATATTCTTCGGGCTCGCGTCGCCATGGATGAGGGTCACCCGGCTGGCATGGAGGTTTTCCGCCAGTGCCGTCAATGCCTCGGCAAGCAGGGGGTGGCGGCTGGCGGTGAACAGCAGATAGGGTTCGATCCGGATCGCGTGAAAATCATCGGCATTGTCGAATGGCGTGGCGTCGAAACCGGGCGCGGTCGCAGCGGCATGGATGCGGCCGAGCAGATCGCCGACATGTGCCGCCTCGTCGCGGTCGGGCTCTTCGCGCAGCAGCATGTCCTTCCACAGACGGATGTCGTCGCCTGTCAGGAACTCCATGGCGAAGCCGCCTTCGTGCGCGGAGCGCCCGTGAAGCTGCGGGGCGTTGTCGGGCAGGAGCCCGGCGACAAAGGTCAGCCAGGCATATTCCGCACGGTTGCGGTGGACCGGGACGTGCCAGCTCTCGGCGACCTTCAGTTTCTCGAGCGCGAACTTCACCGCGACCACTCGTCCGTCCGGCAGAACGACCCGGGCGATATCCGAGGCGACGCCGCCGGTGAGTGGCGTGACGGTGAGAGGGTCGTCCCCGGTGCAGAGGCCAAGCTCGAGCAGCAGACGGTGACAACGCCGCTCCAGACCGATGGATTCATTTGCCATTCGCACGACCTGTCCCTGATCCGCCCCGCGGCGGTTGCTCCGACTCATGCTGCCGCTTTTCCCCTTCCGCCGCCAGAGTGCGGGCAGCGATTCCCCTGGACACGAAGGATTCGCGATTTCGCTCACGGTTCCGTGAGGAGTCGAGGCAAGTTTCACGCAAGAATCATGCTCTTCAGCGTAGCAAAGTTGCCCGGCGCCTTTTGTCCCCCAAAGAGAGGCAGCCCTAAGATACTGATATAACATGAATAATCTGAACATCACTCCGGACTCGCCTGCCGGTGCAAAAAGCCCCTTGCGGACCCCTGCCGAAATACCTAGATACCCGTTCACCGCGACGGGGCAGACGCCTCGAAGCGCAGGCGGGGCGACCAGATGTCCAACCGCCGGGAACATCGGAAAGCATCAGGCTGGTGCGCCGCAATCAGGGCGCAAAGGTCACGATGTCCGGCCGGGGCTCCTCGTTCTTTGACATGATTGTTTTTTTGAAGGGATATGCGGGCGGTCTGGTCTGT
>CAYUBT010000177.1:0-5234 GCA_964443055.1 uncultured Rubellimicrobium sp.
TCGCGCCAAGGTTCGAGATGCGGCCCGATGACATCATCTTCATCGAGCAGCAGCAGGTGACACGCTGGAACATCGCCATCCAGCAATCAATCCAGGCCTTCATCGGCACGGTCGCCTCTGCCACCGACTAGGAATGGACACCGCCTTCTTCGTTGCGTCCAAGCTGGTCTGGGCCGTCCTGCGCCCCGACACCTGGATCGCCATCGGCCTTGCGCTTGCGCTTCTGGCCATGCTCCTGCGGCGCAGGGGGCTCGCCCTCGGTCTTGGCGGAACCACGCTCGCCTTCGTGCTGTTGACGGGCTTCGTGCCGCTCGGCTCGATCCTCGCGCGGCCGCTCGAAATGCGCTATCCGCAGTCGCCCGAACTCGACCATGTGGACGGGATCGTCATTCTCGGCGGCGCGGAACAGGCCTGGATCGCCGCAGCACATGGCTGGCGGCCGCAGGTGAATGACGCAGCCGAGCGCTTCATCGAAGGGGCGCTGCTTGCGCGCGAATGGCCCGAGGCGCGCGTCGCCTTCACCGGCGGCAGCGGCGGTCTAGCTGCGCTTGGCCGGGTAAGCTGGAATGCGGCGATGGCAGCGGACCTGCTGGTCGAACTGGGTGTGCCGCGCGAGCGGATCGAGCTGGAGGATGCCAGCCGAAACACGGCAGAGAACGCCGCCCTCGGTCACCTCCTGTTCGACCCGCAACCGGGCGAGACCTGGGTTCTCGTCACCAGCGCCCTCCACATGCCGCGCGCCGTTGCCACCTTCACGCGTGCAGGTTGGGAGGGCGTTGTTCCCTGGCCCGTCGATTACCGCAGCACGCCGGGCAACGGACCGATTGTCTGGAACCTGGCGGAAAATCTCGACCAGCTTGAAAAGACGGTGAAGGAATATGTCGGTGCCCTCGCCTATTCAGTGACGGGGCGCTGAGGCTCACCCGTCGTAGTACCTGCCCATCCGCCGCGAATAGCTGCCATAGCGGTGGCCATAGCCGTAACGGCGCATCCCCCGCGGGTCGATCTGCCCGAGGACCAGCCCGCTGACCTGCACATTGACGGTGCGCAGCAGCTTCAGCGCATCCTCGACCAGCCCGCGCGGCGTACGGTTCCAGCGAACCATGAAAAGCACCGCATCGACCATGGGGGCGATCACCCGCGCATCGGGAACGGCCAGCACGGGCGGAGAGTCGATGAGGATATGATCGTATTTTTCCCGCAACGCGGTGAGGAGGGTACGGAAGTCCTCGGACGACAGGATATCCGCCGCGTTCCCGGTTGCCTTCTCGCCGATCAGCACGTCGAAACCGAGGTCGCGGTCATGCCAGGTCGCCTCTTCCAGCGGCGTCTTTCCGGTGATGACCGACAGAAGCCCGGGCCGCCCTGCCGCGCCCGGGAAATAGGTCGGGAACTGGCGTCGTCGCAGATCGCCCTCGATCAGCAGCACCTTGCGTCCCATCCCGGCAAGGTTCTGCGCAAGCGCGATCGAGATTGTCGTCTTGCCTTCGCCCGGAATGGAGGAGGTCGTCAGGATCACCTGCGGCGGACGGGCCGCGTTCGCAAGCAGGACCGAGGTGCGCAGGTTGCGCACCGATTCGGCTACTGCGGAGGCAGGCCGCTTCGCAAGCCAGGCAATCTGTTTCGCCCGGCCACGCGCAGGGATACGCGGGATCTGGCCAAGGACGGTCAGCCCGGTCTCGTCTTCCAGTTCTCCCGCGCTGCGATAGCCGCGATGAAGCACTTCACGCAGCAGCACCACCGCCGCACCGAGCAGCAGGCCGACCAGCAGGGCCATTCCCATGATCCGCGCCTTGCGCGGCGCGATCTGCACGGCATGAATGGCCTCGGACAGGATGCGCACGTCGGATTGCTGCGAGCCGAGCCGGAGCGATGTCTCGCGCAACTGGGTCGAGAACGTGTCGTAGAGAAGCTGGACCGACGCCAGATCCTGCTCCATCTGGCGGATATCGGCATAGGCATCGCCCGTGCGCGCGATCTGATCCGTAAGCGCCATGATCTCGTCCGCGATCGACTCGAGCGAGACGGCCAGCCTGTCGCGCTCGCTCTGCGCCTGCTGCAGCAGTTGCGAATAGCGCAGGTCGAATCGGGCAACGGCCGTTCCGTCACCCGCTTCGACGGACTGCAGCAGGAGCCGCAATTGCGCATCACCTGCCGCCTCGGCCTGCGCCCCGGGCGGAGCATCGGTGGCTGCGATCAGCCGTGCGAGAGCGGCTTCGGCAGCCGCCAGCGCACGCTCGGTCTCGAAGCGGCGGCTTTCGGCGGCAGCAAGCTGGGCCTCGAAGCCGGTCAGGCCCGAATCGCTTGTCGTCAGGGCGTTCTCGGAACGCCGCCGGTTGATTTCCGCCTGCTGCTCATCCAGTTCGCCGCGCAGGTCCGCGACCCGTTCCGAGAGCCAGACAGCCGAAGTCTCGGCCGCCTCGACCTTCTGCTGCAGGTTGTCGTCGCGATAGACATCCGCCATCGCGTTGGCGAGGCGGATCGCTTCCATCGGGTCGGGCGTCGTGGCTGAAATGTAGAACAGATAGCTCCGTTCGTCGTAACTGGCCGAGAGGACGCCCTGCAGGGCCGAGACCGTGCTCTGCCGCCGCTGCTCGGGCGTGTCCTCGAACGGGGGGTAGGCGCTTTCGGGTCCGGCGTCCGGGCCCAGGGTGCTTGTCAGCTTCCCGCGCACCCAGTCGCGCGCTGCACTTGTCCAGCCCCGGATGCGGTCGACCAGTCCGGCAACCGGGCCGGCAGGTTCCGGAGCCGGGGCCAGGAACGGATTGTAGAGCGGCGACGCCGTCAGGTCGAGACGGTCCACCAGCTGCCCGACCAACGCGCGCGAGGTGACGATCTCCATTTCGGTATTCATTGCGCTGGTATTGACATAGCCGTAGCCGAAGAAGGCCGATGTCGTGTCCATGCTGCGCGGATCGGCGCTCCGGTCGACGATCATCGTCGCTGTTGCGCTGTAGATCGGCACCGAAGCAATATTCGCCTTGTACCAGCCCCAGGCACCCGCGATCACGAGGCACAGGGCAATGAACGGCCAGCCACGCCAGAGCGCCCGCAGGAGCATGAGAAGGTCGATATCGCCCGCGTCGTCAGCCGTTTGCGTCCGGCCGCTTGTCTGAGCTTGTCCCGACGTGTTGTTCATGACCGACATGTCCACAACATTACCGCCGGTCCCCGGCCACCCTCTTCCGAAAGCCACAACTGGCCCGGGGGTGCGGGCAGGTCAAGTCCGAATGCCGGGCCTTCACAGCGGCTTTAAGGTTGACGCGCGCCCGCCTCTCCCCTACTCACCGCGCGGTGCGAGCCCGTAGCTCAGTCGGTAGAGCAACTGACTTTTAATCAGTGGGTCGCAGGTTCGATTCCTGCCGGGCTCACCACCATTTCCGACATTCACTGCACTTCCGGCACGAGGATCTCTCGCTTGCCGACCGCATTCGCCGCGGTGACGACGCCCTGGTCCTCCATCTGCTCGACCAGCCGCGCGGCCTTGTTGTAGCCGATGGCGAGCTTGCGCTGGATGTAGGAGGTCGAGCACCGGCGGTCGCGGGCGACGATCTGCACGGCCATGTCGTAAAGGGCATCGTCTCCTTCCGCCCCCGACGACAGGCCAAGCACCGCGTCGATATCCGAGGCGGCTTCCTCGTCCGGACCGTCGGTGACGCCGCTCTGATAGTCTGGCGGGCCCCAGGACTTGAGGAAGGCCACAACTTCCTCGACTTCCTCGTCCGAACAGAAAGGTCCGTGGACACGCTGGATGCGCCCGCCACCGGCCATGTAGAGCATGTCACCCATCCCCAGAAGCTGCTCGGCCCCCTGCTCTCCCAGGATGGTGCGGCTGTCGATCTTCGACGTGACCTGGAAAGAAATCCGCGTCGGGAAATTGGCCTTGATCGTCCCGGTGATGACATCGACCGAGGGCCGCTGCGTCGCCATGATCAGGTGAATCCCCGAGGCCCGGGCCATCTGCGCCAGACGCTGGATGCAGGCCTCGATCTCCTTGCCGGCCACCATCATCAGATCGGCCATCTCGTCGACGATGACGACGATGTAGGGGAAGGGCTCGGGCATGATCTCCTCGGTCTCGAACACCGGATCGCCCGTTTCCTCGTCAAAGCCGGTCTGGACGGTGCGCGAGAAGACCTCGCCCGCCTTCAGCGCCTCGCGCACGCGGCCGTTGTAACCCTCGATGTTGCGCACGCCCATCTTCGACATCTTGCGGTAGCGGTCCTCCATCTCGCCCACCACCCATTTCAGGGCAACGACCGCCTTTTTCGGATCGGTGACCACCGGGGACAACAGATGCGGGATGCCGTCATAGACCGACAGTTCCAGCATCTTGGGGTCGATCATGATCAGCCGGCAATCCTCGGGGGCGAGCTTGTAGATCAGGCTGAGGATCATGGTGTTGATCGCCACCGACTTGCCCGAACCGGTGGTGCCGGCGATCAGCAGATGCGGCATCTTGGACAGGCTCGAGATCACCGGATCGCCGCCGATGTCCTTGCCCAGCGCCAGCGGCAGGCGCATGTTGCTGTCGCCGAAATCGCGGCTCGCCAGAAGTTCGCGCAGGACCACCATCTCGCGCTTGTCGTTGGGCAGCTCGATGCCGATCACGCTGCGGCCGGGCACGGTCGAGACCCGTGCCGAGAGCGCGCTCATCGACCGGGCGATATCGTCGGCCAGGCCGATGACGCGGCTGGCCTTGAGACCCGGCGCCGGTTCGAGTTCGTACATTGTCACCACCGGGCCGGGGCGGACCGAGACGATCTCGCCCTTGACGCCGTAATCGTCGAGCACGTTCTCCAGCATGCGGGCGTTTTCCTCGAGCGCGTCATCGCTGAGATGGTGGCGCTCGATGGTCTCGGGATTGCGCAGCAGCCCGAGCGCGGGAAGCTCGAATTCGAACCCCGGCCGCTCATTGAACTGCAATGCCGGCTGGGCCTCGGCGCGGGCGCGCTCGGAGGGTTGCGCGTCGCGGCGCGGCGGATGCTGCTCCACCTTGCGGCCAGCACAATCGGGCAGGCGCGGCGGGCCCTGGACATCCACCGGCGGCTCGGGAACGCGGAGACTGTCGTCATCGGCCGGGGCCGGCGGCCCGGCGAGCGGCGTCCGGGCGGCGGTCGACAGCGGTGGTTCGGGCCGCAGCGCCACGCTGCGGCGTTCCGTCAGCACCAGCGGATCGGGGCCGCGGCCGCGGCCGCGGGTGAGCGGCGTGGCGGCCGGCGGTTCGGGTTCCG
>CAYUBT010000178.1:0-5215 GCA_964443055.1 uncultured Rubellimicrobium sp.
AAGCAACCAGTCCGTTGCGAATGTGCTAGAGAGGTGGCGGGCGGGAGTTCGCAAGGACGAAGGGGACGAGGGCCGCCGCACAGAGCTACGCCTCCTCGCGATGCTGCGCCTCCTCCGTCGCCGCCAGCGCGCGCTCGACGACCTCGACTCCGGCCCCGGCGCGGCCGCCCTCCTCCGACAGGATCCGCCGCCAGGCCCGTGCGCCGGGCCGGCCCGTGAACAGGCCCTGCATGTGGCGCGTGATCTGATGGAGCCGTCCGCCTGCGGCCAGATGTGCCTCGATCACCGGCAGCATCGCCATGACCACCATGCGCCGGTCGCGTGGCGTGCCCTCACCCCCGATCAGCGCATCCGCCCCGCCCAGGATGTCGAACGGGCGCTGATAGGCGGCGCGGCCGATCATTACCCCGTCGAGCCCCTGTGCCAGCAGGTCACGCGCCTGATCGAGCGAGGTGACACCGCCGTTCAACGTGATCGACAGATGCGGGAATTCGCGTTTCATCTGCAGGACAAGCGCATGATCCAGCGGCGGAATATCGCGGTTTTCCTTCGGGCTCAGGCCCTGCAGCCACGCCTTCCTCGCATGGATGATGAAGCGCTCCGCGCCGGCCGCCGCGACGGTCTCGATGAACCGGGGCAGCACCTCCCCGGGCACGTCCTCGTCCACGCCGATACGGCATTTCACCGTGACCTCGCGGGGCTGGGCCGCGATCATCGCCGCAACGCAGTCGGCCACCAGCGGCGCATCACGCATCAGCACCGCACCGAACGACCCCGACTGCACCCGGTCGGACGGGCAGCCGCAGTTGAGGTTGATCTCGTCATAGCCCCGATCCGCCCCGATCCGCGCCGCTTCGGCCAGTTGCGCCGGATCGGCCCCGCCCAGTTGCAGCGCCACGGGGGATTCCTCGGGCGAAAAGCCCAGAATCCGCTCGCGGTCGCCATGAAGCACGGCGGGGGCGGTGATCATTTCCGTGTAAAGCAGCGCACGGGCGCTGAGCACACGGTGGAACCGGCGACAGTAACGGTCGGTCCAGTCGATCATCGGCGCGACCGACAGGCGCGTCGCATCGTTCAGAGCCGTTCTCACCTTCACGTCATCCACCAGCCGATTGCATCCGCCATATGCCACATTTCAGAGAGGCGGCGACAGAAGAGACCCCTCACATGGTGGCCCCTCCGACATTTCACCAGAGGTCATCACGGGTGATCGGCACACCGATGGCGTGGCCCCGGCCCGTCAGCCCTGCCCCGCCAGCCTTACCTCCATCACCTCGCCCGTATCCAGCCGCTTGACGTAATCGACCGCCCCGCCGTTCCAGTGATAGGCGTAATGGGCGCCCTGCACGGGGATCGGGATCACATCGGGCCAGAAGATGCCGATGCACTGCCCGTCTGCAAAGCGCACGCTCGGCCAGGTGATGCCGTCCGAACCCTCCGCCCGGCGCGCAGCACCGAATGCCTGCGAGGGGCGGTAATCTTCGGGATCAAGCAGGTCGGGGCGGCCCGCAACATCATCGAGCACCGCATCGACGGAGCCCACCAGTTCACGAAACTGAGAGGTCCAGCCCGGAGCCTCCCCAGTGGCGCGCATGAAACGCGCATGATGGTGGATCGTCTCGGCAATCGCCACCTCGCTGCGGTCGCCCGCGTAATAGAGCCCGAAGCTTCCGTCCGAGAACCGTCCCGGCCGCCGGGGCGAGCAATGGACGAAGGGGGCCATCACCCAGCTTGCGCCCGGGCCGGTGACGCGGCGGGAGACCGGCACTTTCGAGAGATCGCCGATGCTTGCGCGGATGCGCGGGTTGAATTTGGCTTCAGCCGAGGCGAGCGCCTCCCAGTCGGCGGGATCGGCAATATCCTCGAACAGGTCGATCGGGGGATGGATCGAGCGGATGATGCGGATGGTACGGGACCAGCGGATGCGCCTTCGGAGCACAGCCGTCACGCGCCGCGCTCAGCGTCAAGGTAGCTGCGGATGTCGATGAGATCGGTGATCTCGCCGCGCAGCATCACCTGCAGCGCGCTTTGCCCGGCAAGCGCTTCGTTTGGCGCGCGAATCCAGCCGTAGCCGCGCGCTGGATCGGCGAAGATGATCCGCAACGCCTTGTGAATCCCCATCAGGATCGCCATCCGCGCGCGCAGGTCTCGGTCGATACGGCCGATCTCGCCCGCCTTCCAGCGCGCCCAGGTGCGCGGGGCCATGTCGCCCAGCAGCACCCGCGCCTCGGGATCGGTCAGTTGCCAGTGGCGAAACAGGTTCACCACCGCGCGTGCGAGCGCCGCCGCCTCGTCATCGGTGATGACAGGCAGATCGGGGCTGGCCGTGACAGGTTGCAGCGTGGCGAATTGCATGATCTCTCCTTTGGCATGAATATAGATAATTCATGCCAAATGGCAAGCCCTCACGGCAATATCTTGCCCGGGTTGAACAGATCCCGCGGATCGAGCGCCGCCTTGATCCGCCGCATGATGTCGAGCGCCGCCGCCCCGTGCTCGTCCTCCATGAAACGCCTCTTGCCGAGCCCGACGCCATGTTCGCCGGTGCAGGTGCCGCCCGCGGCAAGGGCGTGGCGGACGATCTGCTCGTTCACCGCCTCGACCGCCGCCAGTTCATCCGGCGCGGATGGATCGAGCGCGAAGATCACGTGGAAATTGCCGTCCCCCACATGGCCGAGGATCACCGAGGGCACCGGACATTCCGCCATCAGCGCCTTGGCACGGGTCACATGATCGGCCAGCACCCCGATAGGCACGCAGACATCGGTGAGCCAGCCCTTCGAGCCGGGGCGCAGCGCCAGCGAGGCCGGATAGGCCCCGTGCCGCGCGCGCCAGAGCCGGTTGCGCTCCTCGGTGCCTCTGGCAGTGCGGAAGCTCATGCAGCCGTTGTCGCGGGCGATGTCCTCGAAGAAGGCGACCTGTTCAGTCACCTCGCCGCCACTGCCGGCGAATTCGAAGAACAGGGTATCCGCCACCTCTTCGGCCAGTCCCGAAGCCGTGTTCACCGCGCGGATGCCGCCCGCGTCGAGATATTCCATCCGTTGCGGATTGAGCGCGGCCTGGATCGCCCCGATCGCGCTGCGACTCGCCTCGCCCGGGCCGGGGAACGTGGCTGCCCCGGCCACGATCACCTCGGGGCGGCCATGGAGCCGCAAGGTCAGTTCGGTGATGATGCCGAGCGTGCCTTCAGAGCCGATGTAGAGGTGCTTCAGATCGTAACCCGCCGAAGACTTGCGCGCGCGGGTGCCGGTCTCGATCACCTCGCCCCCGGGCGTGACCACCTTCAGCGACAGGACATTTTCGGCCATCGTCCCGTAGCGCACCGTCGTCGTTCCCGAGGCGCGGGTTGCCGCCATGCCGCCAAGCGTCGCATTCGCCCCCGGATCAACCGGAAAGAACAGGCCGGTGTCGCGCAGCCCGGCATTCAGCGCCTCGCGGGTGATTCCGGCCTCGACGGTGCAGTCGAGATCGTCGGGCGAGACCTGCAGGATCCGCTCCATCCGCATGAGATCGACCGAAACGCCGCCCCTCACGGCGGCGACATGCCCTTCGAGCGATGAGCCGAGGCCATGGGCGATGACGGGCACGCCTGCCCCCGTGCAGATGCGCACCACCTGCGCGACCTCTTCGGTGGTCTCCGGCCAGACCACCGCATCGGGCGGCTGCGGGGCATGATGGCTCTCGCCGCCCGCATGATGGGCGCGCTCGCTGCCTGCCTGCGAGAACCGTGCGCCGAGAAGCGCCTGAAGTTCCCTCGCCACTTCCCCGTCCAGCACCGTCGCCCCCTTCATCGCCCGTTCCCGCGACATGACCCCGCGACTGCCGATATGCAACCCTGCGGCGGGCGTTCACGACCACCCCGGGCACCCCGGGACGCCGCCGGAACGTTCGTCATTGTGAACCGGAAGTGACGCGACCATGCCCCGGCTGCACAACAATCACCCCGTGCAGACCGGACTGGTGCCGCATTTGCACCAGCAGCGATAGACAACCATCCGCCTCTCTGCCATTTCCGCCCGGCTCGTGACGGCGGGGACCGGGGACCATATGGGAATGTCGTGATGTCGGGAAACCTGCGCCGCATCGCCGGCCGGGCCAGGCGCGGCCTCATGCGGCAACTTTCGCAACACCGGCTTCTGTGGCACACGCGCCGCCTTCACGGCCCCGGTCGCGTGACGCTTGGCGATGACGAGGTCATGCTGGTCCTGCTCGCGCGTGATGTCGAATGGTTCCTGCCGACATTTCTCGACCATCACTTCAGGCTCGGTGTCCGGCATGTCCTGATCATCGACAACGGCTCGCGGGACGCGACTCTCGAGATCTGCGCCGGTCATGACCGGGTGACCGTGCTGCGAAACCTGCTGCCCGCCCAACGCCACGAGAGTGCGCTCAGATCGACACTCGCCCAATCCGTGGCCTCGGGCGGCTGGCTGCTGTTTGCCGATGCCGACGAGCTGATCGAACTGCCCGTCACCCGTCCCGATGCGCTGCGGCAGCTCGCCGCCTATTGCAACCAACATGGCAAGACCGCCGTCATCGGCCAGATGCTCGACCGTTTCTCGACACGGCCATATCACGAGATACGCGACCTCGATTATCCGCGGTCGGTGCGCGAGATGCGATACTATTCGCTCGGGCAACTCGAATCCGTCGCCTATGACGACCCCGTGATCCACGATCTCTTTGCCGGTTTCATCCGCGACAATCAGTGCGAGGATCCCGGTGTCCGCCTGTTCTGGGGCGGGATCGAATCCGAGGCCTTCGGGATACGCCCGCTGCGTTCATGCCATTCGATGGTGCGCAATCTCCCGACCCTCACCCCGATGGCACATCCACATTTCGCCAGCCGGGTTGCGGTCGCCGATGTGACGTTGCTGATCCATCACTACAAGATGGCCGGCGACTGGATCGAACGCGAACGGTCAAGCCAGCGGCGCGCGCTGTGGAGCCATGGTGAAACCGCGTGCCGCCTTGCCGCCGTCGGAGAGAGCGAGGACAGCTTCAGGCTCTCCCCGGTCAGGGCAGAGAAATGGGCCGGTGTGGAAACCCTGCTGGAACAGGGCGTTCTCTATGCCTCGCCCCGGTTTCGTCGCATCATGTCGATGCAGGAATGAGGCGCGATGGCGGCATCGGACAAAAGCCGCCTTCGTCATTGCGGGTGTCAGCGAAGCAACCCGGATGCCCGACGTTTCTGGCTTGCCGCGTCGGCTGCGCC
>CAYUBT010000179.1:0-5176 GCA_964443055.1 uncultured Rubellimicrobium sp.
TCCGGATCCATCGCTCCTTCCGTGATTGCAGGCGTCAGCGAAGCAACCCGGTCCTCACGCCGTCTGGGTTGCCGCGTCGACTGACGCCTCCTCGCAATGACGGTGGGGAAGGGGGGTGCCTGTCGCAATGACGGGATTCGCGGGGCTCTTGCGGACCGGATTCCGTCCGCCGCCCGTTCGAGGTCATCACATCACTTCAGGGGAGGATATGAACCTCGCGGCAACATGCGTCCGGATCCCCGGGGCCAAGGCAAAGCGGCCACAGCATGGATGGATTGACGCGAATGTGAGCATTTCGGGATGCAGCATTGCCGTCATTCCCATAATGACGGGCGGCAGCAACATCCTGTTCCCTTGCACGGAAGCCCAGATGCGCCCCTTGCCGTTCCTCGCCTTCCTGTTCGGTCTTCTTGCCCTCAGCCTCACGCCTGCGCTGGCACAGGAACGCGGCGTCTGGGTCCAGATCGAGGCGCAGCCAAGCCTTGTCGAGGGTCAGGACCGTGCCCGCGCCTATGCGGCGCGGCTGAACGACGTGGCGGGGTTCGCACTCGGCAACGGCTGGTATGCGATCGCCCTCGGCCCCTATTCCCGCGCCCATGCGGGCGTGGTGCTGACCGAATTGCGCCGCGCCTACGAGATTCCGGCGGACAGCTACCTCACCGATGGCGAGAGCTACCGGCAGCAATTCTGGCCCTTCGGTGCAAGCGCAGGCACTGGCCCTGCCCTGCAGCCGGAACCGGCGTTCGCGCCGGAGCCCATTCCCGATCCGGGCCTGCCCGCCCTGCCCGATGAAACACGGGCCGAAGCCCTCGCCTCCGAGGCGCTCCTGTCGCAGGGCGAGAAGGAACGGCTCCAGATCGCTCTGGAATGGGCGGGCAATTATACCGGCGCGATCGACGGACTTTACGGCCGGGGCACCCGCGCGGCGATGGAGGAATGGCAGCGGCTGCAGGGCCATGACGCGACCGGCGTACTGACCACGGCGCAGCGTGCGGAACTGATCGCAGCCTACAACGCCATTCTCGACGGGCTCGACCTTGCGCGCATCCGCGACGATGCGGCCGGGATCGACATCCTCATCCCGCAGGCCATGGTCGAATTCGACCGTTACGAGCCGCCCTTCGCACTTTACAATGCCCGCGACGGGGGGGTGGCGCAGGTCATCCTCATCTCCGAGGCAGGCGACAATGCCCGGCTCGCCGGGCTTTACGAAATCATGCAGACGCTCGAGATCGTCCCCCCCGAGGGGCCGCGCCAGCGGGGGCAATCCTCCTTCACACTCGAGGGAATCGATGGCCGCATCCATTCCTTTGCCCAGGCCGAGGCGCGCGACGGCCAGATCAAGGGCTTCGTCCTTGTCTGGCCCGCAGGTGACGAGGAGCGCTTCGCACGGCTTCTGGCCGAGATGCGGGCCTCCTTTGCGCGCACGGGCGGCGTGCTCGATCCGGCCATCGCCCCGCCTGATGACCAGCAATCCATCGACCTCGTCTCTGGCCTCGCCATCCGCCAGCCGGTGCGGACGCGGTCGGGTGTCTTCATCAATGACGCGGGTGCGGTCCTGACCAGCGCCGATGCGGTGGCCGAATGCCGCGAGATCACGGTGGCGGGAGGGCATGAGGCGCGGATCGCGCTTGCGGATGACATGCTCGGGATCGCCGTGCTGACCCCCGTCGACCGCCTCGCCCCCGGCAGGGTCGCGGCCTTCCAGTCCCAGACGCCCCGACTGCAGTCGCAGGTGGCGGTTGCGGGGTTCCCCTATGGTGCGGCACTGGCGCAGCCGGTGCTGACCTTCGGCACCCTGGCCGACATCCGCGGCCTCGACGGCGAGGCGGGCCTGCGCCGCCTGTCCCTGCAGGCGCGCGAGGGCGATGCGGGCGGTGCCGTGCTCGACAACGGCGGGGCGGTGCTCGGGATCCTGTTGCCGACAGCCGATACCAAGGCGCGGACCCTGCCCGCCGACGTGGCCTTCGCGATCGGCGCGGGCGCGATCACGAACGCACTCGACGCTGCCGGGATCGCCTACGAGACGACCGACCGCATCTCCTTCGTCGAGGCGGCGGCGCTCACGCGTGCCGCGGCGGCGATGGGGGTGCTGGTGTCCTGCTGGTAGGGAGGCGGTGCGGCACCGGAGCCCGTAGCGGACGTCTGACCCGCCCCGTTCCGCGTTGACCGGACCGGCACGCGCGCCCATATCTTGCCCATGCTGCGTCTGACCCCGATCCTGCTTGCGCTGGTCTATGCCTATATCGCCTGGCGCTTCTCGGCCTGGAAGACCCGGGCCGAGCTTGATTCGCGTTCGGCCGAGCTGATCGATCCTGCCCTTGCCCCGGTCTTCTCGCGGCTGGCCGAGGCACTCGATGTGCGGCGGCTGAAGGTGCATCTCTACGATATCGAGCCGGTAAACGGCCTGGCCGCCCCGGACGGGCGCATCTTCATCACTCGCGGCCTGCATGACCAGTTCCGCAAGGGCGCGGTTTCGGCCGAGGAGATCGCCTCGGTGATCGCCCATGAGCTGGGCCATGTCTCCCTCGGCCATACCCGCCGCCGCGCCATCGACTTTTCCGGCCAGAACGCCGCGCGGATCGCGCTGGCCAGCGTGCTGGGGCGGTTCCTGCCAGGCATCGGGCCGATGCTCGCGACATTCGCGGCCAATCTGCTGGCCAAGAAGATGAGCCGCAAGGACGAGCACGAGGCCGACGCCTATGCCACGGCGCTGCTGATCAAGGCCGGAATCGGGGCCGCGCCGCAGAAAAGCCTGCTGGAAAAGCTCGACCGGATGGCAGGTGCAGGCACCGCACCACCCGCCTGGCTCATGACCCATCCGCCTGCCGCCGAACGCATCGCCCGGATCGAGGATAACAGCCGCCGCTGGGGCAACGGCAGCTAGCCCAATGCGCGCGCCAGCCTCGGCAGCCGCGCCCTGCGCAGCATGCGTCGCATCGTCCAGTCCTCGCCCGACAGCGCGCGCAACTGTTCCAGTTCCGCCCCGACCACCTCGGCGACCACTGCGCGTGGCAGGGACAGAAGGAACGTGTCGGGCTCTTCGCGACGAATCCCCTGTTTCTCGAGCAGTCGTACGGGAAAATCGCGGATGTTCATGGTCAGGATCGCCTCGCATCCCCCAGCGACGGCGGCGGCGAGGACATGGATATCGGCCGGGTCGGGCAGCCAGAGCCCGGCAGGTTCATCCTCGGGGACCGCAATCCCGGCCTCGGGAAATCGCGCGCGGAGGGCCACTATCTCGCCCCGGACGATGGATTCGTCGCCGGGCGCGTCGCGCAGCACCGCACGGACCCATTCCTCGAGGATGCGCGCCGACCAGAAGGGCCGGAACAGGCCACGCGCAGCGCAGCCGGTCACAAGGCCGCGCAGCACGGTCGGATAGAGCACATTGGCGTCGATCAGGATGCGCATCACCCCGTCACCCGCTTGACCTTGCCGCCGCCGCACCGGAATGTCCCGTCCCGGCGCAGCGCGCGCCGTCACGCGAAGGGACCGCAATGGGACAGGAACAGGCCTCGGGCCGCATGGCCGCGATCTGCGCGCGCGCGCCGGTCATCCCGGTGCTCGTCATCCATGACGCGGGCGTTGCCGTGAAACTGGCCCGGGCGCTGGTCGAGGGCGGGCTGCCGGTGATCGAGGTGACGCTGCGCACCCCCGCCGCCCTGCCCGCGATCCGGGCCATGGCGTCGGTCGAGGGCGCGGTGGTCGGCGCGGGCACGGTGCTGTCGCCCGACGACATGGCGCGCGCGCGCGATGCCGGGGCCTCGTTCGCGGTCTCGCCAGGGGCGACCGACGCGCTGATCGAATCCGCAGGCGAGCTGCCCTTCCTGCCCGGCGTCGCCACCCCCTCCGAGGCGATGCGCCTGCTGGAACACGGCCTCACCACCGCCAAGTTCTTTCCTGCCCGCGCCAATGGCGGCCCCGGCGTGCTGTCCGCCTGGGCCGGGCCGCTGCCGCGGATGCGATTCTGCCCGACCGGCGGAATCGGCGCGGCCGATGCGGGCGAGTGGCTGTCCCTGCCCAATGTCGCCTGTGTCGGCGGCTCATGGGTCGCGCCGCAGGCAGCCATTGCCGCTGGCGACTGGGTCGGGATCACGCGGCTTGCCCGCGAGGCTGCGGCGCTGCGGCAGGTCTGAGCCCCGGCTGCGACCCGGTCCCGGCGGGATGCCCCTTCGGGCCAGATCTCACGCCACATCCAGAGACAGCGCATGGATTCGGCTCATGATCGCCGGGCCGAGAGCCGCGTGGATCGCCCGGTGGCGCTGGATCCGGCTCATCGCGCCCAGCATCGGGGCCGAGATGTGCACGGCCCAGTGGCTCTCGCCCGAACCGTCGTCGCCGGGATGGCCCTTGTGCAGGTGACTTTCATTCACCACTTCAAGGCGTTCAGGGGAGAAGGCGGCTTCGAGCGCGGCACGGATTTCGGCTTCAAGGCTCATTCTCGTCATCCTTTCCGACTTTCGCCCCTTCAATCCCGGCGCATTTGCATTAGACTGTCCAGCCGAAATCGGAAAGGCCCAGGCCAGGGAGACAGACATGGTCAAACGCGACCCGTTCGGGTTCGACATCTCGGTATCGGCCTCCAAGAAGCGCAACCCGCGCGGACGGAGGGCGCAGAGCGGCGCGTTCGAGACATCGACCCGCCGTTGCGATCACCACGGCTGCACCGAGCCGGGCCAGTTCCGCGCGCCGCGCTCGCCCGACACGCTCGATGACTACTACTGGTTCTGCAAGGAGCATGTGCGCGAATACAATCTGCGCTGGAACTTCTTCGATGGCGCATCCGATGACGAATTCCTCGACCGCGCCGAGCGGGATCGCCTCTGGGAACGGCAGACGAAGCCGATGCGCGGCAGCGAGGAACAGCGCGCCTGGGCACGGCTCGGGATCAACGACCCGCATGAGGTGCTGGGCGACAACGCCACCCGCAACCGGGGCCGCAAGGCCGGCGCGGCGCGACGCCTGCCGCCGACCGAACGGCGCGCGATCGAGATCCTCGACGTGGATGACACCGCGACCCGCAAGGACATCCGGCACGCATACAAGGCCCTCATCAAGGTGCTGCACCCCGACATGAACGGCGGCGACCGCAGCCAGGAGGAACAGCTCGCCGAAGTCGTCTGGGCCTGGGACCAGCTCAAGGACAGCCGCAACTTCCGCGCGGGGGATTGAG
>CAYUBT010000180.1:0-5086 GCA_964443055.1 uncultured Rubellimicrobium sp.
TTCGTGGTGCTCACCGCCGTGCCCATCGGCACCGCCGCCGCGCTGATTCTCACATCCGTGCATGAACGCGCCCGAGGCGTGCTTTACGGCTTCATGGTCTCGCCGCTGCTGACGCCGGGGGTGGTGGTCGGGATCGCGACACTGGTGCTCTGGCGGCAGGTCGGCGTGGGCGGCGGGATCTTCCTGATCATCCTCGCGCAATCAAGCTTCATCGCCTGTTACGTGATGCTCATGGTCGCGGCGCGGCTGCAGAGGTTCGACCGCACGCAGGAAGAGGCGGCGCTGGGGCTGGGGGCGTCGAAATTCATGGTCTTCCGCCGCATCCTGCTGCCGTTCCTGCGGCCCGCGCTGATCGCGGCCGCCTTTCTGGCCGTGCTGCAGTCGTTCGAGAACTACAACACCACGCTGTTCGTGCGCGGGCTCGACACGCCGCTGACGATCTTCATCGCCTCGAAAGTGCGCACCGGGCTGACGCCTGCAGTCAACGCGCTGGCGCTGACGATGATCGTGATGACGATTCTCGGGGCGCTTCTCTATGAAATCATCCGTCGTCGCCAGCGCGCCCGCGCATCGGTCGAGTGAGCCCCGGACGGCGGTCCCGCTCCCTGACCCGCCGCCGGATACCCGGTTGTCGCACCGGACGATAGAGAAGAGGACTGTCTCCTTTCGTCAGTGCGAGCATAGCGAAGCAACCCAGTGATCCCGACGTTCTGGTTTGCCACGTCGCTTTCGGCTCCTCGCAATGACGACGCCCCTGCGGTACTACCGGATCGCTTGACCTCCTCCCCGCCCACCTGAAAGGGTGGCCCCGCTTACGGGAGGCCGCCATGAAGATCACCGATGTGAAAACCTGGGTCGTCGGCAACCCGCCGCCCGGCTTCGGCGGCAAGTATTTCATCTTCGTGCGACTGACCACCGACGGCGGCGTCGCCGGCTATGGCGAAGCCTACAGCGCCACCTTCGATCCCCATCTGACCGCCAGACTGATCGAGGATTGCGCAGCGCGCTACCTCGTCGGTCATGACCCGCACGATATCGAGACCTTCTTCCGCCGCGCCTATTCCTCGGGCTTCAGCCAGCGGCCCGATGTGACGATGATGGGCTGCGTCTCGGCGCTCGAGATCGCCTGCTGGGACATCATCGGCAAGGAGGCCGGGAAACCCGTCCACAAGCTGCTCGGCGGGCGCGTCCACGAACGTCTGCGCGCCTATACCTACCTCTACCCGCGCGAGGGGAGCGTCCATACCGAGGAAGCGGCCCCCGAGAATGTCTACAATACGCCTGCGCTCGCCGCCGAATGTGCGTCCGCCTATGTCGCAGAGGGTTTCACGGCGGTCAAACTCGACCCTGCCGGTCCCTATACGGTCCATGACGGCCACCAGCCGCGGCTGGCCGACATCGACCTTTCGGTGCGGATGCTGGCCGCAGTGCGCGAGGCTGTGGGCGGGCGCGCCGACATCCTGTTCGGCACCCATGGACAGTTCACCCCCGCCGGCGCGATCCGCATGGCCCGCGCGATCGAGCCTTTCGATCCGCTGTGGTTCGAGGAACCCGTCCCGCCCGACGCGCCCGAAGCCATGGCCCGGGTGGCTCGTGCCACCTCCGTCCCCGTGGCCACGGGCGAGAGGCTCACCACAAAATGGGAATTTTCCCGTCTCATCCAGCTGGGCGCCGCCGCGATCCTGCAGCCGGACCTTGGACGGTCGGGCGGCATTCTCGAGACCAAGAAGATCGCCGCCATGGCCGAGGCACATCATGTCCAGATCGCACCGCATTGCTATTGCGGCCCCATCGTCGGGGCGGCCAATATCCAGCTCTCGCTGAGCCTGCCGAATTTCCTCATCCTCGAATCCCTGCGCCAGTGGGACGGTTTCCACGCACGCCTGCTCAGGACAAAGATCGCCTTCGAGGATGGTCATGTGATTCCCCCGGACGAGCCGGGTCTTGGCGTCGAACTGGACGAGGCCGTCTGCGAGGCGCATCCCTATACGGGAACCGCGCTTCACCTCGAGATGAGACAGACACCGCTTTGAGTGCGATTTTACCTGAATTCCAAGTGAATCTGCTCTGCCCGCGCGGTTATCCCCAAGTAAATGCTTTACAGATTCCGCCTTTCGCACCACCATATGCAGTATGGGCGAGACAATCTTTCACATCACCTCGCCCTTGTAGCCGAGTGGTTGGGGCATACCCCGGCCCGGCACCAAGAACAGGGTGTTGCCAATGGCGTTTCAGGCTTCTGATCAGGATTCGCATCCGATCGACATGGTCGAACATCTCGCCCTGTCGAACGACTGGGAGTTCGACCGCATCGCCGATGACCAGATCGCCATGGCGGTCGAGGGCATGTGGCGGGTCTATTCGCTCACCCTCGCCTGGTCGGCGGCAGACGAGATGCTGCGCCTCATCTGCACCTACGAGATGGAGCCGCCCGACGAGCGGCTGCCCGAGGTCCATGACCTGCTCAATCGCGTGAACGATGCCTGCTGGGGCGGCTCCTTCACCTGGTGGGGCGAGCAGAAGCTCATGGTCTATCGCTACGGCCTAGTCCTCGCCGGCGAACAGATCGTCGGGGCGGACCAGGTAGCACGGATGATCCAGTCGGCCGTAACGGCCTGTGAACGCTATTATCCCGCTTTCCAGCTGGCCACCTGGGGCGGAGAGACGGCCGAAAGCGCCTTGCGCGTCGCGATCTCCGAAGTCTGGGGCCGGGCCTGACCTTGCTCCCCGCCCGGCGGAGGCATAGTGTCCGGCCGAAAGACGGGGGCAATCATGGATATGGCGGCACTGGGGCGCAGGGGCCTCGTGGTTCTGGGCTGCGGCAAGATGGGGTCGGCGCTGCTCGCAGGCTGGCTCGTGCGCGGGCTGGAGGCGACATCGGTCTGCGTGATCGATCCGGCACCGTCGGACTGGCTTGTGCGTCAGGGCGTCCGTCTCAACGACGACCTGCCGGAAAGCCCGGCCGTCGTCGTCATCGCCGTGAAGCCGCAGATCATGGCCGAAGCCCTGCCCCGCATCGCGGGCTTCGGCGGGGGAGACACGCTGGTTCTTTCGGTCGCCGCCGGAACCCCCATCCTTCGCTATGAAGAGGCATTCGGGCCGGGCACGCCCGTGATCCGGGCCATGCCCAACACGCCTGCCGCCATCGGCCACGGGATCAGCGCCATCATCGGCAATGCCGCGGCGACCCCGGCGCACCTTGCCCTGGCCGAAAGCCTGATGGGCGTCGTGGGTCAGGTGGTGCGGCTTGAAAACGAGAGCCAGATCGACGCGGTGACGGCGGTCTCGGGCTCCGGTCCCGCCTATGTCTTCCATATGGTCGAGGCATTGGCCGCGGCGGCCGAGCGCGAGGGGTTGCCCCCCGCCCTCGCCACACGGCTTGCGCGGGCGACCGTCTCGGGCGCGGGCAGGCTGCTCGATGCACGGACCGAAGACACGCCAGCCACGCTGCGCCGCAACGTCACATCGCCCGGCGGCACGACCGAGGCGGCGCTCGAGGTGCTCATGGATGAGGCGAGCGGCCTCGGGTCGCTCATGGCACGTGCCGTCCGGCGCGCGCGCGAAAGATCGGAGGAACTGGCCCGTGGCTGACGAGATCGCATTCGACGACTTCCTCAAGGTGGATATCCGCGTGGGCCGTGTGCTGCGGACGGAACCCTATCCCGAGGCAAGGAAACCTGCGATCAAGCTCTGGATCGACTTCGGCCCCGAGATCGGCGAGCGCAAGTCGTCCGCACAGCTCACCCGCCATTACACGCCCGAAGATCTGGTCGGTCGCAGGGTGATGGCGGTCGTGAACTTCCCGCCGCGCCAGATCGGCAAGTTCCGCTCCGAAGTGCTGGTGCTCGGGGTGCCGGATGAGGACGGCGAGGTGGTCCTGATCCGCCCGGACCTCGACGTGCCGGTCGGAGGAAGACTGTTTTGAAGAAGCTGCTCATCACCCGCCCCGTGGCCGAACCGGTCCTTGAACAGGCGCGGACGCGTTTTGATGTGACGCTGGGCGAGACGCCGCTGTCCGAGGATGCCGCAGCAGCAGCGCTGGGCGCCTATGACCTGATCCTGCCCACACTGGGCGACGACTTCACCGCCGCCGCCTTCGAGACCGCGGGCAGGAACCCACGCTGCGGCATTCTCGGCAATTTCGGCGTGGGCTACAGCCATATCGACGCGGATGCCGCCGCAGTTCATGGTGTCATCGTCACGAACACGCCCGACGTCCTGACCGACGCCACCGCCGATATCGGCATGACCCTGATCCTCGCCACCGCGCGCCGTGCGGGCGAGGGAGAGCGGATGCTGCGTGCCGGCCAGTGGGGCGGGTTCGGGCCAAGGGTCGGGCTCGGGACGCATGTGACCGGCAAGGTGCTCGGCGTCGTCGGCATGGGCCGGATCGGCCAGGCCGTCGCATATCGCGGGCATTTCGGCTTTTCCATGCCGGTGATCTATTTCAACCGCTCGAAGAAGGCGGTCGATTTCCCTGCGCGGCAGGTCGGCGACCTGCATGAACTGATGCGCGAGGCGGATTTCATCGTCATCACGGTGCCCGGCGGCGCGGCCAATGCGGGACTGATCGACCGCGCGGCGCTCGCGGCAATGAAACCGTCGGGCATTCTCGTGAATATCGCCCGCGGCGAGGTTGTGGACGAGGAGGCGCTGATCGAGGCGCTGGAAACGGGCCGTATCGGGGGGGCCGGGCTCGATGTCTATGCGCATGAGCCGCATGTGCCCGAACGGCTGCGCGCGCTCGAGAACTGCACGCTCCTGCCGCATCTCGGCTCGGCCACGGTCGAGACGCGGCAGGCAATGGCGCAGATGGCGCTCGACAACATCATCGCCTTCGCCGAAGGTCACGCGCCGCCGCAAAAGGTGAACTGATCCGCCCCCGGTGCCCCGGGGGTTCCGTCTCCATTGCTCCTTCCGTCATTGCGAGCGGAGCGAAGCAACCATTCGTCTCGACGTCTCCGGCCTGCCGCACCGGCTGACGCGTCCTCGCAATGACGGATCGGGGGAGCCCTGAGTCAGCGGCCGAGTTTCGAGAGCTTCTCCTGCAACTCGGCCAGTTCCGCCTTGATCGTGTCGATCTCGT
>CAYUBT010000181.1:0-5038 GCA_964443055.1 uncultured Rubellimicrobium sp.
GTGCTGCGCGACTGCGGCTGGCGACCTCGACGCGTTGTTGGTGATGTAACCGAGCGCCGCCCCCTCAGCGAGAACATGGGCTTCCCCACCTCGATGTTCACCCCGATCTTCGCCGTGGCCCGCACCGTGGGCTGGATTTCGCAGTGGAAGGAACAGCTTGCCGATCCGCAACTGAAGATCGGCCGCCCGCGCCAGCTCTATCTGGGTGAGGACGCGCGGGGTTATGTCCCGATCGACAAAAGATAGCGAGAGCCCGCCGTCATTGCGAGTCGTGAAGCAATCTGTCCGGTCCCCTTGTGCGCGACCGGTAGCCGCACGCAGGTTTCGGCGGGTAGGATGCCGCGTCGCCTTCGGCTCCTTGCAATGACGGAGTGCGAAAGTGCCCCCATCCACTTCCCGGTTGCGCCCCTGCCCCTTCCGGTGCAGGAAACCTGCGCATCCAAGGGGGGCCGGACATGTCGAAACTCACAATCGTCGAACATCCGCTGGTGCAGCACAAGCTCACGCTCATGCGCGAGAAGGACACGTCGACCGCATCCTTCCGCAGGCTCCTGCGCGAGATCAGCCTGCTCCTGGCCTATGAGGTCACCCGCGAGCTGCCGATGACCACGCGGATGATCGAGACGCCGATGTGTCCGATGGAGGCTCCCCAGATCGAGGGCAAGAAGCTCGCGCTCATCTCGATCCTGCGGGCGGGCAACGGGCTGCTGGACGGGATTCTCGACCTGATTCCCGCCGCCCGGGTGGGCTTCGTCGGCCTCTACCGCGACCCTGAAACCCTGCAGCCGGTGCAGTATTACTTCAAGGTGCCCGCCGGGCTCGACGAAAGGCTCACCATCATCGTCGATCCGATGCTCGCCACCGGCAATTCGAGCGCGGCCGCGGTGAGCCTGCTGAAGGAAGCGGGTGCGCGCGACATCCGGTTCCTGTGCCTGCTGGCCGCGCCCGAGGGCATTGCCCGGATGCAGGAAGCACATCCCGATGTGCCCATCGTCACCGCCTCTGTGGACAGCCACCTCAACGACCATGGTTATATCGTCCCGGGGCTAGGGGATGCGGGTGACCGCATGTATGGCACAAAATAGGCGAAGAGGCGCTTTACAGGTTCCCGTGATTGTTGCACGATCCGCCTGCATTCTGCGGGGGATGACATGAATCGTTCACATTTTGCCCTGGCGCTGGCCGTGGCTGCGGTCGCGCTTTCGACAGCCGCATTCGCACAGGGCCGCAACCTGCGTGGCCCGGCCGAACTGCCGCCGACCAGTTTCGAGGGTGTGCAATTCGTGGACAGCCGGGGCTGCGCCTTCGTGCGCGCAGGGATCTCCGGCGATGTCGTCTGGGTGCCGCGCGTGAACCGCGACCGCAGCCAGATCTGTAACCAGCCGCCGACCTTCGGCTCTACCTCGACACGTGTCGCAGCCGCCCCCGTGGCACCCCCTGCCGCGCCCGCGCTGATCGAGCCGCCGCGCCGTCCCGCGGCCGGTGCGCCGATCGAGACCGTGGCCTCGCGCGCCATGCCCGTCACCGCACCAGCCCCCCGCACGGCACCGGAGGGCGCGCAGCTTACCATGGCGCAGGTCTGCCAGGGGCGCAGTGGCATCCTGCCCGATTTTCGGACCGGCACGGGCGGGCCGGTGGATTGTGGCCCCGGCACCGCATCCGGCACCGCGCCCATGACCGTATCCGCCGCCGCTCCGGCACCTCCCGCGCCATCCGCAACCGTGACGGCCGAGCGTCCGCGCCTCACGCTCGCCGATGTCTGCGAGGGGCGCAGCGGCCCCCTGCCCGGCTATGTCAACGCCGCCACCGGCCAGCCTGTGAGTTGCGGCGAGGCTCCACCCGCCGTCATCGCCGCCGCTGAAGTCGCGCCGAGCGCGCCTGCGCCGGTTCTGACCCTCGCCCAAGTCTGCCAGGGGCATCAGGGGCTGCTGCCGGGCTATCGCACACAGACGGGCGGGCCGGTGATCTGCGGCGGCACACCCGCCGCCCCCGCGCCGGTTCTCGCCTCGGCCTCCTGCCCGCCGGGTGTCGTGGGCGGGGTGGCCTATCGCTGTGGGGGCGCGCAGATCGACCCGCTGTCATCCGGCACGCTGTCACTGGCGGGCATCGCCCGCACGCTCGATGCGCCACGCAGCGTCTCGCGTGCGCCCTTCTCCAATCCGGCTCCTGCCGTCGAGGCGATCACGCCACCCGCAGGTTATGCGCCGGTCTGGGATGATGGCCGCGTCAACCCGAACCGTGGCCTGACCAGCACGCCCGCCGTGGTGACCCGCGCACCCGCGCCGCAAAGCGTGACCGCTGCGCCTGCGGCCACGCCCGGGCACCGCTTCGTGCAGATCGGCACCTATGGCGACGCAGGCAATGCCGAACGCGCGGTCGCGACATTGCGCGCACTCGGCCTTCCTGCATCCACGCAGGCCATTACCCGCAACGGACGCAGCCTGACGGTGGTGGCGGCGGGGCCCTTCGCCGGGGCCGGGGCGGCGCAGGCGGCACTGCAGGCGGCGCGGAACGCCGGCTATTCCGACGCCTTCACCAGGGGCTGAAGCGCGGCAGGTCAGTCCGCGCAGATCGCCTGCAGGCCGATCCAGTCGGAATCGGGCATGACCGGCGCGCCTTCTCCGGCACCGCCTTCGAGCACATGTCCCGTGGCCGCCGCCCAGGGAGCAGGCGAGAGCCCGGCGGAATCGAATGCCCGGACGAGCGTGTCGTCATCGGCTTCGGGCTGACCCTCGCGCAGCAGCGTCTGCGCATGTCCTTCCAGATCGCGGGCGGGAAGCGTGCCCGTCGCCATGAGCGTGAGTGTCGCGCGCAACCCTGCGGCCTCGAGGACCGGCTCCAGCGGGTCGACCGAGCGCGCGCGCGCGGCCACGATTCCACCCGCGAAGGCCAGCGGATCGTCCGTCCCCGCCAGCGCCGAGCGCGGCACGACAAGGATGCGTCCGGGCAGGACCAGCATGCCCGCCATGTCGCCGGGCAGGACCGCGATCGAGAGGCGCGAACCGGGTCCGTAGAGCCGCCTTGCCAGCCGCTCGAGCGCCGCCACGCCGCCTGGTGCCCGGCAGGCCGCGCCCGTCTCGCGACTCATGAGGCCGAGGAGCGTCGCGCCGATCTCCTGCCGTGTAGCCTGCGGCACGAGGGCGAGCGCCTGTCTGCGCGCCATCTGAGGCAGGGCGAGAGCCGCGGCGACGACCACCAGCACGAGGACCGCGATCACGGCGCGGCGCAGCCGCCGGGGCCGGGGCATCGCGGCGGCGACGGCGGCCTGGACGCGGCCGATCGCCTCGACCATCAGTGCGTCCTCGATCTCGAGCGTCTCGCTGCCGTCGCCATCAGGCGCATAGAGTGCAGGTTCCTCGCCGGGATTCAGCCGCACCACGGCTGGCAGCGACCAATGCGTGAGCACCCGCCCGGAGCCTTCGGAAATGACGAGCGTGGCCGCGCCGAAGGCCACGACGACCTCGCGGCGCTGCGCCTCGGCGTCGGCCCGCCACAATCCTGTGCTCTCGAGCCGCTGGAACTGCTCGAGCGCGGTCGTCCTGTCTGAATTCATGCCTCCGGCCCTGTCGCCGCCTGCCTCGCCACCAGTCTAGCCGCAGGCAGGGTGCGGGAACAGGGGGAAGCATCGGTCGCGCCTCCCCCAATGACAGGCGGATCGCTTGCGTCAGGCCGCCTTTGCAGTGGCGCGGTAGAACATCTCGTCCCGTTCGGCCATGTCACGCAGGAGCGCGGGCGGGGTGAAACGCGGACCGAACGCCTCGGCCAGTTCATCCGCACGGGTCACGGCATAGGCAGCACCCAGCATGTCGAGCCAGGAGAACGGACCACCCGACCAGGGGGCGAATCCCCAGCCCAGGATCGCGCCCACGTCACCCTCGCGGACATCGGTGAGGACGCCGTCCTCGAGCGCGCGCACCGCTTCGAGAACCTGCGCGAACATCAGCCGGTGCTGCACGGCCACAAGGTCGGGCTGTTCGTCGGCCCGCGGGAACAGGGCAGCCAGCCCGTCCCAGAGGCCCTGCCGCTCACCCTTGTCCGAATAGGCGTAGAAACCCGCGCCGGCCTTGCGGCCAAGCCTGCCTTCACGCTCCATCGCTTCAAGCACCTCATCGACCGCACCATCGGGATATTCGTCACCCATCGCGGCCTTCGTGGCCCGTGCAATACGCAGCCCCAGTTCGAGCGAGGTCTCGTCGATGAGTTGCAGCGGCCCCAGTGGCATGCCGAGCATTCGCGCGGCATTTTCCACCAGCGCGGGGGCGACGCCTTCGGCCACCATGCGCATTCCCTCGTTGAGATAGGGAATGATGCAGCGGTTGGCATAGAAGAAGCGCGCGTCATTGACGACAATCGGCGTCTTGCGGATCTGGCGCACGAAATCGACCGCACGGGCGACGGCCCGGTCCCCGGTCTCCTTGCCACGGATGATCTCGACCAACAGCATCCGCTCGACCGGCGAGAAGAAATGGATGCCGATGAAATCCCGAGGCCGGTCAAACGCCTGTGCCAGTTCGCCAATAGGCAGGGTCGAGGTGTTCGAGGCGAAGATCGCCTCCGGCCCCAGATGCGCAGCGGCCTTTCTCGTGACCTCGGCCTTGACAGCGGGATCTTCAAAGACCGCCTCGATCACCAGATCGACCCCCTCCAATGCGGCATGATCCGTGGCGGGCGTGATCCGCGCCAGCGCCGCATCGCGCGCCTCGGCGGTCATGCGCCCGCGCGAGACCGCCTTGGCCAGATCGGCCTCGGCATGGGCGCGGCCCTTCTCGGCGGCCTCGATGCTGGTATCGAGAAGCACGACCTCGATCCCTGCCTGCGCCGCGACATTGGCGATCCCCGCGCCCATCATCCCTGCACCGATCACACCCAGACGGCTGACCTTCCGGTCAGGCACATCGGGGCGGTTCGCCCCCTTTTCCAGCGCCTCGTTGTTGATGAAAAGCGCGCGGATCATCGCGCTCGTCGACGGATTCTTGAGGATATTCGTGAACCAGCGCGCCTCTATGCGCAGCGCGGTATCGAAATCGACCAGCGCGCC
>CAYUBT010000182.1:0-5015 GCA_964443055.1 uncultured Rubellimicrobium sp.
CATTGCGAGGAGGCGAAGCCGACGCGGCAAACCAGCAACGTGGGACAGCCGGGTTGCTTCGCATTCGCTCGCAATGACGAAAGGAGTGATGGACCCGGAGCCCGGCATCCACGACCCGACAGATTGCGTCCGCCCGCCCGAGCAGGCACACTGTGTACCAATCCGAAAAGGGAACGGGCAGGACCATGGCCGACGATCTTCTCTCCGCGCATGAGAGCTATACCGCCGCCTCGATCGAGGTGCTCGAGGGGCTGGAACCCGTGCGCAAGCGGCCGGGCATGTATATCGGCGGCACGGATGAGCGGGCGCTGCATCACATGGTGGCCGAAATTCTCGACAATGCGATGGACGAGGCCGTCGCGGGCCATGCCAACCGGATCGAGGTCGAACTGCACGCGGACCATTCCGTCACCGTACGCGACAATGGCCGGGGCATCCCCATCGACCCGCATCCGCGTTTCCCCGACAAGAGCGCCCTCGAGGTGATCCTCTGCACGCTTCATGCGGGCGGCAAGTTTTCCGACAAGGCCTATTCGACCTCGGGCGGGCTCAATGGAGTGGGCTCTTCCGTGGTCAACGCCCTGTCCGATCACATGCGGGTCGAGGTGGCGCGAAACCGTGAACTTTACGCGCAGGAGTTTTCGCGCGGAAAACCCGTGGGCCCGGTGGAAAAGGTCGGCCCCGCCCCGAACCGGCGCGGCACTTCGGTGACCTTTCACGCCGACCCGGACATCTTCGGGGCGATTCAACTGCGCGCCGCGCGGCTGTTCCGCATGGTGCGCTCCAAGGCCTATCTCTTTTCCGGCGTCGAGATCCGCTGGAAATCCGCGATCGAGGAAGGCGACACGCCGCTCGAGGCCACATTCCACTTCCCCGGCGGACTCGCGCAATATCTGGGTGATGTGCTGACCGGCGTGCAGGTGCAGGCCGAGACTGCTTTCTCGGGCAGGGTCGATTTTCAGGAGAAATTCGGCGTGCCCGGCTCTGTCGAATGGGCGATCAACTGGACGCCCTTTGCCGACGGGTTCCTTCTGTCCTATTGCAACACCGTGCCCACGCCCGAGGGCGGCACGCATGAAGCGGGCTTCTGGGCGGCGATCCTCAAGGGGATCCGCGCTTACGGCGAACTGGCAAAGAACCGCAAGGCCGCCGACATCACCCGTGACGACCTGGTCTCCGGCGGCGCTGCGCTGCTGTCGGTGTTCATCCGTGAACCCGCCTTCGTCGGCCAGACCAAGGACCGGCTCTCGACCGAGGCCGCCGCCCGCTGGGTGGAAAACGCCGTGCGCGACCATTTCGACAACTGGCTGGCCAGCGACCCGAAGGGCGCGGGTGCGATCCTCGATTTTCTGGTCCTGCGTGCCGAAGAACGCCTGCGCCGCCGCGCCGAGAAGGAGACCGCGCGGAAAAGCGCCACCAAGCGTCTGCGCCTGCCCGGCAAGCTGACGGACTGCACGTCGAAGACCCGCGAGGGAACCGAACTCTTCATCGTCGAGGGCGATTCGGCCGGGGGCAGCGCCAAGGGCGCGCGCAACCGCGAGACGCAGGCCCTTCTGCCCCTGCGCGGCAAGGTGCTGAACGTGCTGGGCGCGGCTTCGTCGAAACTGGGGCAGAATCAGGAGATCAACGACCTCTGCGAGGCTTTGGGCACCGGCATGGGCTCGCGTTTCAACATCGACGATCTGCGTTACGAGAAGGTCATCATCATGACCGACGCCGATGTCGACGGCGCGCATATCGCAAGCCTGCTGATGACCTTCTTCTTCACGCAGATGCGCCCGCTGGTTGCGCGCGGGCATCTCTACCTTGCCTGTCCCCCGCTCTATCGCCTGACACAGGGCGCACGACGCATCTATGTCGCCGATGACGCCGAAAAGGAGGACCGGCTGGCCCGCGGCCTCGGCGGCAAGGGCCGGATCGACGTGCAGCGTTTCAAGGGTCTGGGCGAGATGGACGCCAAGGATCTCAAGGAAACCACGATGGACCCGGCCACCCGCAAGCTGATCCGCGTGACCCTGCACGACGACGAGCCCGGCGAGACCGCCGACCTGATCGAACGCCTCATGGGCAAGAAGCCCGAACTGAGATTCCAGTATATCCAGGAAAACGCGCGGTTCGTGGAGGATGTGGATGTCTAGGGGGGCCGTCACGGCGGCGCTCGCCGCCCTTCTCCTCCTCGCTGCCTGCGGCCGGCCGCTGACCACGTCCGAGATGGCCTTTCTTGACACGTTGCAGGGCGACATGCTCGACCCCGCCCCGGTGCGCATCCGTGGCGATCTGGCCCCCGGCGCGCCGGTCGAGGTGCCGCCGCGGCCGCGGCTCACCTGTCAGGAACGGCTCTTCCCGCCGCGCGTGGAATCGTTCCACTCGACCCCTGGCGCGATGGCGATCTTCGAGTCGATCCATGTCCGCCCCGACCTTTACCGCGGTGATTTCATCCGCGGCGACTGGGAGGGACAGGCGGTTCCCGCCCTGCTCGACGCGATGCTGCTGGCCCATGAGATGACCCATGTCTGGCAATGGCAGAACCGCGAACTCACCGGCTATCATCCGCTGCGCGCGGCGTTCGAGCATGTGGGTAACCCCGACCCCTATCTCTTCGATCCCGAGACCCGGGCCGATTTCCTCTCCTTCGGCTACGAGCAGCAGGGGTCCATCGTCGAGGAATTCGTCTGCTGCCGCACGCTCGCGCCCGATGCCGAGCGCACGCAGAGGCTTTACGACATGATTTCAAAAGTCATGCCGGTCGAGCGCTATTCCGATCTGGCGCGGGACGGGATCATCCTGCCCTGGGCCGGAGCCGAGATCGAGGGCATCTGCGACCACGCGCCCTGATTGGCGCGCGCTGCGGATCACGGGACCAGGATCCTGTCGTCATCGCGGGCGTGAGCGAGGCAAGCCAGCGTTCCGACGTTCTGGCTTGCCGCGTCGCCTGCGGCTCCTCGCAATGACGGGATTCGGGGGAATCCTGCGGCCTGAATCACTGGCCTCAATCACTGGCCCTGAAGCGATTCGATGTAATCGGCCAGCGCCAGCAGCGTGACCGGCACCGGAATCCCGTTGCCGTCGCCATCCTCGATCACCACCATCGGGCCGAGGTCGCGCTCGCCGAATTCCGGCATCACCTGCGCTTCGTGCTGGCCGCGCGAATAGCCGTCGATCGTGGACATGACGTAGATGCGGGGAAAGATGCCCTCGTGCCGGGCGGACAGGGTGGTGAGGTCCGGCACCGCGGTCTCCAGCCCGGCGGTGAGCGGGCCGTTCCCCCTTGCATCGTCCCCGTGGCAGGCGGTGCAATGTTCGGCGAAGAGCGCGTGCCCGCTGGGCGGCGTCTCGGGCGCACAGGCGGACAGGGCGATCACTCCGGGGAGGGCAAGGACAAGGGCGCGCATCGGGGGCTCCTGCTCGGGGTTTTCGCCATTCTGCGGTAGCGCAGGCGCGAGGTCCAGAGCGGGTGAGGTGACGACAGGACCCCGGATCCATCACTTCTTTGGTCGTTGCGAGCGAAGCGAAGCAACCCGGTTTCCCAATGTTCTGGTTCGCCGCGTCGCCTTCGGCTTCTCGCAATGACGGGAGCCGCGGGGATCTTGCGGCCTGAATACTATCCGCAACCTATTCCGGGGTCGTCACATCAGTTCAGGGGCGGAAGTTGCAACATCTGTTCGGAGCCATGCGGAAGTTGCCTGCGTCTCCCGTCATGGGGCGGACGGCCGGTGTGCCCAGCGGGGGCTCACTCGCGGCAGACATAGACTGCGCTGCCGATGGCCACGACCGTGACGGCGGCGGTCCCGGCGGCGGCGGGGGCCGAGAGCAGGGTGACCAGCGCTTCGGCACCGTGACCGAGCGCGGTCAGCAGAAGCGATGATCGCCCGGTGAGCATCGCCGCCCCGGAGGTCGAGGCGAAGGCGGTGACGCCCTCGCCCAGGCTGTCCACATCGGCCCCGGTGGCCAGCCGCGTGATGTCCCGGGCAAGATCGGCCCCGGTCCCGGCCGTCTCGTTCACGCGGTCGCAGAAGGTGCGGTGACAGCGGCCGCGGAAATTGCGCTCGCCGGGGACGAGCAGCCAGCCCCCGTCGCCCGGCGCTTCGGCGAGGCAATGGGCCTCGACCTCGTCGAGCGCGAGGACGCCTGCGAGATAGGCGATGGTCGTCTCGCTGTCGCAGGCGACGGGCTGGCCCCAGGCGCGGTTCCACAGATTGCCCGGCCAGGCGAGCAGGCGCTCGCGGAGGGAGGGGTCAGGGTCTGCGATGATCGCGCCCGGCGCGATGGCGATATCGAGATGATTGACGCGGGCGATACAGGCCCGGTCCTGCGCGAGGGCGGGTGCGGCAAGCAGCGCGAGAACGAGGGCAAACGCCCTAGCCGGCACGGCGCTCCTCGAAGCTCATGCGGATGAAGGCGGGGACGTCGTCACCCATGCCCACGACGGCATCCTCGGCGGGCTTGCGCTCGCGGCGCGGGGTGCGGGCCGCGCGTTCGGGCGTCGCTCCGGCGGCGGGCTCGGCAGGTTTCTCGCGCGGCGGTCTGCGGGTGTCTGCGGCCTTCGCTTTCGCCTCCCTTGCGGGGGCGTCGTTCCTCGGCGCGGAATCGCGGCGGCTGCGACCGCCCCCGGTACCGACTTCGGGGGCCTCGACGCGGGGAATATCCTTCTGGACCAGCTTTTCGATGGCCTCGAGCAGTTTTTCCTCGCGCGGGCCGCAGAGCATCAGCGCCTTGCCCGAACGTCCGGCGCGGCCGGTGCGGCCGATGCGGTGGACGTAATCCTCGGGGTGGGTGGGCACGTCGAACTGGAACACATGGCTGACATCGGGGATATCCAGCCCGCGCGCGGCCACGTCCGAGGCGATGAGAAAGCGCACCTTGCCGTCGCGGAAACCGTCGAGCGTGCGCGTCCTTTGCGATTGTTCGAGGTCGCCGTGGATCGGTTCCGCGTCATAACCATGTCTGCGCAGCGACTTGGCGAGAATATCGACATCTGACTTGCGGTTGCAGAAGACGATGGCGTTGGTGCAGCT
>CAYUBT010000183.1:0-4966 GCA_964443055.1 uncultured Rubellimicrobium sp.
GGCCGGTCAATGTGGGTTTTTCGGGCGGCGAGAAGAAGCGCAACGAGATCCTGCAGATGGCGGTGCTCGAGCCGAAGATGTGCATCCTCGACGAGACCGATTCCGGCCTTGACGTGGATGCGATGCGGCTGGTGGCTGCGGGTGTGAACGCGCTCCGCTCGGAAGGCCGGGCCTTCCTGGTCATCACGCATTATCAGCGGCTGCTCGACCATATCAAACCTGATTTCGTGCATATCATGGCTGACGGAAAGATCGTCCGCACCGGCGGCCCCGAGCTTGCCCTCGAGGTCGAGAACCACGGCTATGCCGACATTCTCGGCGAGGTGGCGTGATGTCGGTGCTTGCAATGCGGAAGCAGGAGGCGACCGAGGCACGCCTTTCGGGCGTGTCGCTGCCCGAAGGCGGGGCCTGGATCACGGCGGCGAGGCGCGCGGCATTCGAGCGTCTGCGCGCAATGACCCTGCCCGGACGGCGCGACGAATACTGGCGCTTCACCGACCCCACGACGCTGAACGCGGCCGAAGCGCCCGAGGCGGCCGTCTTTGATGCAGGCGACGAGAAACCCGCTTTCGACGCGGTGGACCGGCTGCGCGTGGTCTTTGTCGATGGCGTCTTCGATCCTTCCCAGTCGGACGAACTGGCGGGCGAGGGGCTCGAGATTGCCCGCCTGGCCGATGTGGGCACGCATGACATCCATTGGGCGCGTGATCTCTATGGTGTGTTCGAGGAAGAGGGCCAGAACCCGGTTCCCCGTCCGTTCGCCGCGCTGAACACGGCGCTGGCAGCGGACGGGGTCGTGATCCGTGCCACGTCCCGGGTCGAGCGGCCGGTCGAACTGGTGCTCCAGCACCGCGAGACGCGCTCGGACGCATTCCTGCATCACGTGATCCGCGTGGAGGCGGGTGCGGCGCTCACCGTGCTCGAAACCGGACCGGGGGCGGCGCGGCTCAACACCGTAGCTGAAGTCGATGTGGCCGAAGGCGCGGAATTCCACCATATCCGCGTGCAGGGCCGCGACCACGAACGCCGGGCTGCAACGCATCTCTTTGCCCGGCTTGCCGCCGAAGCGGTCGTGAAAAGCTTCACCCTCACCTTCAACGGCCAGTTGACGCGCAACGAGACGGTCTTCTCGATCACCGGCGACAATGCCAATGCGCATGTGGCGGGCGTGGCGCTTGGTGACGGGCGTGAGTTCCACCACGACGATACCGTCTTCATCACCCATGACGCGCTTGCAGGCGAAAGCCGGCAGGTCTTCAAGAAGGTGCTGCGGAACGGGGCGACCGGCGTCTTTCAGGGCAAGATCCTGGTGAAGCCGGGGGCGCAGAAGACCGACGGCTACCAGATCAGCCAGTCGCTGCTTCTGGACGGCAATTCCAACTTCCTCGCGAAGCCAGAACTGGAAATCTACGCCGATGATGTGATCTGCAGCCACGGATCGACTTCGGGCGCGATCGACGAACATGCGCTCTACTATCTGCGTTCGCGTGGCATTCCGTTGATCGAAGCGCAGGATCTGCTGGTTCTGGCCTTCGTGACCGAGGCGCTCGACGAGATCGCGGACGAGCGGCTGGCCGATGACCTGCGTGGGCGGCTGGAAGGGTGGCTGAAGCGCCATCGCGGCTGACCGTGTCGGTCTCGACCGACATTCTGGCCATGTGGCGGCGACCGCGAACGGTCGTCGCCCGGCAACTGGCGCAGGGGGTGCGCGAGGAACGTGCACTCGCCATCCTGCTCGCGGGCTGTCTGCTCGTGTTCATCGGGCGGCTGCCGATCCTGCAGCGCGGTGTTGTGCTGGCGGGCGAGGAGGGCAATTTCCTGCGTGACGTCAGCTATTCCTTTCTCGGCCTGATGATCCTTGCGCCGATCCTGTTCTACGGGCTGGCCGCGCTGGGGCGGCTGATCGCGCTTGCATTCGGCCTGCGCGCCTCGGGCCATGGCGCGCGTCTCGCGCTGTTCTGGGCCTATCTTTCGGCGGCCCCGGCGGCGCTGCTCTACGGGCTCGTGCTCGGCCTCGCCGGACCGGGACCGGGGGCGCAGATCACGGGCGCGGTCTGGCTGGTGGCCTTCCTCATCTTCTGGACAACCGGCCTGCGCGTGGCGGGCGGAGGGGAGCAACATGCTTGATGTCGCGGCGCTGCGGGCCGAATTCCCGATCCTCTCACGCGAGGTGAACGGCCGTCCGCTCGTCTATCTGGACAGCGGTGCCTCGGCGCAGAAACCGCAGGTGGTGATCGACGCGATCACCCGGGCCTATTCGCATGAATATGCAAATGTTCACCGGGGGTTGCACTATCTTTCCAATCTTGCGACTGAGCATTACGAAAACGTGCGCGGGATCATCCGCCGTTTCCTGAACGCCGGGCATGAGAACGAGATCGTCTTCACCTCGGGCGCGACCGAAGGGATCAATCTCGTCTCCTATGCCTGGGCCGCGCCGCGCCTGCAGGCGGGGGACGAGATCGTGCTGTCGGTGCTCGAACATCACGCGAATATCGTTCCCTGGCATTTCCTGCGCGACCGTCAGGGCGTGGTGCTGAAATGGGTCGAGCCAGGCCCGGACGGCAGCCTCGACCCGCAGGCGGTGATCGACGCGATCGGGCCGAGGACGCGGCTTGTCGCCGTCACCCATGTCTCGAATGTCACCGGCACGGTGGTCGATGTGCAGGCGATCAGTGCAGGCGCGCGTGCGAAGGGTGTTCCGGTCCTTGTCGACGGCTCGCAGGGCGCGGTGCATCTGCCGGTGGATGTGCAGGCGATCGGCTGTGATTTCTACGTCATCACCGGACACAAGCTCTACGGACCAAATGGTTCCGGGGCGATCTTCATCCGGCGCGAGCGGCAGGAGGAAATGCGTCCCTTCATGGGTGGTGGCGACATGATCGACACCGTGACGCGCGAGAACGTGACATTCGCCGACCCGCCGCTGCGCTTCGAGGCCGGCACGCCCGGCATCGTCCAGACCATCGGCCTGGGCGTCGCGCTGGAATGGATGATGGAGAAGGGGGTGGCCCGTCTCGCCGCCCATGAGGCCGATCTGGCGGCCTATGCGGGCGTGCGTCTGGGGGGGCTCAACTGGCTGAACCTGCAGGGCACGGCTCCGGGCAAGGCCGCGATCTTCTCCTTCACGCTCGACGGGCCCGCCCATGCGCATGATCTCTCGACCGTGCTCGACAAGCGCGGAATCGCCGTGCGCGCAGGCACCCATTGCGCGATGCCGCTGCTGGATTTCTTCGGCGAGACAGCAACCTGCCGCGCCTCCTTTGCCGCCTACAACACCCGCGAGGAGGTGGATGCCCTGGTCGATGCACTCCAGTTCTGCCACGAACTCTTCGGTTGAGTTTCACGTTGCGGCCCTCGCACCGCTCGGCTATAGCACCGCCCGATGCACCCGTAGCTCAGCTGGATAGAGCGTTGCCCTCCGAAGGCAAAGGTCACACGTTCGAATCGTGTCGGGTGCGCCACTTTTCCGCCATTCCGGAACCAGGCCGGGCACGGGGAGTCCGAGCTGCTCTCCGTTCCCGACGTGGCGAGCATGGCCGTCCACGGTAACGACATGATGACGGCGCACCGATGCGCCGTCACCCGGTCAGGTCGGGCGGCGTTCGGCCCAACCTGCGAAGATGCGCTCGAGTGCGACCACGATGTAATAGAGCGCGATCCCCAGCACCGCGAGGGCGATCAGCACCGCGAACATCAGCGGATAGTTCGAGGCGATCCGGCCCGAATCGAACAGGCTCCCCAGGCCGCGGCCGTGCGGCGACACGATCTCGACCAGATTGGTGCCGATGAAGGCGAGCGTCACTGCCACCTTCAGCGCACCGAAGAATTCCGGCAGCGTCTTGGGCAGGGCGATCTTCCAGAACACCGTGAACTTCGAGGCACCGAGACAGCGCAGGATATCTCGATATTCGGGCTCCAGCGTCGACAGGCCGATGGCCACCGACACCGTGATCGGGAAGAACGAGATCATGAAGGCGATCAGCACGGTATTCAGGTCGTGCTGGCCGATGAGGATCAGTGCCACCACCGGCACCACCGTGGCCTTGGGCACGGCATTGAAGCCCACAAGGAGCGGGTAAAGCGCGTCGTTCATCAGCCGGCTCAGCCCCATGATCATGCCGAGGATCGTCCCCACCACGATCGCGAGGCCGAGCCCGACCACGGTGCGCCAGAGTGTCTGCCAGGCATTGATCGCGAAGAGTTCGCGGAACTTCCAGAACGCGGGCCACAGATCGGACGGGGCCGCCATCTTGTAGGTGGGCCAGCCCATATACCAGACCCAGAACTCCCACAGGGCCAGGAAGACCAGGATGGCCAGCACCGGGGTGACGATCTTCTGTATCCTGTCGTTCTTCATCGCGTGCTGTTCCTCGGGTCGCTGCGGCCTTGGGCAATCTCGATCTGGGCGCGCAGTTGCGCCAGCCAGTCCACGGATTGCGTGCTGTAGAGCATGTCGATCGGGCGCGGTCCCGGCAGGTCGATGTCGAGCACGAACTGGGTCCGGGCGGGACGGCCCGACAGGACGACCACCTGATCGGCCAGATAGACGCTCTCGCGCAGGTCATGGGTGATGAGCAGCGCGGTGAAAGGTTCTTCCGAGCGAAGCTGGTGCATCAACTGCCACAGGTCTTCGCGGGTGAAGGCGTCGAGCGCCCCGAAAGGCTCGTCCAGGATCAGGATGTCGGGCTTGTGCACCAGTGAGCGGCACAGCGAGGCCCGCTGCCGCATGCCGCCCGACAGTTCGGAGGGACGCTTGTCCTCGAATCCCTCGAGCCCGACAAGGGCGAGAAGCTCCCGCGCCCGCTCCTCGCGCTGCGCGCGAGGCATCCGGGGGGCGACGATCTCGAGCGGCAGGATCACGTTGTCCAGAATGGTCCGCCATTCGAGCAGAACCGGATTCTGGAACGCCATGCCGACGCTCTTGCGAGGCGAGCGAACCACCTCGCCATTGAGCCGGACCTCG
>CAYUBT010000184.1:0-4940 GCA_964443055.1 uncultured Rubellimicrobium sp.
CATGGTCTTGCCGATCACGATGAATTTCTCCCCGCTCGGATGCACCCGCAGGATATAACCCAGGACCAGCTGGCGCCCGGTGCGCTTCGCCGTGGCGACCACCGCCTCGGCTTCTTCATTCGTGGTGCCGATGGGTTTTTCCATGAAGACATGCGCCCCGGCTTCCATCGCCTTGATCGCGAATTCGGCATGGGTATTGGGCCAGGTGTTGATCGAGACGGCATCGGGTTTCAGCTCATGCAGCGCCGCTTCCCAGTCCTCGAACAGGGGGTAGCCCTTCAGCTCTTCGGGGATTTCCTTCGACTTGATCGTCCGCGAGCACAGGCCCACGATCTCGAATCCCGGGTTGCGGTGGTAGGCGCTCGCATGCGACGCCCCCATGTTGCCCAGCCCCACGACCAGCACGCGTATCGGCTCGCTCATCTCACGCTCCTCTCCTCATGATGTCATCGCGGGCGGGGCGCGCATCCGTTCGCGCGCCCCGCCCCTGCTTTCAGGACCGGTCAGCCTCCGTGGCCGATTTCCTGGTCGAACATATGCGCGCGCAACTCGTCGGCATCGACGGCCGCCAGTCCGGCCGAAACCTCGGTCGCCGCCGCCTGGGCCGCAACATCCTCCTTCGAGAAGTCGTTGGCCCCGGGGATCAGGTCGTTGGTACAGACCTCGGTCGCCACCGGCGGCTCGGTCCCCTCGACCTGGGCGGCAAGGTCGAAGAAGGTCTGCCAGCTTTCCATGTCGTGCCAGCCCCAGCCGCCGCGCTGGTCCATGTCGCCGCGATAGACATACATCTGCTGCAGGAGCGACATCATGCCGAGTTCAGGCCCGAGGTTGTCGGCGAGCGTCGGGAACTGCTCGAACACCGCCTCGACCGCAGCCGCCGGGTTGTGTTCGGCAAACTCCATCCCCATCGCATAGCCGCGCAGATAGCGGGTGAGGAACTCGGCCTTGTCGGGATCCTCGAGGTCGGCGGAGCGCACGACATAGGTATTCGCCGGCAGCGGCGAATTGTGGACCCCGAGCCAGTATTCGAACTCGAGCCCCGAGGAGATCCATTCAGCGCGCAGACCTTCCCAGGACAGGGCGGCATCGCCCTGCCCGGCCGCAAGCGCGGTGCCCCAGGTCGGCCAGCCGGCCTCGACATAGGTGATCTTCGACAGGTCCACGCCCTGCGCCAGAAGCATCGGGTCGCAGATCGATTGCCAGGCCGCCGAGCCGAGCAGAATGGTCTTGCCCTCAAGCTCCTTGATGTCCGCCGGACCCTCGCCCTTGCGGAAGGCGAAGGAGAAGGTGTCGCGCGCACCGAGGTGATAGACAGACTTGAGGTTCATCCCCTCGCGCAGGCCGAAGGAGAACACGCCGGGCGACGGGAAGCCCATGTCGGCCTGGCCGAGATCGACGAATTTCACCGTCGCCGTTCCGTCCGAGGGGCCGGGCTGCATGTCGACGTCCATACCGTCGAAATAACCCATCTTCTTGCCGACCCAGAACGGATAGTCGTCAAGCACCTCGAGCGTGCCGCGCGGGCTGATCCAGGTGAATGTGTGGTCATAGGGCTCTGCCGCCGCCATCCGGGGCAGGCCCATCGCGCTCACGGCGACGCCGCCGGCCGTGACCTGCAGAAGTTTGCGGCGCGACATGGTCGGGCCGGAGTGACGCAGTTTCATGGTCTTGGTCTCCCTCATTGATATTGCTGCAGCCGGATTCACGTCTCCCAGCTTGCCCACTTTTTCCCGATCAGGAAAAAGATCACGTAGATCAGGATCCCCATGGCCGAGAGGATGAGGATCACTGAAAAGAACTCGGGCATGCGGATCATGCTCGAATAGGTCGTCAGCCGGTTGCCGAGGCCGAAGCCGCCCCCGGCCATTTCTGCGCCCACCGTGGTGAGCAGGCCGAAGATGCCGCCGACCATCAGGCCGACCAGAATCATCGGCAGCGCCATCGGTGCCCGGATCTTCCAGAAGATCTGCAGGACCGAGGCCCCGTAGGCCCGTGCAAGCGCGATCTTGGCGCTGTCGGTGCGCCGGAACCCGGTCGCGGCGTTGATCATCACCATCGGTCCGGTCGCCAGCGACACGGCGATGATGCGCGGCGTGTAGCCGAAGCCGAACCGCAGGATCAGCAGCGGCACCAGCGCGAGCATCGGCGTCGTGACGAGGATCAGGATATAGGGCGTGATCACCTTCTCGACGAAGGGGAACTGGGTGATGACGGCCGCAAGCAGCAGACCGATCCCCGCGCCGATCCCGAAGCCGCTCAGCAACGTGACCACCGAATAGCCCCAGTGCGGAGCGATATTCGGCAATTCCTTGACGAAGGCCGCCGCAATGGCCGAGGGCTTGGGCAGCACGTATTCCGGCACTTCGTACCAGGCGAGCAGGAATTCCAGCCCGCCCACGATCCCCACCGCGACAAGCGCGATCACCACGATCTCGGCCATGGTTCGCCCGCCGCGGCCGCCCAGCGAGACCGCGCCCAGGCCGACCCCTCCCGCGCTGCCTTTCGTCCCGCCAAATTCCGGAATCGCGTCGTCGCTCATGCCGTGGCCGCCTTCTTCACCGGGGTCTGGCTGTAGATGTCCGCCTTGATGGCGTTCATCAGGTCGAAGACCTCTTTCGAGGCCATGATCGCATGGTCGCGCGGGCGGGGGAACGGAACGGGGTAGTCCGCAAGCACCTGCCCTGGCCGCGCGGTCAGGACGATGACGCGATCCGACAGCAGGATCGCCTCCTCGATGGAATGGGTGATGAAGGCGATGGTGGTGCGCGTCTCGAGCCAGATTTCCTCGACCAGGCGGTTCATCTCCTCGCGGGTGAAGGCGTCAAGCGCTCCGAAGGGCTCGTCCATCAGGAGAACCTCGGGCCGCAGCGCCAGCGCCCGCACGATGGCCGCGCGCTGCTGCATCCCGCCCGAAAGCTCGCGCGGCATCCGGTTCTCGAATTCGGTCAGGCTGGTGCGCTCCAGCAGATGGGCGATCCACGCCTCGTCCGGCCGCGTGCGCTTCACCTCGTTGGGGAAACGGATATTGCCGCGGATGTTGCGCCACGGCAGGAGGTTGGCCTCCTGGAACACGAGGCCGATCTCGGGGCGCGGCCTGGTGATGCGTTCGCCGTCGAGCAGGATTTCCCCCTGCGTCAGCCCGTGCAGCCCGGACATGCCCCACAGAAGCGTGGTCTTGCCGCAACCCGAAGGGCCGACGATCGCCACGATCGTGCCCGCCTCGATATCGAAAGTGCAGCCGGCAAGGGCCTGAACCGCCCCGTAATTCTTGCCGACATCGCGAATCGAAAGTCTTGTCGTCACGCTCCCCCCCAGCCATTGCGACAAAATGGCGCGGCTCCTCCTGCCACGGCATCATGCTGGAAATGGAGTGTGTAATTCACTTACAGCCTTGTCAACGATTCGGATCGGCTCGCCTCAGGGTTGACGCTCCTGAACACGAAAAACGGCTCCCTGCGCTGCATTGCAGCTTTGTAAGTTTCCTACATCCATTGCAGGAGCGCCTTGACGCGGGCGTCCTCGCGCCAGAAACTGGCACGATGTCAAGGACAGAGCCCATGGCCCACCCAACACCCCTTCCCGCCGCCTCCCGGGCCGCACAGCCCGCGCCCGGCTCCACTGACGTGATCGCGCGGATCAAGGACCATTACGGCTCGCTCAGCCCGGCCGAACAGGCGGTGGCCGATGCCGTGCTCGCCGATGTCCGGGCCACGGTCGAGGATTCGAACGCGGCCATCGCCGCCCGCGCCGGGGTGAGCGAGCCGACCGTCACGCGTTTCTGCCGCTCGATCGCCTGCGCGGGTGTGCGCGACTTCAAGCTGCAACTGGCACGCAGCCTCGTCGTGGGGGAAATCTATCTCGCTGCCGAAAGCACCGAGCCCGAGCCCCCCGGTGGACGGCCGCCCTACTGGCATTCGATCCTGACCGAGGCCCATGCCGCGCTCACCGAAGTCGAGCGCCAGCTCGACCAGGCCGCGCTCGAAGCGGCATCGGGCCTGCTCGGCCAGGCGCGGCGGGTGGCGGCATTCGGACTGGGCGGCTCGTCATCGGCGCTCGCCGAAGAGGTCCAGACCCGGCTGTTCCGCTACGGGGTCGGGATCACGGCCTTGCGCGATCCCTATCTTGCACGCATGACGGTCGCTACCTACCGGCCCGGCGATGCCCTGGTGACGATCTCGGCAAGCGGCCGCACGCGCGAGGCGGTGGAGGTGGTCGGGATCGCCCGCCGTTACGGTGCCGCGACCATCGCCATCTGCCCGCCGGGAAGCGAACTCGCCGCCGCCGCCGATATCGCGCTGGGGGTGCAGGTCCCGGAATATCCCGACACGCTCACCCCCTCGGCCTCGCGCTTCGCGCTCCTCGCCGTGATCGACCTGATGGCGGCCGCGACCGGCTACCATCTCGGTGCATCCGCGCGCGAGAACCTCCGGCGCATCAAATACGACACGCTCCTGCGCCGCCCCGGCTCGGTTCTCGAACCGCTGGGAGACTGAGCCATGGGCGACGACAGGCGCGGGCGGGGCACGGGAGCCCGCCGCATGTGGTCAGCGGGGACTGTAGGCCACCGCCTCGATCTCGACGGCGATGTCGATCATCAACCGGCTCTCCGCCGTGGTGCGCGCGGGCGGCTCGCTCGGGAAGAACTCGCCATAGGCCTCGTTGAACCCGGCGAAATCGTCGCGATCGCGCAGCCAGACGGTGGTTTTCACGACTTCGGACAGATTCGAGCCCGCCAGTTCGAGCGCCTTGCGGATATTTTCCATCACGGCGCGTGTCTCGGGGCCGATCCCGCCCTCGACCACCTTGCCGTCGACCATGGGCACCTGACCCGAGACGAACACGAAATCCCCCGCCCGGACTGCGGGCGAGAGCGGCACATGAGACGCGCCGAAAACTTCCTTGGCCATGATTGACTCCTTGCAGGGAAAGAACATGCATCC
>CAYUBT010000185.1:0-4885 GCA_964443055.1 uncultured Rubellimicrobium sp.
TGAAACCCTCGATCGGGCCCGAGGCCTGACCATAGTTCACGAACCGCCCGTGACGACGCAGGCAGGCAAGCGAGCCGCGCCAGGTATCGCGCCCGACTGCATCGAAAACCGTGTCGCAGAGCGCGCCATCGGTCAGTTCGCCCACGCGCGCGACGAAATCCTCGCGACGGTAATCGATCACGTCACTGTAGCCATGGGCAAGGGCGCGTTCCACCTTCTCGGGCGAACCGGCCGTGCCGATGGCCCGCGCGCCGAGGGCGCTGATCCACTGGCCAAGCAGAAGCCCCACGCCGCCCGCCGCCGCATGGACAAGCACGGTCTGCCCCGCCCGCACCGGGGCCGAGGCCGTCACCAGCGCCTGCACGGTCAGCCCCTTGAGCAGGACCGATGCTGCAAGTTCCGGGCCAATTCCCCCGGGCAACCTCACCAGCCGTTCGGCGGCGATCACCCGGCGTTCCGTATAGCCGCCGGTGCGGTCAAGCCAGGCAACCGGATCGCCCGGCGCAAGACCCTCGACCCCGTCGCCCAGGGCAAGCACCACGCCGGCAGCTTCGGCCCCGGGGATCAGCATCTCTCCGGGCCAGGGATAGAGGCCGGTGCGATAATAGGTGTCGATGAAATTGAGTCCGACCGCATCATGCCGGACCAGCACCTCGCCCGGGCCCGGATCGGCCAGCGGAATCTCTGCCCATTCAAGCACCTCCGGCCCGCCAGGGCGGCGCGCGATCACGGCATTCGTCATCATGGCAGCCATCGGTTCACTCCCTGACCATGAATTCGGGATCGACCGGCACCTGGAGCGCATTGGCGAGCGCATTCGTCTGCGAGGCCAGGCCGATCACCGACAGCAACTCGCCATATTGGGCATCTGTCATGCCCTTCGCCCGCGCCGCCGCCGTATGGGAATGGGCGCAATAGGTGCAGCTGTTGGCCGCTGAGACGGCGATATAGACCATTTCCTTGACCAGCGGGTCGAGCTTGTCGGATTCGACCATCACCTCCTTCAGCCCGGCCCAGACCCGGGCCAGCGCGGGCGGGTCATTGGCGAGCGCGCGCCAGAAGTTGTTGATGAAGTCGGAGCCGCGCGTGGCGCGGATGTCGTCGAAAACCGCCTTCACGCGCGGGTCTGCCTCGGCTTCCCCGTCGGTCCACAGATGAACGGTGCTCATCAGCCTTCTCCTCGGATGCGCCCATGCGCCCAGTCCCAGTAAAGCGCGCGCGCCTGCCGCGCGAAGGGACCATAGTCCAGTTTCCGGTCATCGAAACCCAGAACCGGCATGACCTTCGAGATATTGCCGGTCGAGAAGATTTCATCCGCCTCGCGGAAGTCCTGAACGGTCAGGACCGTCTCCACGACCTCGACACCGGCCCCGCGCAGCAGGGCGATCACGCGCTGGCGGGTGATGCCGTCAAGGAAGGTGCCGTTGGGGACCGGAGTGCAGACGGTGCCGCCCTTCGCCATGAAGACATTCGACGTGGCGAGTTCCGCCACATTGCCGAGCACATCGCAGACCAGCGCGTTGCCATGGCCCTTTTCCCGGGCCTCGGCCAGCATTCTCGCGTTGTTCGGGTAAAGACAGGCGGCCTTTGCGTTCACCGGCATCGTGTCGATGGTCGGGCGGCGGAAGCGCGTGGTGGTGATGGTGAACCCGCCGGGTTCGGCCATCGGCCGCTCCTCGAGGCAGAGCGCGAAGTCAGTCGAGGCCGGGTCCGGATCCACGACCGAGGGCCCACCCTCTTCGGCCCAGTACATCGGGCGGATATAGACAGCTGCCTCGGGGTCGAAACGCGCGAGCCCCTCATGCGCGAGTTCGACGATCTGCTCGGGCGTCAGTGTCGGCGCGAGGCCGAGGGTGCGCGCCGAGTCGTTGACGCGCCCGCAATGCAGGTCGAGATCAGGGGTCACACCCTCAAACCGGCGCGCGCCATCAAAGACGAGCGAGCCCAGCCATGTGGCCTGCGATCCCGCTCCGAGAATCCGCAGATCACCCTCGTGCCACCTGTCGTGATACCAGGTCCATACGGAAGCTGTCCGGCCCATGTCTACCCTCGCCTGTGCTTGTCGGCGGATAACTAGGCACAGATTGCACAGAGCGTCCAATGCAATTCCCGCTGCAAGGCCGAAGGTCGCGCAGGATGCGAAAACAGACGTTTCATTGCTGGACCGGGCCCGCCGTGCAGGCAACATTGCGCTTGACGTAACGTGAGAGAGAGAGCGATCCGGTGACTCAGGACATTGTCTGGACCCCTGACCCGCGACAGGCTGCCGGAACGCAGATGGCGGGGTTCATCGGGCGGCATGGCCATGCGGGCGATCATGACGGGGCCCATCGGTGGAGCGTCGCCGATCCCGGGGCGTTCTGGCGTGCTATCCGTGACGACTTCGCGGTGATCGGCGACTGGACCGGCCCGGCACTGGTGGACGGGCATGACATGGTCGCCGCGCGGTTCTTTCCCGACAGCCGCCTGAACCATGCCGAGAACTGCCTTGCCCCGGCCGGTGACGAGCCCGCGATCATCTCCCGGCCGGAACTGGGCGAGGATGTGGTCATCAGCCGCGACGAGTTGCGCGCGCGGGTCTCGCGCCTGCAGCAGGCACTGGCGGCCGACGGGATCGGCCCCGGCGACCGGGTGGCGGGGATGGTCGCCAATACGGGCGATGCCGTGGTGGCGATGCTGGCCACCACCTCGCTCGGCGCGGTCTGGAGTTCCTGCTCGCCCGATTTCGGGACGCAGTCGGTGGTGGACCGCTTCGCCCAGATCGAACCGAAACTGCTCTTCGCCTCGGAAGGCTATACCTACAAGGGCCGTCACCACACCGTTGCCGCAAAGGCGGTGGAGGTGGCGGCTGCGATCCCCTCGATCCGCCGGGTGGTGGTGCTGCCCTTCGCGGGCGATCCGCTGCCCGAAGGCACGGTCGGGCTGGAGGATTTTCTGTCCGGCTTCGACCCCGCGCCGCTGCGCTTCGATCGTCAGCCCTTCAACGCCCCGCTCTTCATCCTGTTCTCATCGGGAACATCCGGTGCGCCGAAATGCATCGTGCATTCGATCGGCGGCACGCTGCTGCAGCATCTGAAGGAACACCGCCTGCACGCCGACCTGCGCCCGGGTGACAGGCTGTTCTTCTTCTGCACCGCAAGCTGGATGATGTGGAACTGGCTGGCCTCGGGGCTGGCGAGCGGGGCGACAGTCGTGCTGTTCGATGGCTCCCCCTTCCATCCCGGGGCGGATCGCCTGTGGCGCATGGCCGAGGAGTTGCGCATCACCCATTTCGGCATCTCGCCGCGCTACCTCGACACGCTGCGGGCCGGGGGGTTCCGCGCCATTGGCCGGCATGACCTCTCCCCCCTGCGCATGATCCTGTCGACCGGCGCGCCGCTTGCGCCTGCAGGGTTCCGTTACGTGCATGAGGCGCTGAAAGAGGATGTGCATGTGGCCTCGATCTCGGGCGGGACGGATATCATCTCGTGCTTTCTGCTCGGAAATCCGCTTCTGCCCGTGCGGGCGGGCGAGTTGCAATGCGCAGGGCTCGGCATGGATGTGCAGGTGCTGGACCCCGCGACCGGAACCCCCACGGAGGGTCCGGGCGAACTGGCCTGTCTCACGCCCTTCCCCTCGCGCCCGCTGGGCTTCTGGAATGACCCGGACGGCGCGCGTTACCGCGCCGCCTATTTCGACCGCTTCCCGAATGTCTGGTGCCAGCACGACCAGGCAAGGCGCACGCCGGGCGGCGGCTGGGAGATCCTCGGGCGCAGCGACGACACGCTCAACCCCGGCGGCGTCCGGATCGGGGCGGGCGAGATCTACCGGGCGCTGGACGACGACAGGATCACCGGAGCCGTCGTCGTGGGGAAGGAGGCGGGGGCCGATGTCGAACTCGCCCTGTTCGTCACCACCCGGGGCGGGGTGGACGGGACCGCGGCACTCGCCGATGCGATCCGCCGCATGATCCGCAAGGCCTGCACCCCGCGCCACGTGCCCGAACATCTGTTCTTCGTGCCCGAACTCCCCCGCACCCGCAACGGCAAGCTCTCCGAAAGCGCCGTCCGCAACCTCGTCAACGGGCAACAGGTCGACAACCTCGAACAACTCGAAAATCCCGAAGCACTGAAAATGATCCGGGAGGCTCTGGAAGAGGCGGGACAGGCGTGAGGCCTGCCCGCCAACCAGTTAACCGAGTACGGCCTTGATTGCCCCGACCGTCGCGCCGACGACGGTGTCGGCCTCGTCCCGAGTCAGGCAGAAGGGCGGGGAGTAGCCGATGATATCGCCCTGCGGCATGGCCCGGGCAATGACGCGGTCCCGTGACAGCATTGCCGCAGACACCTGCGGGCCGATCTTGCGGTCCGGGTCGAAGAAGACCCGCTTCTCGCGGTCCTCGACCAGTTCGACGGCGCAGAGCATCCCCTCGCCGCGCACTTCGCCCACATTCGGGTGATCGGCCAGGGCCTCGCGCATGGTCTTGTTGAGATAGGCCCCCACATCCGTGGCGTTCCTGATCAGATCCAGCTCGTCGATGAGCCTGAGATTCGCCACGCCCGCCGCCGCGCCGATGGGATGCGCCGAATAGGTCCAGCCATGGCCGATGGGGCCGTATTCGTCGGTGCCCTGCATCAGCACCTGCCAGACCTTGTCCGAGACGATGGAACCCGAAAGCGGCGCATAGGCCGAGGTCAGCCCCTTCGCGATCGTGATGATGTCGGCCTCGATTCCATAGTGATCCGAGCCGAACATGCTGCCGAGGCGGCCGAAACCCGTCACCACCTCATCCGCGATGATGAGGATGTCGTGCTTCTTCAGGATCGGCTGGATCGCATCCCAGTAGCCCTTCGGCGGCGGCACGATGCCGCCGGTGCCCAGGACCGGCTCGCCGATGAAGGCGGCG
>CAYUBT010000186.1:0-4841 GCA_964443055.1 uncultured Rubellimicrobium sp.
CTTCCGAACCCGGTCGCGGCAGACGCAAACGCGACTCCAATCCAAGCAATTTCAGCGAGTTGGATTTCCTCATTACCTACAGGGACTTATTCGAAATTCACCAAATTGGCGTAGGCAACAGGTCTGGAGAATATCAGCGCTGAGAGAGCGCTTCCGGCCCTCCTAGCGCGGAGCGCAGTGTTCAGCCTCTCCTGCACAACCCTTGAAAACAACGAGAAAACCCGGCCACATTTGGATTCAGAGAGTGATTCCAAATAGTTGGATGGCGGAGAGGGTGGGATTCGAACCCACGGAACCCGCAAAGGCTCAACGGTTTTCGAGACCGCCCCGATCGACCACTCCGGCACCTCTCCGTGACGGGCCTCTTAGTCGGCCCATCCCGCCCGTGCAAGGGCGAATCCGCGGTCCCGGAACGGGTTTGCATGCCCGTCCCCGCCCGGTCACAATCGCATGAACATACTTGGAACATGCCGCCGCCGACCCGATATCCCTTCCGAGGCGCCAGGCCGGAACCCTGCGCCTCTTGATCACTGTCCCTCGTTCCGTACCTTGGCCCGGGCATTGGCCCGGGCACTTTTTGCCGCGAGAGGGAGGTCATGACCAGGGAAGACGACCGGATCCGCCGCATCCTGCGCGAGGCGCGGGTGATTGCCGTTATCGGTGCCTCGGCCAATCCGGCAAGGCCGGTTTACGGAGTCATGCGGTTCCTGCAGCAGAAGGGCCACCGGATCGTGCCGGTGAACCCCGGCCTCGCGGGCAAGATGCTGTTCGGCGAGACGGTCCATGCACGCCTTGCCGACATCCCCGTTCCCGTGGACATGGTCGATATCTTCCGCCGCCCCGACACCGTTCCCGCCATCGTCGACGAGGCACTCGCGCTGGACCCTCTGCCGAAGGCAATCTGGATGCAGCTCGGCATCGTCGTCCCCGACGCCGCCGCCCGCGCCGAGGCGGCCGGGCTCGAGGTCGTCATGGACCGCTGCCCGGCCATCGAATACCGCCGCCTCGGCCTCTGAGCCCCGGCCCCCCTTCATCCGTCTTCAAATATCCCGGGGGCAGAGCCCCCTGACCTGCCCCTAGCCGATCGTCACCAGGGCATGACGCTTGCGCCCCGCCGACAGTTTCACCGGATGCGTCAGGTCGCCGATCTGGAACATCCGGCCCGGATCGGTGACCGGGGCGTCGTCCACGCGTGCGCCGCCGCTTTCGATGAGCCGCCGTGCCTCCTTGCCCGAAGATGCAAGCCCCGAGCGCACGAAGAGTTGGCTGGCCGAGATGCCGTTGCCGACCTCGGCGGGGGCGAGCAGCAGCGTCGGCAGTTCGTCCCCGACCCCGCCTGCTTCGAAGACCTGCCGGGCGGTGGCCTCGGCAGACCGTGCGGCCTCGTCACCATGCAGCAGCGCGGTGACCTCGTTGGCGAGCACGATCTTGGCCTCGTTGATCTCGGCTCCGCCAAGCGCGCCGAGACGGTCGCATTCCTCGAGCGGCAGTTCGGTGAAGAGCCGCAGGAAGCGGCCGGTGTCGGCGTCGGTCGTGTTGCGCCAGAACTGCCAGAATTCGTAGGGGCTGAGCATATCGCCATTCAGCCAGATCGCGCCGCCCTGGCTCTTGCCCATCTTGCGGCCGTCCGATGTGGTCAGCAGCGGCGTGGTCAGCCCGTAGATGTCGTGGTCGAGCACGCGGCGCGTCAGGTCGATTCCGTTGACGATATTGCCCCACTGATCCGAGCCGCCCATCTGCAGGAGGCAGCCGTAGCGGCGGTGGATCTCCAGGAAGTCGTAGGCCTGAAGGATCATGTAGTTGAATTCGAGGAAGGACAAAGATTGTTCGCGGTCCAGCCGCGATTTCACGGATTCGAATGACAGCATCCGGTTGACCGAGAAATGCCGGCCGATATCGCGCAGGAAGTCGAGATAGTTCAGCCCGTCGAGCCATTCGGCATTGTTGAGCATCAGCGCCGCCGTCTCGCCCCCCTCATAGTCGAGGTAGCGCGCGAAGACCGTCTTCATTCCGGCGATATTGGCGTCGATCTCGGCAGCGGACAGCAGCGGCCGCTCGTCGGCGCGGAAGGAGGGATCGCCCACTTTCGTGGTGCCTCCCCCCATGAGCGTGATCGGCCGGTGCCCGGTCTTCTGGAACCAGCGCAGCAGCATGACATTCAGCAGATGGCCGACATGAAGCGATTTCGCCGTCGCGTCATAGCCGATATAGGCGGTGACGACCCCTTTGGACAGTTCCTCGTCAAGGCCCTGATAATCGGTGCAGTCGGCAAGGAAGCCGCGCTCCATGATCGTGGCCATGAAATCGGACCGGGGGCGATAGGTCATGATCTTGTTCCCGCTCTGGCGTCGGGGCACCTATAGGGCGGGCGGGAGGCGAGGAAAAGCCATGGCTGTGACGGAGGGGCAGGGCGCAGGGATCACGGCCCTGGGCACGATGTCGGGTACGTCGCTCGACGGCGTGGATGCGGCGGTGATCAAGACGGATGGCGAGGCGATCCTCGCCTTCGGGCCGACCGCCTATCGTCCCTATGACGAGGATGAACGTGCGATCCTGCGCGCGGCCCTGGGGCGATGGGAGGGGCCGGAGGTCGCGGCGGCGGCGGATGTGGTGGAGCGCGCGCATCTGGAGGTGATCGCGCCCCTGCTGGAGGAGGTGCCCGATGTCTCGCTCCTGGGCTTTCATGGCCAGACGCTGGCCCATGATCCCCATGGGCGCGGGACGCATCAGGCGGGTGACGGGGCGGTGCTGGCGCTGGCGCTCGGGCGGCGCGTCGTCTGGGATTTCCGCTCGGCCGATGTGCGGCTCGGGGGCGAGGGTGCGCCGCTGGCTCCCTTCTATCATTTCGCGCTTGCGCGCTGGCTGGGGGCGCGCGCACCGCTGGCGTTCCTCAATCTTGGCGGTGTCGGCAATCTCACCTGGATCGACCCCGCCGCCCCCCCCCCCGCCCGGGGCGCCCCCCCCCCCGGCCCCCCCCCCCCCGCCCCCCCCCCCCCCCCCCCCCCCGCGCTTCTGGCCTTTGACACCGGCCCGGCCAATGCGCCGCTCAATGACCTGATGGAGGCCCGGCTCGGCATTTCGCAGGATGAAGGCGGGGCGCTGGCTGCGACCGGCGAGGTGGCAGGAGAGATCGTCGAGCGGTTTCTCGCTCATGGCTGGTTCCTGAAGATTCCGCCCAAATCGCTCGACCGGGATGCCTGGGTCTGGCTGCTCGATGCCGTCGCGCCGCTGCCGGACGCCGATGCGGCGGCCACGCTCACCGCCTGTGCCGCTGCCGCCGTGATGCAGGGGATGGAGCATTGCCCCGAACCGCCCGCGCGTGTGCTGGTTGCGGGTGGCGGGCGAAAAAATATCACGCTGATGTCGATGCTTGGCGCCGCGATCGACCCGCCCGTGATGGCGGTGGAGGAGGCGGGTCTCGACGGCGACATGCTCGAGGCACAGGCTTTCGCCCATCTCGCCGTGCGCGTGGTGCGCGGCCTGCCGACATCGTGCCCGGCGACGACCGGCGTGAGCGCGGCAGTGGGCGGCGGGACCGTCAGCGAGGCGTAACGATCACGCAATCGCGCAGTCTGCCGCAGGGCGGCGGCCTTGCGAAATCGGGTCATGAGGACCATGTGTGCATCTGCAGATAACGCATTATCAAGTTCTGGAGAAAACGATGCTGAAACAGGCCCTCACCACCGTCGCGCTCGTCGCGCTGTCGGCCCCCGCCTTCGCAGGCGGCCTCGCCGCCCCGGTCGAAGCGCCCGTGGTTGCCGTCCCGGTCGCCCCTGTGGTTCAGCCTTCCGCCGATTGGACCGGGTTCTATGCTGGTGCACACCTTGGCTTCGGCGATGTTCTGGTCACCACTGATGACGGAAACCGCCGTGATGCCGAAGGCGATGGCACCGTCTATGGCGTCCATGGTGGCTACATGTATGACTTGGGCAGCATCGTCGTGGGCGGCGAACTGGCCTGGACGGATCTGGGCGGGATCTCCCTGACCAACAACAACAGCGCAGATTCGATGGCTGCCGCGAAGGTGCGGCTTGGCTATGACATGGGCAATCTTCTTCCCTATGCCGTCGCTGGGATTGCCCGTATCGAGGCGACCGACTCCGGCGCTTCGGTGAGCGACAACTTCTCGCTGATCGGTGCCGGCCTTGATTACGCGATGACCAACAACTGGCGTCTCGGGGCTGAGTACAATCACGTGACGACCGATGACTTCGCCGGAATTCCTGGTGCCGAAGCGTCCGCCGATGTCATTTCGCTGCGCGCGTCGTTCAGCTTCTGAACCACCCAAAACCGAAGTTTCGAAAGGGGGCCATCGTGGCCCCCTTTGTCGTTGTCGTCCGACCACGCCACCATCTCTCGTCATCGCGAGCAATGCGAAGCGCCCGGTGCCGGTTGAGTGCGACATCAGGTGCTGCGTGCTGATGGATGCGGGTAGCTTGCCGCGTCGCCTGCGGCTCCTCGCAATGACGAGTTTCTTTGGTCCAGTTGTCACGAAAACGTGATCGCATCGCCCTTGTGCATGAAGTGAATCGAGTCCGCGTGTCCGATAAAATATGTTAACCTCTCCCCATCACTCTTGCCCATGGGGGACCAGATGTTGAAGAGCGTTCTTGCCAGCGTCGCCGTCGTCGCACTGTCGGCACCTGCCTTCGCAGGGGGCCTTGCCCCCGCGCCCGAGCCGGTCGAGATCGTTCCTGTCATTCCTGCTCCGCAGCCCACCGCGGACTGGAGCGGCTTCTATGTCGGCCTTCATGCCGGAAAAGTGGATTTGGACATTGTCGAATCGGGTGACCCGAGGGGAACCTTGGACGGCACCTATTACGGTGCCCACGCGGGCTACA
>CAYUBT010000187.1:0-4814 GCA_964443055.1 uncultured Rubellimicrobium sp.
GGTGATGAATTCATCTGTCTGCTTGGCCCCTCCGGCTGCGGCAAGACCACGCTGCTGCGGATCATCGCCGGGCTCGAGCCGTTCGATTCCGGCACGCTGACCCTGGGCGGTCGCGATCTGGCCAGTGTCGATGCGCAGCATCGCGGCTTCGGGATCGTCTTCCAGTCCTATTCCCTCTTTCCGCATATGACGGTGGCCGCAAATATCGGCTACGGCCTGACCATCCGCCGCACCCCTGCCGCCGAGATCGCGGCCAAGGTCGGTCAGTTGATGGAGATGGTTCATCTCTCGCCTTTTGCAGACCGCTTCCCCTGGCAGCTTTCGGGCGGCCAGCAGCAGCGTGTGGCTATCGCCCGCGCGCTCGCCGTAGAGCCGGCACTGCTTCTTCTCGATGAGCCGCTCTCGGCACTCGATGCGCGTGTGCGGGTCGAGTTGCGCACCGAAATCCGCGACGTGCAGCGACGGCTCGGGATTCCGACGATCATGGTGACCCATGATCAGGAAGAGGCGCTGACCATGGCCGACAAGGTCGTCTGCATGAATGCCGGAACGATCGAACAGATCGGCACGCCCGAAGATGTCTATGCGCGACCCCGGACCCGCTTTGTCGCGGATTTCGTCGGTACGTCGAACTTTCTTGCACCGGATGTCGCCGGACGTCTGGGCCGCACCGCCCCGGCGGGCGACCGGCTGCTGGCTTTGCGTCCCGAGGACATCACCCTCACCGCTGATCCCGAGGGAGAGGCGGTGGTGAGCGGGGTCACGTTTCTGGGCAATCTCAACCGTGTGACCCTTGACTGGCAGGGCACGTCCCTTCTGGCCGAGTCGCGGCACGGCCAGGGTCTCGCGCCGGGCCAGCGGGTCGCCATGCGCCTCGCCCCGGATGCCGGTGTCTGGGTGACGGCATGAGTCGCTCGCCGGCGCGTCCGCGTCCCTCGGCCGAGGGACGGCTCCTGTTCTGGGTCTCGATGGTGGTGCCACTGGCCGGGCTGGCGATGTTCTTCGTCTTTCCGACGGCAATCATCGTCCGCCGCAGCCTGACCCTGCCGGAAGGCGGGCTTGGGTTCGGCAACTATATCCAGACCCTGTCACAGGCGCATATCTGGCGGGTGCTCGGCAACTCGCTGCTCATGAGCGGGCTGACGACGCTGATCTGCGTCGTCCTGGGTTTCGCTATTGCCTATGCCCTCCAGCGTACGCGGATGCCGTTTCGCTGGCTGGTGTCGCTGGCGCTGGTGTTGCCGCTTCTGGCCCCGTCGCTGGTGCAGGCGCTCGGACTGATCTTCCTGTTCGGGCGCAACGGCCTGATCAACCAGTGGTTCGGATGGGGAATCCAGATCTACGGCCTGCCGGGCCTCGTGATCTCGAACGCGATGTATGCGCTGCCGCAGGCGGTCATGATCCTCACGGCCTCGCTGCGCCATTCTGATACGAGGCAGTATGACGCGGCCATGGTGCTGGGTGCCTCGCCGTGGCGGAGATTTCGGGACATCACCCTGCCCGGGGCCCGCTTCGGCCTCCTGAGCGCGGCCTTTGTCTGTTTCACCGTCACGATCACCGATTTCGGCAATGCCGCGGTGGTCGGCGGCAACTTCCGCGTCCTCGCCACCGAGATCTATGCCCAGGTCGTCGGGCAGATGAATTTCAACATGGGTGCCGTGATCGGGATGCTTCTTCTCATCCCCACATTGCTGGCCTTTTATATCGAGAAGGTTGCGGCCCGGCGCGAATCGGGCAACGAGAGCGCCATCCCCGTCAGGCCGAACCGCGCCTGGAAGCGCGACCTGCCGCTGGGGGCCATCGCACATGCCACCGCGCTGTTCCTGATTGTCGTGGTCGCAACGGTGGTCTTCGCCAGCTTCGTCCGGCTCTGGCCCTACCGGCTCGAGATGACGTTCCGCAACTACAACATCACCCAGTCGAACGGCTATGCGCCGCTCTGGACCTCGCTCTATGCCTCGGCGCTGACTGCGGGGATCGGCACGCTGCTGCTTTTCGCGCTGACTCTGACCCAGAGGCAGCTTGGCCGCGGTCTCGCCAAGGCCATCTATCTGCTCGCCATCGTGCCTGTCGGCGTGCCGGGGCTGGTGCTCGGCCTGTCCTATGTATTGGCTTTCAACACCCAGGCAGTGTTCCCCGGCATCCTTTACGGCTCGGTCCTGCTCATCGCCCTGTGCAATTTCTACCATTACCATTCGCAGGGATTTCTCACGATGGTGGCCGGCATCCGCACAGTGCCGCCGGCGCTCGAGGAAACCGTGACCTGCATGGGCGGCGGACCGCTGCGGGGGATCCGGGATGCGGTCCTGCCGGTCATGGGGCCGGTCCTGGTCGCGGTCTTCTTCTTCCTGTTCATGCGCGCCATGGTCACGCTGTCGGCGGTGATCTTCCTCATCACCCCCCGGGTCAGCGTGGCCGCCGTCTCGGTTCTGCATCTCGACCAGGCCGGTTTCTCGACCCAGGCTGCCGCCTTCTCGGTCTGCATCATGGCGGTGGTTCTCCTGGCGCTCGGGATGATGAAGCTCCTGCTGCGTCTGCTCGAACGCCGGGTGCCCGGCATGGCGACCGCCTGACCGTCCCGACGCTGTCTCGACCGGCTTTGTCATGGAACTGGCCAGAATGCGCGGATTCCGGTAACCTGGCTGCGCAAGATCCGTTTCCCGATGAAGAGGGTGATCGCCGTGACAGACGCCGCAAAGCGCCCTGGACGTCTCGCGAAAGCCCTGCTCTGCGGCTTCCTGCTCGGTGCGGGGGCCGCCACTGTCGGGTCGGCGCTGACCTGTCCCTACCCCGAGCGCGATGTCGAGAGGATCTTCAGGAGCCATGACGAACGGCCCGGGAACTATCTCATGGCCCTTGGCACCCTGACCCCGAAGGGCCCGGTCCCCGCCTTTGATGAGGGCAGCCAGTCGCGCGCATCATTCACCGCCACCTTCGAGGGCCATCTGGCGACACCCGCCGGCTACGACCGGCACGCACGGTTCGATGTCACCATCCTGTCGTCCTGCCTTGACGACAATTGCGGTGGCCTGCCGTCCGGGCCGGAACCGGCGCTGGTCTTCATCGCGGAACAGGACGGGACGTTCAGTTTCAGGACGGATGTCTGCAACGGCGGCTTCCTGATCGCCCCGACCTCGGAAGAGTTGGCGCGCGCGCTCGCCTGTTTCGACGGCCCTTGCGAGTCAGAGAGCTGAACCGGCCCGGTCCGGCGATCCCGTCTGAAAACCGCTCCCGGCCCTGATGGTGAAGCGGCCAGAGCCCCGCATCAGCGGGAGCTTTGAATGCGATTCACCTGTATCTCCGGGCGAGCCATACCCGCCCGGAGACCTGTTCGCGCCGAAGCTCAGTTCGCGGCTGCGAGTGCGTTGGCGATCCAGCCGTCGGCAAGCTCACGATGATCCGCGATCCAGGCCTGGGCCTGGGCCTCGATGTCCTCGGGACGCGAGGCACCGGCGTTCATCTCGGCGTTCTGCGCAAAGATATCGGCCAGCGGGATGCTCATCTCGGCCAGAAGCGCCGCCGCCGCCGGATTGTCGGCGAGGAACTGGTCATTGGCCACGACCTCGATGTCGTTGGCGGGCCAGCCCATCACGCAGGGATCGTCGGCGCAGCCGGTGACACCCGCGACCGAGATGTAGTCCTCCATGTCCTTCTGGTCGTCGGGGAGTGCGGCAGACTGGACCTGCAACCAGACCACATCCTCGCCCGGCTTCAGTTCACCCACCGTCCAGTTGGGCGTCCAAGTGTAGAAGAGGATCGGCTCCCCGGCCTGGAAGCGCGCGATCGCGTCAGCCATCGAGGCGGAATAGGAGGCCTGGATCTGGGTGACGGTGTCGTTCAGGTCATAGGCTTCCATCTGGTAGGTGATGGTCAGCTCGCAGCCCCAGCCGGGCGGGCACGCCACCATGTCAGCCTTGCCGTCATCGTCCGCATCGAAGAGCGCGGCGATCTCGGGGTCGCGAAGCTGTTCGATATACTTGATGTCATGAGCTTCGGCCGTGGCGCGGTCGATCAGATAGCCCTGAAGCGCACCGCCCGGAGCCATCATGCCCACGCGGCTGGCCTTGCCCTCGATCTCTTCGAGATAGGTGTTGTGGAGCGGGAACCAGGCCGAGGCCCAGAAATCGACGTCACCCTGCGCGACCGCCTGATAGAAGGGTGGATTGTCGAGCGAGACCGGCTGGTCGACGGTGTAGCCCAGCTCCTGCAGCAGCGAACGGTAGATCTGTGCCTGGAACCATTCGGTGTCCCATGTTGGCTGTGCCATGTTAACGGTCACGCCCGTGCCCGGTAAGTCCTGGGCCACGGCGGGCACGGCCAGAACCAGCGATATCGCGCCGGCAAATATGAAACTTTCGGTCTTCATGGTGTCCTCCCCTGGTGTTGCATGGTCAGTTGAATCGGTGGTTGTTCATTTTGCGTTCCTGCGGCCTGCGGCTCGCCGTCGCGCGGCATCGCCGCTGCCGAAGGCTTCCGTGATCCGGTCGAGGATGATTGCCATCAGCACGATCCCGAGGCCGCCAATCGTGGCATAGCCGACATCGAGCCGCCCGAGCCCGGTATAGACGGTCAGCCCCAGACCGCCCGCCCCGATCAGCGCCCCGATCACGGCCATCGACAGCGCCAGCATCAGCGTCTGGTTGACGCCTGTCATGATCGTGCGTAGCGCCAGCGGAAGCTGGATTTCCCACAGGATCTGGCGCGGTGTCGAACCGAAGGCCTGCCCGGCCTCGATCAGTTCGCGATTGACCTGGCGGATGCCGAGATTCGTCAGCCGTACCAGCGGCGGCAGGGCGAAGATGATCGTGGCGATG
>CAYUBT010000188.1:0-4807 GCA_964443055.1 uncultured Rubellimicrobium sp.
TCCACCGCCTTCATCAGGCCGATGTTCCCCTCCTGGATCAGGTCAAGGAACTGCAGACCGCGGTTGGTGTATTTCTTGGCAATGGAGATCACGAGCCGCAGGTTGGCCTCGACCATCTCCTTCTTGGCCTGACGGGCCTCCTTCTCGCCCTTCTGGACCTGCTGGACGATCCGGCGGAACTCGCTGATCTCGACACCGACATACTGGCCGACCTGGGCCATCTCCGTACGCAATTCCTCGATCTTGTCGCGGGACCGTTCGATGAACGAGGCCCAGGCGCGGCCCGGCCGCGCTTCCATGCGATCAAGCCAGGTCGGGTCGAGTTCGGCGCCCTTGTAGGCCTCGATGAACTCGCGGCGGTTGATCCGCGCCTGATCGGCCAGGCGCACCATCGACGAATCGATGGCCATGATGCGCTTGTTGATCCCGTAAAGCTGGTCGATCAGCGCCTCGATGCGGTTGTTGTGCAGATGGAGTGAATTGACCAGTTCGACCACTTCGGAGCGCAGGGTCTGATAGATCTTCTCGTCCTTGTCGGTGAACGAACCGTCCTCGTTCAGCGTCGCGCTCATCCGCGCATCCTGCATCTCCGAGAGGCGGCCGAAGTCGCTGGCGATCCGGGCAAGGGTCTCGAGCACGCGCGGCTTCAGCGCCGCCTCCATGGCGGCAAGCGACATGTTGGCCGGATCGTCGTCATCGTCCTCGTCATCGCCGCTGATCGGATTGCCATCGGCATCCAGTTCGGGGTCCTTCGCGCGTTCGCGCCCACCGGCCTGGGTATCGCCAGCCTCGACGGACTCGTCCTCGCTGTCCTCGTCCATCTGGTGGCCGAAGGTCGCCTCGAGGTCGATCACGTCGCGCAGGAGAATGTCCTCGGAGAGCAGCTCGTCGCGCCAGATCGTGATTGCGTGGAAGGTCAGCGGGCTTTCGCAGAGGCCCGCGATCATCGTGTTACGTCCGGCCTCGATCCTTTTGGCGATGGCGATCTCGCCCTCGCGCGACAGGAGTTCGACCGTGCCCATCTCGCGCAGATACATGCGCACAGGATCATCGGTGCGGTCGAGTTTCTCGGTTGCCGCGCTGGCGACGGCGACGGTGCGGGCACCGCCGTCGGTGACGGCAACCTCGCGCGAGCCGGGGGACGAGACGTCCTCCTGCTCCTCGCCCTCTTCCTCTTCGGTGACCTGGATGCCCATTTCCGAAAGCATCGACATCACGTCCTCAATCTGGTCGGAACTGACCTGATCCGGCGGCAGGACGGTGTTGAGCTGGTCATAGGTGATGTAACCGCGCTCTTTCGCTTCGGCGATCATCCGTTTGACGGCAGTCTGGCTCACATCGAGCGAGATGTCCGTCTCGGTCTCGGTCTCATTGCCGGGCTGGTCGTCACTGTCCTTGGCGGCCATGGGCTCTCCTGCAATACTGGCCGGGTGGCGGCCCGGTCGTTCTGCTACGGCGAATCAGTGATTCGCTTTGTGCAATCAAGCGAATCAATACGCTGCGGCGGTGATTCGCAATCCTCGCGCGGGTGATTATCGGCCGGGCGTGGCCGGTCAGCGCCCCCGCTTGCGTCGGAACTCGATTCCCTCCACGAGCCGGTCGAGCAATTCCCGCTCTTCACGGTCGATGGCAAGCCCGTTCGGAGCGACATCGACCTCGCGCAGGTCTTCCGTCTCGCGGGGTCGGGTCACGTCGACAGCGGCGGCCGCTTCCGACAGACGGTGCGTCAGCCATTCGTCCGGCATGGCCGCGATATCGGCCTTCGCCTCTTCAATTGCGGCGGAATGGCCGCGGCGTGCGCGGAGCTTCCCGAATTCCTCCTGCAATGTCTGGCGCGCGAGTTCATCGTCGCCCGGTCGCGCCACTGCCGGGCAGAGCATCACATGGCCCATCGCGAACAACGGTTCAAGAGCGCCCTCACCAATCTTCGCGGCCAACGCCCCGCGAAGGTCGGCCTCGCCCGCCAGGGCGACGATCGCATCGCGCAGGGCGGAATGCCCTTCGCCCCCGCAATCCATCACTTCGAGGTCATGAACGAATTCACCGGCAACGGCGGGATTCACGATGAGCGTCGCAAGGATGACGGCTTCACGAAGGCGGCCCTCGTCACCCGGCAAGCTCACATGCAGGGGTGCAGTCTGCGGTGCCTGTCGCACGCCCCGGTTCCAGCGCGGGCGCGGCGGGCGCAGCCAGTTCCGGCGCAATTCGCCCAATGCGTCGCGATAATGTGCACGGATCGACGGATCCCGGATCCTTGCGAGGGTCTGACCGAGGCTGCGGTCCAGCGCCGCGCGCCTTTCGGGGCTGTCGAACACGCGGCCTGCGGTCTCGCGCTGCCACAGGAGGCGGACCATCGGCACGGCATTTTCGATCAACGCCCGCATCGCGCCCGCACCCTGCGCGCGGATCAGGTCGTCAGGGTCCGTCCCGCCGGGCAGCAGCGCGAAGCGCAACCCCTTCCCGGCCTCGAGGCTGGGCAGGGCGAGGTCGACCAGCCGCAGCGCCGCACGCAGTCCTGCATCGTCACCGTCAAGCGCCACGACCGGCTCGTCATCAACGCGCCACATCAGGCGCAACTGATCCTCGGTCACCGCCGTGCCGAGCGGCGCGACAGCCGCGAACCCCGCCTCATGGAGCGCGATCACGTCCATGTAGCCCTCGGCCACGACCAGCGGCCCCGCCTTCCCGGCCAGCCCCCGCGCGCGATCAAGATTGAACAATGTGCGGCCCTTGTCGAACAGAAGGGTCTCGGGGCCGTTGAGATATTTCGCGGGTGCCGCCGGGTCGAGCGAGCGTCCCCCGAACGAGATGAGCCGCCCGCGTCCGTCACGGATCGGGAACATGATGCGACCCCGGAAACGGTCGTAGGGCGCGCCGCCGTCGTCAGGCCGGATGGCGAGCCCCGCCTCGACCACATCGGCGGCGGCGATTCCCTTGTCGGCCAGATGGCGCAGCACGGTGTCGCGCCCGCCAGGTGCAAGCCCCATCTGCCAGCGCGCCAGCACGTCCTCACCCAGACCCCGGCCGGACAGATAGTCGCGCGCATTCCGCGCGGCCGCCGTACGCAACTGCAGCGCGTAAAAGCCCGCCGCCTCCTCGAGCACATGCGACAGTTCCTGCCGCCGGTCGGCGCGTTCGGCGGCGCGCGGATCACGGGCGGGCATCTCCATCCCCGCCTCTCGTGCCAGAATCTCGACCGCCTCCATGAACGAGACATTCTCGGTCTCGCGCACGAAGCTCACCATATCGCCCTTCGCGTGGCAGCCGAAACAGTAATAGAAGCCCTTGCGGTCATCGACATGGAACGAGGCGGTCTTTTCCTGGTGGAACGGACAGGGCGCCCACCAGTCGCCCTTGGCCTGGTTCGAGCGGCGCATGTCCCATGTGACCTTGCGCCCGACCACATTCGCGAGCGAAAGCCGGGTGCGCAGATCGTCAAGAAATGTCGGAGGCAGGGCCATGTGCCAATATCGCCCACCGCCCCCGCTCCCGCAAGCTGGCTTGTGGTCCGCTCAGTCCGGCCGGGTGGCCTTCATGCTGCTGCGTTCGGCGAAATGCGCATACCATGCCGCGAGTTTCTCGTGCCCCTCGCGCCAGCCACGCGCATCATGACGCAGGTCGAGATACCCCAGCGCCGAAGCGAGTGCGATCTGGCCCATGTCGATTGGCCGCGCGGAAATGTCGTCGGCCTCCGCCTCGAGCATGTCGAGCGCGTTGGTGATCTTGCCCCAATGTGCATCAAGCCAGTCCGTCCACTGCTTTTCCTCGGGGCGCAGGCGCATCTCATAGGTCATGACCAGCGCCGAATCGGTGATCCCGTCGGCCGCCGCCTCAAGGGCAAGCACTTCCCACAGCCGGTCCGACGGATAGAGCCCGACATTCCACAGGTCATCGAGATAACGGGTGATGACGCGGCTGTCGTGCAGCGGGCGAGCGTCGTCGCGCAGAAGCACCGGAATCCGCGCCGTCGGATGTGCGGTCCTGACCGATTCGTCAGTTGCAAAGGCACTCGTGGTGACGGCGACCTCCTCGACCTCGTCCTTCTGCCCTGCCTCGCGGATCAGGACGCGCACCTTTCGCGCATAGGGCGAGAGCGCTGACATGATGAGCTTCATCGGAACCTCCGGGACATTCCTGCGCATATCGCGCCGATGCGGGCCAAACTAGTCACCGGCCCCGCAGAGGCAAGCGCGGCGTATGGTCCGGGCGGCGGGGCTACTGATAGCGTCCGCCGCGCTGCAGCACTTCGATCTGGTAGCCGTCCGGGTCGGCAATGAAGAAGAACCTTGCAATCACATCACCGCCGGGGGCGAAGTCCACGATCTCGCGCGGCCCGAGCCCCGCCGCCTCGAGCCGGGCATGTTCGGCCTCGAGATCATCGACCGAAACGGCCAGATGCCCGTAGCCGTCGCCCGGCGCATAGGGTTCGTCGCGGCCCTTGTTGACGGTCAGCTCCAGTTCGAAGCCGGTTTCAGCATTGCCCAGATAGACAAGGGTGAAACTCTCGAAATCAAGCCGTTCGGCGACTTCGAGCCCGAATGCCGTCCTGTAGAAGGTCAGGGAGCGCGCCTCATCGAGCACGCGGATCATCGAGTGGATCATCTTCGCCATCAGCCGCCTCCGTTGTCATGGATCTGTCAAGGATCAGGCGCTGCATGCCACGGAATGCGTCCGGCCCACAATCACGCAACAAGCCGCAGCAGGGCCGCGGAAGTCATCACGCCGTCCGTCATCGCGAGCGGCAGCGAAGCGACCCGGTCCTCACGCTGCTGGCTTGCCGCGTCGGCTGACGCCTCCTCGCAATGAC
>CAYUBT010000189.1:0-4685 GCA_964443055.1 uncultured Rubellimicrobium sp.
GGCCAGGGTGGATTTGCCGGAGCCGTTCGGGCCCATGATGGCGTGGACCTCACCGGCGGGAACGTCAAGGTTGACGCCGGTGAGAATAGGCTTGCCATCGACTTCTGCGTGAAGGTTCTGTATTGAAATCATATGTTTTACAAGAGTGAAGGGCGGGGTCACATTGACGGCATGCCCTTGGTTTTGAAATGATGTCATGGTAGTCAGAGCGTCATCCAACAGCGTTTTCCAAAGTGACGTTGAGCAGTTTTTGCGCCTCGACAGCGAATTCCATGGGCAATTCCTTGAACACGTCCTTGCAGAAGCCATTCACGATCAGGCTCACTGCGTCTTCTTCCGACAGGCCGCGTTGCTGGCAATAGAACATTTGATCATCGCCGATCTTCGATGTCGTGGCCTCATGTTCCAGTATGGCGGTACTGTTTCTTGACTCTACATACGGGAATGTGTGGGCGCCGCACCTGTCGCCAATCAGGAGCGAATCGCACTGCGTGAAATTGCGGGCATTGGCAGCCCGTGGAACAACCTTGACCAGACCACGATACGACTGCTCGCCTCGCGCAGCGGCAATACCCTTGGAAATGATGGTCGATCTGGTATTTTTGCCGATGTGCGTCATCTTGGTGCCGGTGTCGGCCTGCTGCATTCCGCGAGTAACCGCGACCGAGTAGAACTCGCCGACGGAATCGTCCCCGCGCAGCACCACGCTCGGGTATTTCCAGGTAATGGCCGAGCCAGTCTCGACCTGGGTCCACGAGATCTTCGAACGGGCCCCGCGGCAGTCGCCGCGTTTGGTCACGAAGTTGTAGATGCCGCCCTTGCCGTCCTCGTCGCCCGGATACCAGTTCTGGACCGTGGAATATTTCACCTCGGCATCTTCCTCGACCACGATCTCGACCACGGCGGCGTGCAGCTGGGCCGTGTCGCGCTTGGGGGCGGTGCAGCCTTCGAGATAGCTGACGTAAGAGCCCTTGTCGGCGATGATCAGCGTGCGCTCGAACTGGCCGGTATTCTCGGCATTGATGCGGAAATAGGTGCTCAGCTCCATCGGGCAGCGCACGCCGGGCGGCACATAGACGAACGAGCCGTCCGAGAAGACCGCGCTGTTGAGCGTGGCATAGAAGTTGTCGCTCACCGGCACAACCGAACCCAGGTATTTCTTCACCAGTTCGGGGTGTTCGCGGATCGCCTGCGAGATCGGGCAGAAGATCACCCCCGCCTTCTTCAGTTCCTCCTGAAAAGTGGTCCCGACCGAGACCGAATCGAACACCGCATCGACCGCGACCTTTCGCGCGTCCGCAGGCGTGCCCTCGGCCCCTTCGACACCGGCGAGGATCATCTGTTCCTGCAACGGGATGCCGAGTTTCTCATAGGTGGCCAGCAGCTTGGGATCGACCTCGTCGATCGATTTCGGCCGCACCATCATGCTTTTCGGGCGGGCGTAGTAATACTGGTCCTGGAAGTCGATCTCGGGAATGTCCAGCATCGCCCAGTCGGGCATCTCGAGCTGCAGCCAGCGCTCATAGGCCGCAAGCCGCCATTCGGTCATCCATTCGGGCTCTTCGTTGCGCTCGGAAATCAGGCGCACGATATCGGCATTCAGCCCCTTGGGGGCGAACTCCATCTCGATGTCGGTTTCCCAGCCGTGTTTGTAGGTGCCTGACAGCTCATGGACGGCGGCAACCGTCGCCTCGTCCACGCCCTCGCGCACCTCGATCTTTTCGCTCACATTCATCGTCATTCCTTCCGTCATGCCGCGCGTTCGCGCATGGCCTTGCGCTTGCCCAGCCAGGCTTCGGCCAGGCGCAGCACCTCATCTCTTGTCGTCCCGGTCCCGAGCGAGACGCGGATCGCCGAACCGGCCGAATCCTTGTCGAAACCCATGGCACGCAGGACCCGGCTCACCTTCACCTTGCCGCTCGAACAGGCGGCCCCGGCCGAGACGGCGAAACCGGCGAGGTCCATCGCCATCACCTGGGTCGCCCCCTTCCAGCCCGGCGTGATCATCAGTGTCGTGTTGGGCAGTCGCACGCCGTTTTTCCCGAGAAAAATACTCGACTTTTCTTCGGTTGAAATAACCTCTTCAAAGAGGTCGCGCAAGGTGGCGACCTCGTCCCAGACACCATTCGCCAGATCGTGCATCGCCGCCTCGGCGGCCGCACCGAACCCGGCAATGCCGATCACGTTTTCCGTCCCCGAACGCCGCCCCAGTTCCTGCCCGCCGCCGGGCTGCAACGGCCCGGAGTCGAGTCCGTCCTTCACGATCAGGGCCCCCACGCCCTTGGGCCCGCCCAGCTTGTGCGCCGAGACGATGGCCAGCGCCGCCCCCGTCCAGGAGTAGGCGAAGGGGATGCGGCCCAGGGCCTGGGTAGCGTCCAGCAGGAGCGAGCGCCCCTTCAGTGCGCCGAAATGCCACATGCCCTCATCGTCACGCACGGGCAGGTCGTTGACGACCCCGGTCTCGCCACAGGCCACGCCGACGGCAAGCATCCGCTCCCCGCCCCCGTGCCAGGCCCAGAGCGCGTCATGCGCCGTGGGCTCGACAGTGACATCACCCTCGAAGCGGCGCAGGATCGTCGCGGCCTCGGTCGCGCCCGAGGTGAAGACGACTTCGGACGGCGTGCAGCCAACCGCCGCGGCCACCTGAACGCGCGCCCGCTCGACCACCGCCCGTGCGGCACGGCCCTCGGCATGGACAGAGGAGGGATTGCCCACCACATCCATGGCCGTGATCATCGCCTCGCGCGCCTCGGGGCGCAGCGGCATGGTCGCATTGTGATCCAGATAGACGCGCGCGCTCATCGCCGGGTCCTTCGATTCCTCATCTTCGCACAAACACCCCGGGGCGCCCCGCAGGGGCGGGGCAACATCCCTAATCCACCACCTCGAACAGAAGCGGGACCGCCGGACAGGGAGTCAGCCGGTTGGTCACCACATCCGCGAGGCTCTGCTGGCGGAGATAGACATAGACATGGGCCGAGAGCCCTTCCCACAGCCGGTTCGCGAGCGATTGCGCGCGCGTGCCCGAACTTGCCCCTTCGGCCCCCGCCCCCCGTGACAGGGCCGAGAGATCCTCGTCTACGGCGGTCAGGATATCGACCACCGCGATTTCGGCAGCCGGCCGGGCAAGTGAATAGCCCCCGCCCGGGCCGCGCACCGCGTCGACCAGACCCGCGCGCCTGAGCCGCACAAAGAGCTGCTCGAGATAGGCGAGCGAGATATCCTCGCGCCGGGCAATCTCGGCGAGATTCAGGCGCTGGCCCGCAGGCTGGAGTGCAAGCTCCACGAGCGCCACCATTGCATAACGTCCCTTCGTCGAGAGTTTCATCGTCCGCCTGGCCTCCTGCCTCGCACCGGTGCGGCCCGGCCCATCCATTGACGCGCACCCCTGCCACGACTAACTCGGGGGTGCTCGCCTGATCCCGCGCCGCAGGCGTCAGCGTTAACATTTAGAAACGTTCTAGAGTCTGCCGGTATTTCTGTCAAGAATGCGGCCCGACGTTGGAGGGGTTCATGCCCGAAGTCATCTTCCCCGGTCCCGAAGGCCGTCTCGAAGGCCGCTACCATCCCCAGAAGGGCCGCGATGCGCCCATCGCCATCATTCTGCATCCCCATCCGCAATTCGGCGGTACGATGAACAATCGTGTCGTCTACAATCTGCACTATGCCTTCCATGATCTGGGATTTACCGTGCTTCGTTTCAACTTCCGTGGCGTCGGAAGGTCGCAGGGGGAATATGACCAGGGCATCGGCGAACTCTCGGATGCGGCGGCCGCGCTCGACTACCTGCAGTCGATGAACACGAATTCCAAACATTGCTGGATCGCCGGATTCTCCTTCGGGGCCTGGATCGGGATGCAGCTTCTCATGCGCCGCCCCGAGGTGACCGGGTTCGTCTCGGTCGCACCGCCCGCCAACATGTACGATTTCTCCTTCCTCGCCCCCTGCCCCTCCTCCGGGCTGGTCATCAACGGCTCGGCCGACCGCGTGGCCCCGCCCGCGGACACGCTCGCGCTCGTCAACAAGCTGCACGAGCAGAAGGGAATCACCATCACCCACGAGGTGCTGGAGGGTGCGGGCCATTTCTTCGAGGATCCGCATATGGACGTGATGATCGAGACGGTGAAAGCCTATGTCGCCCGCCGCCTGACCGAGACGACGCGGTAGGGGCATGAGCGACATCACCGCACGTATCGCCGACGACCTCGCGCAGGAGGCGCTCGCGCTGGCGCGGGAACTGGGCGACGAGGATCTCGTCGCCGAAGTCTCGAAAGTCATCGGCGCAGGATCGAGCACCACCCAGGAAGCCTTCCTGACCGCCGTGCGCATCCGCACGGCCGAGGCAAGGGCCCGCGCCTATCTCGCCGAACGCCGCGCGCAGGCGAGCGGGAAGACCTGAGCGAACGGCAGCTCCGAACGCATCACGCCTTCGGTCATTGCGAGGAGGCGCAAGCCGACGCGGCAAGCCAGAATGGCGGGACATCTGGGTTGCGTCGCTGCCGCTCGTACTGACGGGGGCAGCGGAGCCCTGACACCGCCCGCATGCAGATCTTTTACCCTGGGCCGATCTCGGCTATCGGGGCCCGGATGCACGAGACCTGACCAAGGGGACATTCATGTCGAAGATCAAGGTTGCCAATCCCGTCGTCGAACTCGACGGGGACGAGATGACGCGCATCATCTGG
>CAYUBT010000190.1:0-4660 GCA_964443055.1 uncultured Rubellimicrobium sp.
TTCCGAACGTTCATGGTTCATGTAGCCCATCTCGACCAGTTTCTTGAGATTGTAGCTGACGTTCGAGCCCTGATAGTAGCCGCGGCTCTTCAACTCGCCCGCCGTCACCTCGGCATCGCCGATGTTGAACAGCAGCAGCGCCTGCACCGGGTTCAGGTCGCGCAGGCCGAGCCGTTCGAATTCGTCCTTGATCACGTCGAGAAGCAGCCGGTGCAGCCGTTCGAGCAGGTTGAGCATTTCGAGATAGCCCGAGAGAAAGCCCGCCGCATGCGCGGGCAGGCCCGCCGGGGTGATCTGTGCGTGAATGCTCATCGCCGGTTCCTTTCCGCCGTCCCTCCCCTTGTGCCCGATCAGCGCCCAAGATTCGGTTAAGCGGAGGAGGAGGCGTCAGATGCCTCGCGCGGCCCGGGTCGCGATCCCTTCGGCCGCCCGGGCGATCCGGGCGATCAGCGCCACATGGGCTGCGGGCGCGGGATCAAGCCCGAGAATCCAGCGATAGAGGTCATGATCGTCCTCGGCCAGCAGGGATTCATAGGCGGCGAGGTCGTCGTCGGACATCGTCTCGAGCGCATTTTCGACGAAAGCGCCGAGGATCAGGTCCATCTCGCGCATCCCGCGCCGCATCGAGCGCAGGCGAATCCGTCCCAGCCGCGCTGCCCTGGTCTCCATCATCCGCCTCCTTGCCGCTTCAGGCCGCGCCTCCTATGACACGAGGGTTGTTCCTTTGCCATTGCCGGACCCCGCCCATGCTGCAACTTTCCGCCGCACTCGCCCGAATCCGCCCCTCGCCCACGGTGGCGATCACCGGCCGCGCGCTGGAACTGAAGGCGGCGGGCCGCGACATCATCGCGCTTTCGGCCGGTGAGCCCGATTTCGACACGCCCGAACATATCCGCGCGGCGGGAATGGCGGCGATCAGCGAAGGGCGCACACGCTATACGCCCGTCGATGGCATCCCCGAACTGAAACGCGCCATCGTCGCCAAATTCGCGCGCGAGAACGGGCTGGCTTACGGCGTGGACCAGATCACCGTGGGCACCGGCGGCAAGCAGGTGATCTTCAACGCGCTGCTCGCCACGCTCGATCCCGGCGACGAGGTGCTCATCCCCGCGCCCTACTGGGTAAGCTATCCCGATATTGTCCGCCTTGCCGGGGCCACGCCGGTGATCCTGCCCACCACGGTCGAGAACGGCTTCCGCCTCACGCCCGGGGCGCTGGCGGGGGCGATCACGGAGCGGACGAAATGGCTCATCCTCAACTCCCCCGGCAACCCGACCGGCGCGGCCTATGCGCGCGACGAGATCGCCGCCCTTGCGCAGGTGCTGCTGGCGCATCCGCAGGTGCTGGTGATGGCAGACGACATCTATGAACATCTTGTCTACGACGGGTTCGCATTCACCACGCCCGCGCAGGTCGAGCCTGCGCTGAAGGCACGCACGCTCACCGTCAACGGCGTCTCGAAAGCCTATGCGATGACCGGCTGGCGCATCGGCTACGGGGCGGGGCCTGCGGACCTGATCCGCGCCATGGCGGTGATCCAGTCGCAATCGACCTCGAATCCCTCGTCGATCGGCCAATGGGCGGCGCTGGCGGCCCTGGAAGGCCCGCAGGATTTCCTGCCGGGTTTCCGCGCGGCCTTCGCGCGCAGGCGTGATCTGGTGGTCAAGGCGCTCAACGCCATCCCCGGCATCCGCTGTCCGGTGCCGCAGGGGGCCTTCTATGTCTATCCCGGGATTTCCGCCCTGATCGGCCGCACGAGCGCGGGCGGGCGGCGCATCGATTCGGACGAGGATTTCGTCACCGCGCTGCTGGAGGAGACAGGCGTCGCGGTGGTCTTCGGTGCGGCCTTCGGCCTCTCGCCGCATTTCCGCATCAGTTACGCGGCTTCGGACGAATTGTTGCACGAGGCCTGTGCCAGGATCGGTGATTTCTGCGCGCGATGGCATTGAGGCGGATTTGACGCTTTGCGCAGGACGGCGGCGCGGCTAGGGTCGCCGCGCCAGCACGAAAGGCCTGCGATGACTGACGATCTGCCGGATCATTACTTCCGCATCCGCGAGAATGGCGCGCTGGTCTTCCGCGTGAGCACCGACAACCGGCAGAGGCGGCTCGAATTCGAGCAGATTGCCACGGTCAATGTGAATAACGGCCAGGTCCGCGCGCAGGGTGACCGGGACCTGACCGAGGCCGATCACGCGGCGATTGCGGACTGGCTCGAGGCGCGGCGCGGGGAACTGGCGCGGCGCACGCTCGACGATATCCGCCGGACGGTGGACCACCTGAACCTCACGACGCAATGGGCGCAGTCACGGGCGACGGACGAGGAACTCGAGGCCGTGACCGACCCGCTGCTTCTGGCCATGCACGACCTGCGCGGCATGCTCGTGCGGCGCAAGGCCGAACGGGTGACGAAGGAGGACTGAGATCAGCGCCGCGACCGCATGTAGAGGCGGATGACGCGCCAGACATAGGTGACGACCACGGCGGCGATGATCACGGTCGTCACCGGATCGAGCCAGTCCTCGACCCGCGCATATTGCGTCTTGAGCACCCAGCCCGCCCCGGTAAGTGCGCCGATCCAGATCAGGCTTCCCGCTGCGGTCAGGAGCAGGAACTTCACCTGCCCCATGCGGTTGAGCCCGGCGGGAACCGAGATGAGCGTGCGCACGATCGGAATCATCCTGCCGAGGAACACCGCCCATTCGCCGCGCTTCTCGAACCAGCGCAGGCTGGCCTCGGTCTCGCCGGTGGTGATCGTCGCCCAATGGCCCCACCGCGCGATGAGCCACAGGAGCCGCTCGCGCCCCAGCGCCCGCCCCAGCCAGTACCAGAACCAGGCACCCAGCACCGAGCCTGTGACCCCGGCGACCAGCACGGCCAGCCAGTGCAGACGGGCGATGGCGGCCAGATAGCCCCCCAACGGCATGATCAGTTCGGAGGGGATCGGCGGAAAGACATTCTCGGCCAGCATCAGAATGCCCACGCCGATGCTGCCGCCTTCCTCGATCCAGCCGGTGAGCCAGTCAAACATGCGCAACCCCGGGGGCGATGATCCTGATACTCTGCCGCCAGAACCGCAGCATCAGCAACAGCGCGGCCATGCCCAGCCCGGTGGTCAGGCCAAGCCAGATGCCGACCGGACCCAGCCCGGCGTGGAAAGCCAGAAGATAGCCTGCGGGAATGCCCACGCACCAGTAGGCGAAGGCGGCCAGCCACATCGGGACGCGCGTGTCCTGCACCCCGCGCAGGAGCGCCAGCGCCACCGCCTGGCCGGCATCAGCGAACTGGAAGAGCGCGGCGAAGAGCAGAAGCTCGGCCCCGAGGAGGATGACGAGACCCCGGCGTGCATCCTCGGCGCGCAGGAACAGGCCCACCAGCTCGTGATTGAAGGTGACGAAGCCGATCACGACCAGCGCCCCGAATCCGAGCGCGACGAAGATCGAGGCGACGCCCACACGCACGAGTTCCACCTGGTCTCGGCGGCCATAGGCACGACCCGCATGGACCGTCGCGGCCTGTGTCATGCCGATATGGAACATGAACGTCAGCGCGGTGAGCTGCGAGGCGACGCCATGGGCGGCAAGCTCCAGCGTGCCGATCCAGCCCATCATGATGGCCGAGACGGTGAAGAGCCCCGATTCCGACAGCGAGGTCACGCCGATGGGCCAGCCGAGGCGGAAGACATCGCGCATGGCCTCGGGGTCGGGACGCCAGAGCCTCTGCCAGAGCCGCGCCTCGGGCAGCCGCCAGGTCGTGTAGGCGGCCAGCGCAAGGAAGGTGAGGGTCTGCACCAGGACCGAGCCGAAGGCCGCGCCGCGAATGCCCAGTTCGGGCAGGCCCCAGGCCCCGAAGATCAGCCCGTAGTTGAGAACGGCATTCACGCCAACGGCCGCGACCGTGATCCAGAGCTGCACGGCGGTGAGGAATTGCGCCGAGAGATAGCTGCGCAGCACCATGACGCCGAGCCAGGGAAAGAGCCCCCACATGGCAATACGCATGAAGTCCTGCGCGAGTGACGCGACTTCGGGCTGCTGGCCCATGGCAAGGAAGATCGCGCCCGTGTTCCAGAACAGCGGCAGGGTGAGGGTGGCGAAAATCGTCGACAGCCACAACCCCATCCGCGTGACCCTGCGCGCACGGGTGTCATCGTCCGCCGCCACGGCCTCGGCCACCAGCGGCAGGACCGCATTGGCGAAACCCGCGCCCAGGATGAAGATGTTGAAGAAGAACGAGGTCGCAAGCGTGCCCGCGGCAAGCGCCACCAGATCATACCATCCAAGCAGGATGATGTCGGTCATGTGGACAAGGAATCCCGCGACTGCGCTACCCACGAGCGGCAGGCCGAGACCGACGAGGTCGCGACTTTCCCGGCCAAGTCCGGGCAGGGCAGAGCGAAGGAGCGGGTTGCGGACCATTGGCATCGCTTAGCCCCCCGGCCCGGTGCCGTCCAGCCTGCTCGGAACGGGTTCGCGTATCGGCACACCCTTTCCCGGATTCAGGGTGCAATCAGGGGGTTACGGCCGACCGGCAGACTCCTCGTCATTGCGGAAGGCGGATCCGGGTGCGGCAAGCCGGAACGTTGGAAAGCCGGGCTGCTTCGCGGCGCTCGCGATGACGGGGGCAGCCGCTCACCCGTCCCCGTCGTCATTGCGAGGAGGCG
>CAYUBT010000191.1:0-4628 GCA_964443055.1 uncultured Rubellimicrobium sp.
ACCGCCCCGTCATTGCGAGCGGCAGCGAAGCAACCCAGATGTCCAACGTTTCTGGCTTGCCGCGTCGGCTGACGCCTCCTCGCAATGACGGGGGGGAGGGGGGCTGCCGCCATCCCCCGTCATTGCGAGCGTAGCAAAGCAAGCCAGTCCTCACCCTGCCGTCAATGCACCGTCATCGGCACCTTGTCGTGCTGGCGCGCGAGGAAGAACGCCAGATTGCGGTCGGCGACGAGCGCAAGCTGGGTGCCTTCCGCGTCATGGACGGCGAAGATCGTCTCGACTCCGTGAATCTGATTGCGGATTTCCTCGGGGAGCGAGGCGACCGCGACCGGCTTGACGTAGACGATATCGTCGCCCAGCGCGCTCAGGTCGTATTTCACATCCATTTCAGACGCCTCCTTTCCTGATCGTGACGGTCTGGACCACGGCATCGGGCACATGGCGCACCAGATCGACATGCAGAAGCCCGTCCTCGAGCACCGCCTCGCCGACATCGACATTCTCGGCAAGGACGAAGCTGCGCTGGAATTGCCGCGCCGCAATGCCCCGGTGCAGGAACACGCGCTCTGTGCTGTCGTCATGCTGGCGGCCCCGGATCACGAGGCTGCGGTCCTCGACCGTGATCGCGAGATCGGCCTCGCTGAAACCGGCCACCGCAAGGGTGATGCGATACGAGCGATCCGAGGTCTGTTCGATATTGTAGGGCGGGTAGCCGTCGTTCCCGGCTTTTGCCGTGCGCTCCACCAGCCGTTCGAGCTGGTCGAACCCCAGAAGGAACGGATGCGTCCCAAGCGCGAGTTTCGTCATCTGGCACGTCCTTTGTTCAAAGCGACTGTCCGCGAGGGCCCCTGACGGCGACCCTGCCCCCGGAATATGGGGCCGGAGCACGTTTGCGGCAAGGGCCGGGCTGGCGGGAGCACGATCTTGGCTGTATCTTCCGCACGTGTGGTCTGCAGGGATGCATTGCCGTGGCGTTACGCATGGACGAGGTCGAGGTGCTGCGGGTCAAGCTCGAGGTCCTGCGCCGCGAGCATCGCGATCTCGACGAGGCGATCCACGCGCTCGAGGCGCGGGGCCCGTCGGACGCGCTCACCGTCCGGCGACTGAAGAAGCAGAAGCTTGCCCTGCGCGACCAGATCCGCCAGATCGAGGACCGGCTCCTCCCCGACATCATCGCCTGAACGGCCCCGTCCGAAGGAAATCGACATGACCGCGCCCGTCGTCGGCATCATCATGGGGTCGCAATCCGACTGGCCCGTCATGCGAGAGGCGGCGCTGCTGCTGGATGACCTGGACATCGCGCATGAGGTGCGGATCGTCTCGGCCCACCGCACGCCCGACCGGCTCTGGACCTACGGGCAGGAGGCGGCGGCACGCGGGCTGAAGGCGATCATCGCGGGGGCCGGAGGGGCCGCGCATCTGCCGGGGATGATGGCGTCGAAGACGCTGCTGCCGGTGATCGGGGTGCCGGTGCAGACGCGGGCGCTGTCGGGCATCGATTCGCTTTATTCCATCGTGCAGATGCCGCGCGGCTTCCCGGTGGCGACGATGGCGATCGGCGGGGCGGCCAATGCGGCGCTGATGGCGGCGCAGATTCTGGCGCTGGCGGACACGGCACTTGCCGGGCGGCTGGCGGCATGGCGCGCGGCCCTGTCAGACTCGATCCCGGAGGAGCCCGAGGATGACTGACCCCCTGCCCCAGGGATCTGTGATCGGCATTCTGGGCGGCGGGCAGCTGGGGCGGATGCTTGCCCTGGCGGCCGCGCGGCTGGGGATGCGCGTGCATGTCTTCGAGCCCGGCGCGGACTGCCCGGCAGCGCAGGTCTCGGCCCGATGCACGACCGCGCCCTGGGATGACGCGGACGCCCTGCGCGCCTTTGCCGAAAGCGTCGATGTCGTCACCTACGAATTCGAGAACATACCCACCGCCGCGCTCGACGTGATCGAGGCGATCCGCCCGATCCGTCCCGGCCGCCGCGCGCTCGCCATTTCGCAGGAGCGGCTGGAGGAAAAGACATTCCTGCAGGGAATCGGCCTTGCCGTCGCGCCTTTCGCCGCCGTCGAGGACGAGGCAGGGCTCGAGGCGGCACTGGCCCGGATCGGCACGCCCGCGATCCTCAAGACCCGGCGTTTCGGCTATGACGGCAAGGGCCAGGCGCGGATTGAGACGCCGGGGAGGGCAGCGGCCGCCCTTGCGGCCATGAACGGCGCACCCGCACTTCTGGAAGGATTCGTCGGCTTCGAGCGCGAGATCTCGGTCATCGCCGCGCGCGGGGCGGATGGCTCCGTCGCCGCCTTCGACCCGGGCGAGAACCTGCATGAGGACGGCATCCTGCGCCAGACCAAGGTGCCCGCGCGGATTTCGGCAGCGCAGGCCACGGATGCGGTGCTGATCGCCGCGCGGATTCTCAATGCGCTCGACTACGTGGGCGTGCTGGGGGTCGAGCTGTTCGTCACCCCGGGCGGCCTGCTCGTCAACGAGATCGCCCCGCGCGTCCACAATTCCGGCCACTGGACCCAGAACGGCTGCGTCATCGACCAGTTCGAGCAGCATGTCCGCGCGATCTGCGGCTGGCCGCTGGGCGACGGCACGCGCCATTCCGATGTCGTGATGGAAAACCTGATCGGCACGGATATAGAGCGCGTGCCAGAACTGGCCGCCGCAGGTGCGGCGCTGCATCTTTACGGCAAGGCGGAGGTGCGCGCGGGCCGCAAGATGGGCCATGTCAACCGCATTACCGGCCCGGCGGCAGGTTAACCGAACACCGCATGTTCGAGCGTCAGCTCGTGATCGAATGCCCCCTGGTCCAGAAAGATCAGGATCTGGGCGATCACCAGCGGGTTGTTCATCATGAACGTATGAGTCACCGGCAGGGTGATGTGATCCGTCTCGCCTGCAAGATGGGTCGAGGCGACCGAGACCTTGCCGTCATTCTCACCCTCGATGAAGGCCGATGTGAGGGGGTTCACCGAGGAACTGCCGGCAATGATCCCCACCTCATACTGCGGGAGCGCCCCGTCAGCCAGCACCTGCGGGATATCGTCGTCTCCGGTTCCCAGTTCGAGCCCCGCAGGCCCGTTGATCCAGCGGAAGGGCGCAAATTCACCGAAGACATCGACAAGCTCCGACCCCTTGTTGGGCGGTGCCATCATGACGACCCGTCCCATAAGCGCCGGACGCGCGCGCGACAGATACGCCCGGACGAGGATTCCGCCCATGGAATGGGTGACGAAATGCACCCGCCGGTCACCGCAATCGGCGACCATGCCGGGCAGCCAGTCGCTCACCAGTTCCTCGATGCTGTGCTCGGTCGAGGGATAGCCCGAATTGACGCAATGATAACCCGCGCGTTCGATGACAAGCTGCAGGGGCAGGAGCGAGGCCGAGGTGCGCGCAAGCCCGTGGATCAGGACGACAGCCTCGTCCGCGCCCACCTCCTCACGCTTGCGGGGGCGCAGCATCTGCAGAAGTCCCGGGCGTTCCTCGTGGCTCATGGGCCGAACATAGCGGCAATTTGTCGCGTGAATAGTGGGAACCTCGCCTCTGCCCCCCGTCATGGCGCATCGAAGGCGAAGTGATCCACATGCCGGACCGGCAGATTGCCGCGTCGGCTGCATATTCCCGCACTGACGGAGGAGCCGGGGCTCGTGCCGCCCCCGCCGGACACAGCCACAATCCCGCACCCCTTGCCCGTGGGCCGCATCGGAGCCAGTCTTGCCCCATGTCCGCATCCCTTGCCCGCCTGCTGCCGTCCGCCATCCGCCTTGCGGTGCGCGGCATCGTCCTGCGCGAGGGGCGGCTGCTGCTCGTCAACACCTGGCCCGGACGCGATGACTTCTGGTCCGTCCCGGGCGGCGGCGTCCTCCCGCACCGGCCCCTGCCCGACAATCTGATCCGCGAATTCCACGAGGAAACCGGTCTCACGGTCGCCGTCGGCGCACCCTGCCTTATCAACGAGTTTCACGACCCCGGGGGGAGTTTCCATCAGGTCGACATCTTCTTCCGCTGCACCCTGACCGGGGGTGATCCCGATGGCGACTGGCAGGACAGCGAGGGCGTGGTCAGTCGACGCCGATGGGTGACGCGCGAGGAACTGGCGGGCCTGCGCGTGAAACCCGACAGCCTCGCCAGCATTGTCTGGGGCGAGGGCACGATCCTCTACGATCCGCTCGAGCCGATCATCTGGTAGTTGTCCCCGACGCACATGGCGCCTTCCATCATTGCGAGCGCCAGCGAAACAAGCCAGTGATCCCGCGTTCTGGTTTGCCGCGTCGGCTGACGCCTCCTCGCAATGACGAGGAGAGGCGGCCGCGACCCTCTCCGAGGTCATCGCATCATTTCAGAAGGAAGGTATGAGCTTCACTGCAACAGGCGCTCGGCCCCCTGCATCAATGCAAAAGGGCGCCCGCAGGCGCCCTTTCGTTCTTCCCGTGCGGATGGATCAGAAATCCATCCCGCCCATGCCGCCGCCCGGCATCGCCGGTGCTGCCGATTCCGGCTTGGGCTTGTCGGCGATCATCGCCTCGGTGGTGATCAGCAGACCGGCCACCGATGCCGCATTCTCGAGCGAGGTGCGCACGACCTTGGCCGGGTCGATCACGCCGAACTTGAACATGTCGCCATATTC
>CAYUBT010000192.1:0-4523 GCA_964443055.1 uncultured Rubellimicrobium sp.
TGAAATGGCCCTTGCCGCGCCCGCCGGCATGGATCTGCGCCTTCACGACCCAGACCGGCCCGCCCAGTTCCCCGGCGGAACTCTTGGCGTCCTCGGCGCGGGTGACGATGCGACCGTCGCTGATCGGGGCACCATAGCTGCGCAGCAGTGCCTTGGCCTGATATTCGTGGATGTTCATGCTGCCCCCGGGTGCCTCTGCAGTGCTCCGGCCAGCCATACGCCATTCGCCCGTGCGGGCCAGTGGGGATCGTGAAAAATCCGCCATTTGTGATCACACCTGTCCGACGTGTGATCACATTCTCAAAAGTCTCTCGCCCTGCGGCGAGAAACCGGCCGGGAATCGCGCCCGCAAGGCGGGATTGCGGCCTAGAGCTTCCTGAGATTGCCCGCCATCGTGCGCCCGTCACGCCCCTCGATCAGGTCGAAGGCGATCTTCTCGTTGTCGGCAAGACCTGTCAGCCCGGCCTGTTCCACCGCGGAAATATGAACGAACACGTCCTTGCCACCGTCATCGGGGGCGATGAAACCGTAACCCTTGGCTGTGTTGAACCACTTCACGGTGCCTTGCGGCATGTCCTTCTCCATCGTCTTGCCATCCGGAATGCGGATGACGGATCGGCGCGCGCGGCTGCAGGGGCGGGCTTGCCTTTGCGGCCCGTCGCTCACAGGATTGTGCGACGTGAAGCGTCACATGGCAATCTTTTTGCGACAGGAGCGGGGGCAAAATGCAACTCTGGGGGCTCAGGACGTGCGATACCACCCGCAAGGCGCTCGCCGCGCTCGAAAGCACCGGGCATGATATCGGTTTCACGGATGTCCGCGAATCGGGCATCAATGCAGACCTCGCCGCCGAACTTGTCGCCCGGTTCGGCGAGCGAACGATCAATCGCGCCTCGACAACCTGGCGCAATCTCGATGCGGAGGCGCGGGACCGGCCGCCCGCGGAACTGCTCATGCAGCATCCGCTGCTGATGAAACGCCCGGTGATCTCGGACGGAGACGACTGGACCCAGGGCTGGAATGCGGCGGCGCAGGCCCGCTGGCTGTGAGCCTGTGGCGCGAGGCGGGGATCGCTTCGCCCGCAGAGGAGATATGGCAGGAGAGTCCAAGGTGGCCGTGGACGCGACACGGGTGCGAGGCTAGAAGGCCCTGACCTGACAGGAGAGCCCACATGTCCACACAGGAGCCGCCATTCCGCCTCGTCTCGCGCAGGGGCGACGCCCTGCGGGGCGAGGCTCGAATCCCCGGCGACAAGTCCGTCTCGCACCGGGCGCTGATCCTCGGCACGCTTGCGGTGGGCGAGACCCGGATCGACGGGTTGCTCGAAGGGCAGGACGTGCTCGACACCGCCGCCGCCATGCGCGCTTTCGGGGCCGAGATCATGCGCGACGATACAGGTACCTGGCGTGTCCACGGCGTCGGCGTCGGCGGATTGCGCGAACCCGGGGACGTGATCGACTGCGGCAATTCCGGCACCGGCGTGCGGCTCATCATGGGGCTGATGGCGACATCGCCCGTCACCACCACCTTCACCGGCGACGCGAGCCTGCGGGCGCGGCCCATGGGGCGGGTGACCGATCCGCTGGCGCTGTTCGGGGCGCAATCCTTCGGGCGTCAGGGCGGGCGGCTGCCGATGACCATCGTCGGCGCGCGCGACCCGGTGCCGGTGGAATACCGCCTGCCGGTGGCCTCGGCGCAGGTGAAGTCCGCCGTGCTTCTGGCCGGGCTGAACGCACCGGGCGAAACCCGCGTGATCGAAGCCGTCGCCACGCGCGACCATACCGAACGCATGTTGCAGGGTTTCGGCGCAAGCGTCGCAGTCGAGGAGTCGCCCGACGGCCGCCTGATCCGCCTTTCGGGCCAGCCCGAACTGCGTCCGCAGGCCCTCGCCGTGCCGCGCGACCCCTCGTCGGCAGCCTTCCCCGTCTGCGCGGCGCTCCTGGCCGAAGGGTCCGAGATCACCGTGCCCGGCATCGGCCTGAACCCCACGCGCGCCGGACTGTTCACCACCCTGCGCGAGATGGGCGCGGATCTGGTCTATGAGAACGAACGCAAGGAGGGCGGCGAACCCGTCGCGGATCTGCGCGTGCGGTTCAGCCCGGACATGACGGGGATCGAGGTGCCGCCCGAACGCGCCGCCAGCATGATCGACGAATATCCGGTGCTCTCGGTCGTCGCCGCCTTCGCCCGGGGCCCGACCATCATGCGTGGCGTGGCCGAGTTGCGGGTGAAGGAAAGCGACCGGATCGACGCGATGGCGCAGGGGCTGCGCGCCGCCGGAGTCACCGTCGAGGAAGGCGAGGACTGGTGGATCGTCCAGGGACGCGGCCACGGAGATGTTCCGGGCGGTGCCACGGTCGAGACGCGGCTCGACCATCGTATCGCCATGTCGTTCCTCGTCATGGGGCTGGCCACCAACAGGCCGATGACGGTGGATGACGGCCGGGTGATCGCGACATCCTTTCCCGTGTTCGAGGGGCTCATGACGGGGCTCGGTGCCACATTCGAGCGGGTCGCCGCGTGATGGAAGCGGGCGAGGCCTCTGCCGACAGCGGCGAGGAAGCCGCCCGCAGGGCCGCTCGCGAAGAGGCGCTCGCCCGGGCCCGGGCCCTGACCGAAGCCGAGGCGGAGGAAAAGGAAGCACAGGCCCGCCGCCGCAAGCGCCGGGCAAAGATCGCACAGGTCGTCATCGCCGGGATGTTCGTCCTCATGATGCTGCAACGACTGGCCGAGGGAGACTGGTTCAAGTGACCGGGGAACGCATCTTCACCGTGGCTATCGACGGCCCCGCCGCCGCGGGCAAAGGCACCATCGCCCAGGCCATTGCGCGGGAGTTCGGGCTGGCGCATCTCGACACTGGCCTCCTTTACCGTGCCGTCGGCATGAAGGGCGGCGACCCGGTCGCGGCCGCACGGGGGCTGACGGCAGCAGACCTTGCGCGGGACGACCTGCGCAGCCTCGCGGCAGGCGAGGCGGCCAGCGTCGTCGCCGTGATCCCCGAGGTGCGCGCCGCCCTGGTCGCATTCCAGCGCCGTTTCGCCCGACAGGAGGGCGGCGCGGTGCTCGACGGACGCGACATTGGCACGGTGATCTGCCCCGAAGCCGAGGCAAAGCTTTTCGTTACCGCGAGCGCCGAGGTCCGCGCGGAACGACGCTGGCGCGAGATCGGGGACAAGACGCCTTACGAACAGGTTCTCGCCGAAGTGCGCGCACGCGACGCGCGCGACACCGCGCGAGAGAGTTCACCCCTGAAGGCCGCCCCGGATGCCGTCGTCATCGACACGACCGCACTGTCGATCGAGGAAGCGGTCGCCCGCGCGCGCAAGGTGGTGCGCCACCGTCTGGGCGAGTGACCCGACCCCGCGCAGCGGGGTCGGGAGCATCGGATCAGCTCGAGATCATCTTCTTCTCGATCCCGACCCCTGCCGCCATGGCGCGCTCGTATTCCAGCGGCACGATGGCGGAATCCTGCAGCGCGATCCCGGTCGAATCGAAGATCGTGATCTCGTCGTCCGAGGTCCGGCCCGGCTTGCGCCCGGCAATGATCTCGCCGATCTCGCCCGCGATGTCATCCTCGGTGATGATCCCCTCGGACAGCGGCACGTTGATCTCGCCGTCGGTGCGGCACTGGCGGATGTCGTCCACGAAGATGCGCGCCCCCTTCAGGAGACTCGCCTCAAGCTCCTGATCCCCGGCCTTGTCGGCCCCGACGGCGGCGACATGCGTGCCGGGCGAAATCCAGTCGGCCTTGACGATGGGCCCGCGCGCCGGAGTGATCGTCACCACGACATCTGCGCCACGGACGACCTCCTCGAGATCGGTTGAGGTGCGGATCTTGAAACTGTCGTATTTCGGCTGCTGCTTGCGTACGAAGTCGTCGAGCGTCTCCTGGCTGCGGCTCCAGATGCGGACATCGGTCCAGGGGAATATCTCGTTGCAGGTCTCCAGCGCACCCTCGGCCATGTTGCCCGCACCGACGATGGCAAGTCTGGTGGAATCCTTGCGCGCCATCCATTTTGCCGACACCGCCGCAGCCGCGCCGGTGCGCATCACCGTATGATGGCTGCCATCGACGATCGCGAGCGGGAAACCCGTCACGGGGTCGGTGTAGATCAGGATCGAAAAGACCGTCGGCAGGTTGAACCGCTCGCGGTTCCATTCGCGGATCGAGACCCATTTGCAGGCGGCGGCATGGGGTTCCTCGATATAGGAGGGCATCGTCTCCCATTCGCCGGGGAACTGGTCGAGAACGATATGACCCTTGGGCTCCATGTAGAAGCGCCCTTCCCCGTGCATCCGGTAGGCCTGTTCGACCCCCTCGACATATTCCTTCGGCGTCAGCAGGCCGACCATTTCATTGCGCCCCAGAATGAGCGTCTTCCGGTTTGACCAGTCTTCCATCGTCTCTCCTCCTTGCGATGGGGTGATGTTCGGGATGTCTCGTGCACATAACGGCGCTGGCCGGTCTCTCCTCCGGCCGGTGCCCGGGCCACGCTGGCGCGGCCGATTCACTGGCAATACAA
>CAYUBT010000193.1:0-4481 GCA_964443055.1 uncultured Rubellimicrobium sp.
AGCGCCTGCACGGCATGGGCGAGGCGCTGCACCGCATCGTCCTGAAGAATGACGGCACGCGCTGCCGCATCTATGCGCCGGTCGGCGCGCATGAGGATCTGCTCGCCTATCTGGTCCGGCGTCTGCTCGAGAACGGGGCCAATTCCTCCTTCGTCAACCAGATCGTCGATGAGGACGTCCCGCCCGAAGTGGTGGCCGCCGATCCCTTCGTCACAGAGCCCGAACGTCTGCCGATCCGCACGCCCGCCGACCTGTTCCGGCCCGCGCGTGCCAATTCACGCGGCTTCGACCTGACGGATACGCCGACTCTGGCCGCCATCGACGCGGCCCGCGCGCCGTTCGCGGCGTATGTGTGGGAGGCATCGCCGCTTGTCATCGGCCAGGGCTCCGGCCCCGAGCGCGAGGTGCGCAGTCCCGCCAACGGCACCCTCACCGGCCATGTGACCGACGCCGATGCCGCGACCGTCGCCGCGGCCCATGGCACCGCCCGGGTCTGGGATGCGCCGGTTGCCGAGCGGGCGCAGGTGCTGCGCCGGGCTGCCGATCTCTACGAGGAGAATGCCGGCGAGATTTTCGCGCTGGTGGCACGCGAGGCGGGCAAGATCATGTCCGACGCCGTGGCCGAACTGCGCGAGGCCGCCGACTTCCTGCGCTACTACGCGAGCGAGGCCGAACGCGACGAGGGCGCGCCGCGCGGCGTCTGGGGCGCGATCAGCCCCTGGAACTTTCCGCTGGCGATCTTCACCGGCCAGATCGCGGCAGCGCTGGCAACCGGCAATGCGGTGCTTGCGAAACCCGCGCCGCAGACCGCGCTCATCGCCTTTCGGGCCGTCCAGTGGCTGCACGAGGCGGGCGTGCCGCGCGAGGCGCTCCAGCTTCTGCCCGGCGGTACGGAAACCGGCGTGGCGCTGACCTCCCTGCCGCTGGACGGCGTGGTCTTCACCGGCTCGACCGCAACGGCCAGGGCGATCCGCGCGAGCATGGCCGAGCATATGGAGCCCGGCACCCCGCTCATCGCCGAGACCGGTGGCATCAATGCGATGGTTGTCGATTCCACCGCGCTCCCCGAGGCGGCCGTGCGCGACATCCTCACCTCGGCCTTCCAGTCGGCCGGACAGCGCTGTTCGGCGGCGCGCTGCCTTTACGTTCAGGAGGACATCGAGCCGAAGCTGATGACGATGCTGAAGGGCGCGATGGACGAATTACGGCTGGGCGACCCCTGGGATCTGCCGACCGATGTGGGGCCGGTGATCGACGAAGCCGCGCGCGACGGAATCATGGCCCATGTCGAACGGGCGAGGGGCGAGGGGCGGGTTCTGGCCGAGCTTTCCGTGCCGAATGACGGCACCTTCGTTGCCCCGGTAGCGATTCGCGTGGCCGGGATCGGCAGTATCGAGCGCGAGGTCTTCGGCCCCGTCCTCCATGTCGCGACCTTCCGCGCCGAGGAAATCGACGCGGTGATCGCGGATATCAACGCCACCGGCTACGGCCTGACCTTCGGCCTGCACACCCGGATCGACGACCGAGTGCAGTCCTTCATCGACGGGATCCATGCAGGCAATGTCTATGTGAACCGCAACCAGATCGGTGCGGTCGTGGGCTCGCAACCCTTCGGGGGCGAGGGGTTGTCGGGCACCGGGCCGAAGGCGGGGGGTCCGCATTATCTGCCAAGGTTCCGCAAACCCGCAGCGCCGGGATCGACGCCGCAGCAGAAGCCGGAACAGGTACTGACCCTGCCCGGCCCGACAGGCGAATCGAACCGCCTCACGCTTGCCCCGCGGGGCGCAGTGCTCTGCGCCGGACCGGGCGATGCGGCGGCCGAGCAGGCGAAAGCGGTACGTGCGCTGGGCGGCGTGGCAGAGGAAGTACCGGACCTCGCTCCGGCAGAGCTGGTCAACAGACCCGTCTCCGCCGTGATCTGGTGGGGCGGGGACGACGAGGCGCGGCTGATCGAGCGCAGCCTCGCGCTACGCGAGGGGCCGATCGTGCCGCTGATCCGGGCGATGCCCGACACGGCCCATGTCCTGCACGAACGCCACGCCTGCATCGACACGACCGCCTCGGGCGGGAACGCCTCGCTGCTGGCGGGGAAGGGATAGGCTGCCGTCACGCGGACAGGGTGCAGGGCTCCGGACGCATGTTCACATGCTCCCATGAAATGATGTGACGACCTCGGGCAGGGACGCGGACGGGGTATCCGGTCGTCAGGATTCCCGAAATCCCCGTCATTGCGAGGAGCTGAAGGCGACGCAGCTAGCCAGCAGCCTTGGGATTGGGTTGCGTCGCTTACGATCGCAATGACGGGAAGAGGCAGTCTCCCTTCCCCTCTTGTCATTGCAAGGAGGCGGAGGCGACGTGGCAAACCAGAACGGCGGACCTGGGTTGCTCGCCTCGCACTCGCAAGGATGGGGGCGGGTTCGCTGTGCCGGCCATGAAGCACAGGGTCTCTCGACCCTTGACCCCGTCGCCTCCCGCGGCAATGCCTGCCCCATGTTTCCGTTGCGCGACCACAACCCGTCGGGCCAGATCCCGATCATCTCCTGGACGCTGATCGCGCTCAATGTCGGCATCTGGCTGCAGGTGACGCTCTCCTATCCCGAGGGCCCCGCGCTCTATCGCTTCTATGCCGACTGGGCGCTGGTGCCGCGGGTGATCACCCAGGGCGGGAGCTGGCACGGGCTCGTCACCTCGACCTTCCTGCATGCCGGGATCTTCCATCTCGGCGGCAACATGCTGTTTCTCTGGATCTTCGGCGACAATCTCGAAGCCACGCTCGGGCGGCTGCGGTTCCTGCTCTTCTATCTGGCCGGCGGCGTGATCGCCGGGCTGGCGCAATGGGCGGTCGATCCGTGGTCGTTGGCGCCAACCATCGGTGCCTCGGGTGCCGTCGCGGCGGTGATGGGAGGATATCTGCTGTTCTTTCCGCGCGCACGGGTCGATGTGCTGGTGTTCTTCTTCTGGATCATCCGCATCCTGCCCTTCACCGCCTGGTCGATCCTGCTCGTCTGGCTCATCGTCCAGATCGTGGGCGGCCTGTCGGCCGGGGCCACATCGGGCGGCATCGCCTATTGGGCGCATATCGGCGGGTTTCTGGGCGGGATCGTCCTGCTGCTGCCCCTGTGGCTCTGGCGTGGCGGGCCCGGTCTCTGGCAGCAGAACCGGGGCATTCCTCACAGTCGGCCCGCCCGGTGGGGACCGATCAAGCGCACGACTATGCCGCGCGTGCGCCGCAGAATCCGCCGCCGACCCGGTACCGGGCCATGGGGTTAGCTCCGGGCGCCCGGATCAGACGACAACCGGCGCACCGAGGATCGTGGCGAACCGCTCGTGAATCCCGGCATTGCTCGCGATCACCCCGCCGCCCGCCAGCGGATCGCCACCGGCGACCAGCGGGCCGGTAAAGCCACCCGCCTCGCTGACGATGACGAGGCCCGCGGCAACGTCCCATGCCTTGATCTCGCGTTCCCAATAGCCTTCGAAACGCCCGGCCGCGACATAGGCCATGTCAAGCGCCGCCGCCCCGAACCGCCGCATCCCCGCACATTCGGGCATGAGATTCGCCAGATCCCGCAATGTATCGGGCAGGCTTTCCTGGTTGGCAAAGGGCACGCCGGTCGCGAAGACCGACTCGATCATCCGCCGCCGCGACGAGACGCGGATGCGCGAGCCATTGAGCCAGGCCCCCTCACCCTTTTCAGCGTGGAAAAGTTCGTCCTTCACCGGGTCATGGATGACCCCGGCAATGATCGTGCCCTTGTATTCGAGCGCGATCGACACCGCCCAGTGCGGCAGCCCGTGCAGGAAATTCGTGGTCCCGTCGAGCGGATCCACGATCCAGCGCCGCGTCGGGTCCTTGCCGTCCTGCCCGCCGCCTTCCTCACCCAGGAATCCGTATGAGGGCCGCGCCTCCATCAGTTCGGCACGGATCGTCTCCTCGGCCCGCCGGTCGGCGCGGCTGACGAAGTCGCCCGGCCCCTTGGCCGAGACCTGGAGCTGCTCCACCTCGGTGAAGTCCTTGAGCAACTGCCGCCCCACCTTGCGGGCGACCTTCATCATGACATTGAGATTGGCGCTGAAGACCATGGGGCACCTGCCGGGGCTTGGGGACGTCTGCCTATGGCGCAGCCGGAAGGTGGTGGCAAGGGCGGCGTGGCAAGCGTGCCGCAGGGTTCCCCGGGATCGTCATTGCGCAGAAGCGAGGCTGGTGCGGCGAGCCAGAGACATCGGGACTGGGTTGCTTTGCTGCGCTCGCGATGACGGCAGGAGCGACGCGCGGGATCAACGCTCAGTCCAGCCGCACCAGCTTGTCGCGCGAGGCTGCGCCGCGCACGAGCGTCAGCCGCGATTTCGCTACCCCGAGCGCCCTGGCCAGCAACATGATCACCGCGTCATTCGCGCGGCCGTCGGAGGGAGCGGCGGTGACGCGCACGGCGATACGGTCGCCGTCGCGGCGCAGACTTTCACGGCCCGCGCGGGGCGTG
>CAYUBT010000194.1:0-4474 GCA_964443055.1 uncultured Rubellimicrobium sp.
TCCGGTTGCCACCATGTCCGGCCATATCCTGATTGTCGAGCCGACGACCAGCCAGCGCATCCGCCTGCGCGGGCTGGTCGTCGGTGCCTATTACCGGGCGACGTCCTGCGGGACGGCGGGCGAGGCGCTGGACTGCATGGCGGGGGAGGAGGTCGATCTCCTGCTTCTCGATATTGCCGGCGACAGAGAACAGGCCTTTTCGCTCATCGCCGCGATCCGCGACCAGGGCGCGTCAGCCACGCTGCCCGTGATCGCGCTCACCGGTGAAGGAGAGGGGGAGGCGCGAATTGCCGCCTTGCGCGCGGGGGCGGATGACGTGCTGGCCAAGGGGGCCGATCCTGCGCTTCTCCTCGCCCGGATCCGCAACCTGCTGCGCGTGCGTGACGCGGCGACGACACTGCGCCTGGGCGGCGGGGCTGCACGCGCGCTCGGCATGGCTGAAGCCGCGCGGGCCTTCGTGCCGGCGGGGCGCACGGTCATCGTCACCCGCAGGCCGCGCCGCCTGCCGCCGTCGCTCGCCGCGCTTGCGCAGGATCTGCCGGAGCCCGCCGTGATCCTGTCGCCCGAGGCGGATTTCTTCGCTGACGACATCGGCGCCGACCTGTTCGTGATCGACCACGAGACCGCCATGATCGACAGCGTCGAAGCCGCTGCGCTTTTCCGCCTGATTGCCGACCTGCAGTCGCGCCCGCCGACACATCACGCGAAATTGCTGGTGACGACACCCGAGTCGGCCTGCTCGCTGTCACGGATGGCACTCGATCTGGGGGCCGATGACGTTGTCCCGGCCACGGTCGGCCGGGATGAACTCGCCGTTCGTGTCCGCGCCCTTCTGCGGCGCAAGAGCCAGGCGGATTGCCGGCGCGGGCAGGTCGAGACCGGGCTGGCGGCCGCCCTGACCGATCCGCTGACCGGACTCTTCAACCGCCGCTACATCACCGCCGAACTCGATCTGCTGATCGAGCGGCAGGAGGGGGACGCGCCGTGGGCGGTCATTCTGCTCGACATCGACCATTTCAAGCGCGTGAACGATACCCATGGCCATTCAGTCGGCGACAGGGTGCTGCGCGAGGTCGCCATGCTCCTGCGCGCCAACCTGCGCAGCGGCGATCTTGTCGCCCGGATCGGGGGAGAGGAATTCCTCGTCGTCCTGCCGGAGGCGACTTGCGAACAGGCGCGGCTTGTGGCCGAACGATTGCGCAGTCTGGTGGCGGGCAGTCCCGTCACCGCGACGAAGGGTGGCACCGACATTCCCATGCGGATCACCCTGTCGGCCGGCGTGGCGGAGGACAGGTGCTTCGGCGACGGGCCAGGTACGGTTGATCGCCTGCTCGAACAGGCAGACCGTGCCCTCTATGCGGCCAAGGCGTCGGGCAGGAACCGGGTCACGGTCTCTGTTCCCGCGGATGCCTGCTGACAGGGGTAACGTGAAGGGTATGCTTGGCTGCCCCGGCGGTCACGCTTGCGCGACTTTTCGCGCAACTGGCGGGAATCGGCCTTTCTCTCTGCTTCGTGCCGGTCCATGAGGAGGCGATGCCCACAGACCAGCCACCGGCGTGCCGCGCCTGCCAGACGAAAGCTGCCATCCCGTGTCCGATACGACGATTCCCGCCCAGACGGATCTTTCAACCGATGGGGGCGATGTGCCGACCGATGTCATCCGCCCGCTCAAGACAGCGATCCGGCGCGGCTTTGGCCGGCGTTGCCCGAAATGCGGGCAGGGGCATCTTTTCCAAGGGTATCTCAAGGTCGCCGATCATTGCACCGTCTGCCGCGAGGATCTGACCCCGCAGCGCGCTGACGACGGGCCCGCCTATCTGACGGTTCTGGTCGTCGGCCATATCCTCGCTGTCGTGTTGCATTTCGGCTGGAAACTGTTTCGTCCCGACCCGCTGCTGTTTGCGGCCCTCATGGCAATACTTGCCGTCGGCCTCTCGCTGTGGCTGCTGCCGCGATTCAAGGGGATGATCGTCGGCATCCAATGGGCCAAGAGGATGCACGGCTTCGCCGCGGACTGATGCGCGTGACGGCGGATGACCAGATCATTCGCGATGCGGCCACGGTGATCCTCGTCCGCCGCGACGCGGATGGCGCGCGCGTCCTCATGGGCAGGCGCGGCGCAGGAGCGGTATTCATGCCCGGCCGTCATGTCTTTCCCGGCGGCGCGGTCGAAGCGGGCGACGGTGCGGTGCCGCTCGCGGGGATGCCCGGGGCTTTGTGCCGCAGTCGTCTTGCGCAGGAGAGCCGGACCGAACCCGCCGCCCTTGCCGCCTGCGCGATCCGCGAACTGTGGGAGGAGACGGGGCTCACCCTCGGCCGACCCCGGCCATGGCCTGCCCCGCCGCCGGGCTGGGAGGGCTTCGCCGCGCGTGGGATCATCCCCGACGCTTCGGCACTGTCGCTCGTGTTTCGGGCCATCACGCCGCCGGGCCGCCCGCGCCGCTATGATGCGCGGTTCTTTCTGGCCGATGCCTCGGCGCTGGCAGGGGATGCCGACGATCTGCGTCGTGGCGACGGCGAGCTCGACGATCTGCGCTGGGTCGCGCCGGGGGAGCTTCCAGCCCTGAACCTTGCCCGGATCACCCGGCTCGTGCTTGACAGCGTGCGCCCGCTTCTCGACCGGCCCGGCCCTCCGGCAAGGCTGCCCTTCTCCCGCGGGATCTGATCAGCGGGTCACGCTGACGAGCCGTGTCACGTCATAGCCGTTGAAGTCGAGCATCTCGCGTGCGGCGGTCATACGGTCGGGCGGAATGAGCGGATCGCGGTTGACAATATAGCCAGCCTCACCGTCCGGTGTGCCGATGACGGCGGTGCGGTAATCGAAATCGACCCAGAGCACCCAGAGATTGCGCAGGCCGAAGTCGTCTCCGAGGGCGGTGGTGAACCGACCCGGATAATTCTGCGGTAGCGCCGGTCCCGCCCATTCGCGCAGGAGCGCGCCATCGGCGGACAGGCACTGCCAGCGCATCGCGCCCTCACCGTAATTCATCACTTCGCCGGCACAGGGCTGATCCGCCACGCGCGGGTAGCGCGCGACGACATGCCATTGTCCGGCGAAACGCTCCGGTTCGAACATGGCGGCCGAGGCGATGGGTTGCGCCGCATCGCGAAATCCCGACTGGCGAGGTCCGGCGCAGGAGGCGAGCAGGGCGAGTGCCGCAAGGGCGGCAAGGGGAAGGCGCAGGTCGGGCAAGGGCAGCCTCCGGTCCGGGTGTCGTGATCCTGCACGAGAGGACCGTGATTTCCCAGAGCATTGATGCCGGGCAGAAGGTCCCGTGCCTGCCGTCGCGCGCGTCAGTCCTCGTCCGGTGGCAGGTCCGGCGGGGTCTCGTTCGTCGGAATCGCATAGGCCCCGCCCAGCCAGCGGCCCAGGTCGACATCGGCGCAGCGCGCCGAGCAGAACGGGCGATATTCGGTGACCGATTCCTTGCCGCAGACGGGACAGGGCGGACGTTTCTTCGCGTGCATCGTCGGCGGCACGCAGGGCGGGGCGGACATCAGACATCCTCGGCGATCAGGCGGGCGAGGGGTGCCCGCTCGCGCTTGCGATTCAGTTCATAAAGCCCCATCGCCGTCCAGCCGACAAGGCTTGTCTCGACCGGATCGGCGCGAAAGACCGAGCGCAGCGACTGATCGAGCGGCTGGCGCTGCCCCTTTGGCATGTTGACGAAATCGACCACCACCTGGCCGCCAAGGCCGCGCAGCCGCAACTGCCGGGGCAGTTGCCGGGCAGCGGCGAGATTGGCCTTGAGCGCGGCGGCGGGCGAGGAATCGCCTCCGGTGTTCACATCCACGGCGACGAGGGCGCGGGTGACCTCGACCGCCATGCTCGCGCCGCCCAGATCGACGAGCGGTGAGGCAAGGGCCGCAATCTGGTCGGCCAGGCCGAGGGCGTCAAAGGTGCCCGCCCCGGTCTCGATTCCGTCCGCCGACCATTCCCTGAGCGCATGGTCATGCGGTCCGTCGCCATCAAGGAGCAATTCAGGCGTGGCGCCGACATCGCCCATGACCCGTGCCGCCGCATCGCGCATGAGCGTCAGGTCCAGCATGATCTCGTCGTCTTCCGCACTCTCGCAGGCCGAGCGCAGGATGATCCCCATTCCTTCGGGCGGTGCGCCTGCAAGGGCGATCAGGCGGGCACGCGTTTCCTCGTCGCGGATCGCGCGGCTTACATTCACCCCGGGCGCGCCGGGGGTGATGATGGCGTAACGGCCCTTGAAGAGCAGGCGGTCCGTGACCGGCACGGCCTTGCCTGCCTCTGCCACGCCGGTGACCTGCACGAGCAGTGCATCTCCTGCCGCCAGCCCGCGTGCCTGGCGCAGCCACGCGGTCCGGCCGTCGGCCAGGCGCAGGAACATGCCGCCCTGTCCCTTCAGCGGACGGTCGCAGACGGCGCGATGAATCGCACCTGGCCGGGGGGCGGAGTTGTCGGCGATCAGCAGATCGTCGAGCCGCCCGTCCTGCACCAGCGCCG
>CAYUBT010000195.1:0-1079 GCA_964443055.1 uncultured Rubellimicrobium sp.
GTTACGACCGGGGGCGGCCCTCCTGCGCGGCTGGTGGAGCAGCCCTCCTTCCCCGCCCGATCTCGGCTTCGCATGGCGCGGGACGGCTGGTCATGTCGGCCGGGTTGACCTTGTCGCTGCGCGGCTGAGCGAACGGCCTTGCAATCCCCCCGACCCCGCGCTACCTGCCCCCGCACGGTCGGAGCGTAGCGCAGCCTGGTAGCGCACCTGCTTCGGGAGCAGGGGGTCGGAGGTTCGAATCCTCTCGCTCCGACCAGTTTCCCGCTGAAATCCATGTCGCGATGGCGCGCAGAGGGAGCCCTGCCGATGACGATCTACGTGGATGCCGACGCCTGCCCGGTCAAGGCCGAGATCGAGCGTGTGGGCACGAGGCACGGGCTGGACATGGTGATCGTCTCGAACGGCGGCATCCGGCCCTCGGCCAACCCGCTCGTGCGGACGGTGATCGTTTCGCACGGACCCGATGAAGCCGACAAGTGGATCGCCGGGCGTGCAGGGCCTGGTGATATCGTCGTCACCGGAGACATTCCGCTGGCCGCAAGATGCATCGAGGCGGGGGCGCAGGTCATCAGGCATGACGGCGGCATCCTCGATGAGCGGAACATCGGCTCGACCCTCGCCATGCGCGACCTGATGACCGATCTGCGCGCTGCCGATCCGTTCATGCAGGGCGGGGGGCGCAGCTTCTCCAGGGCCGACCGCTCGAGGTTTCTCGACGCGCTGGAGCGTGCCGTGCGTTCGGCAGAGAGCCGGTAGGACGATCTGGCGGCCGCCGACCCTGCAAGCCATCACTTGACATATGCAAGCTGTTCGCTGCCCGCAAAGTTGTGCTCCGGCACCTGAAACAGGCTGTTTCCCGCGCGCGAATCAGTCATTGCACCCAGCACGACCTGCGCAGGACCGCCGGACGCTTCATGGCAGAGGCCGGGATCCCCATCGAGGAGATCGCCAGCTACCTCGGCCACACGAACCCGAACATCACCCGCGCGACCTATGCGGCATTCTCGCCCGACTACCTACGCAAGGCCGCAGGGGCCCTCGAAATTGACGGATTTCGGTTCAATGAACCTGAAGGCAAA
>CAYUBT010000195.1:1089-4458 GCA_964443055.1 uncultured Rubellimicrobium sp.
GCAAGCTACGGGTGGAGTTGGTATCGGCATGAGTCGGCGCGCGGTGCCGAGACAGGTTCGACTATCCCCTTAGCGTCTCCGAGTTACACGGCTATGCGTTTTACATTTCTGTAAGTGATTGATTTTATGGCGACCCCGACACGATTCGAACGTGTGACCTTCCCCTTAGGAGGGGGACGCTCTATCCAGCTGAGCTACGGGGCCGGCGCGCGCCGTCTTGCACGGGTTTTCGACGCGGGTCAACGCATCGCGACCGCCCCAATCGTGCCACGTTGTTTCCCTCATCCCGCCGCGCGGCAGCCCTTCACCAGTCCCATTGGTTGACGAGATTGTTTCCTGATTGGTGACAGGGAAACGGATGATGTCCCGGATTCGCAAACTGGCCACTGCTGCGGGAACCTTCTCTCTCGCGCTCGGCATCGGTTTCGTCATGCAGAACGGTGATGTCCTCGCCGCGCGGTTCGGTTCAGCGCCATCGGTACCTGCGGGCATGACATCCGACACGGCCGCCGCAGAGCTGGCACGGACCCCGGTCGACCCGATGGCGATGCCGTCGCTGCCCGGGCTCCGCCCGGCTGCGACCCCGGTCATGACGAGTGCAGCATTCGCGATCCCGGCCGAAACCCCCGCCCCCGCACTTGCACTGGCCGGAGACGGCTCCGTCGGGCTGTTCCCCGCCGCGCTTCTTGATGCGCCGCCCGCGCCGGAGGCACAGGCGCCCGCACCGGCTGCACGACCGGATTGCACCGGCGAGATGACGGCCGAGACCCTGCCTGCCGGGCTGATCGCCCTGCGCCTCGCTGCTCCCTGCGCGCCGCTGGAACGGGTATCGTTCCACCACCGCGGCCTGTCCTTCACCGAACTGACCGACGCCGAGGGCATCATCGACGTCATCATCCCCGCCCTGGCCGAACAGGCGGTGATCCTGGCCGATATTCCGGGCGGCACCGGGGCGGTTGCCATGACGGAGGTGCCGGAGATTGCCACGCTCGACCGCGCCGTGCTGCAGTGGCAGGGCGAGGCGGGACTGAATCTCCACGCCCTCGAATACGGGGCCGATTACGGCGAGGAAGGCCATGTCTGGGCAGGAGCCCCGCGCGTGGCAGGCGCAGCCGAGGGCGGGTTCCTCATCGAACTGGGCGACCCCGGGGCACCCGGACCGCATCTGGCGCAGGTCTATACCTTTCCGCACGGCAACGCAGGGCGCCCAGGCAGCGTGGCGCTGAGCATCGACGCCGAGGTGACCGCCGCGAATTGCGGGCGCGGCATTTCCGCGCAAAGCCTGCAGATCGCCCCGGGCACCGAACCCGTGGCCCATGATCTGACGCTGCAGATGCCCGATTGCGCCATGGCGGGCGATCTTCTGATCGTGTCGGGGATGCTCTCGGACCTGCATCTCGCCGCCAACTGAACCCGGCGTCACAACAGGCCGCTGGCACGAAAGCTCTGCTCGCGTGACTTGCCGATCACCAGATGGTCGTGGACGGTCATGCCGAGGGTCTGCGCCGCCTCCGCGATCTGCCGGGTCATGGCGATATCCGCCGCGGAGGGCGTGGGGTCGCCGCTTGGATGGTTGTGAACGAGGATGAGCGACGAGGCGTTCAGTTCCAGCGCGCGTTTCACGATCTCGCGCGGGTAGACGGTGACGTGATCGACCGTGCCGCCGGGCTGTTCCTCATCCGCGATGAGGACATTCTTCCTGTCAAGATAGAGGACACGGAACTGTTCCACCTCACGGTGGGCCATGACCGTGTGACAGTAGTCGACAACCGCATCCCAGCCGCTGATCACAGGCCGCTGCATCACCCGCGCACGCGCAAGGCGATGGGCCGCCGCCTCGACCAGTTTCAACTCGCACAGGGTTGCCGGGCCGACGCCGTCCACCGCCAGCAGGCGAGCCGCCGGAGCGGACAGGACGCGATTGAAGTCGCCGAACATGTCGATCAGCCGCCGGGCGAGCGGCTTGACATCCTGGCGGGGGATCGCCCGGAACAGGACCAGTTCGAGCAGTTCGTAATCCGGCAGCGCCGCAGCGCCCGCATCCATGAAGCGGGCGCGCAGCCTTGCGCGATGGTCGGCGATATAGGAGGGGAGCCGCCCGGAAGCGAGTGGCGCTGTCGCGGCCTCATCCGCCGACACGGTGGCGGGCTCCGCGAAGAGAAGCGGCGCTTCGGCGAAGGCATGCGGTGGCCGGGTCATGGCGGCAGCCTGCCAGATGAAGGTAAACAGGCTGTTTACGGCCGGGCCTTGCGGCTCAGCTCTTCATCGAATCCCAGAACCCCTTGACGGTGCGGAAGAACCCGGCGCTTTGCGGGTTGTTCGCCTCGGAGATTTCGTCAAACTCCTGCAGCAGTTCCTTCTGCCGCGCCGTCAGGTTGACCGGGGTTTCGACCGAAAGCTCGATCAGCATGTCACCATGGTCGCGACCGCGCAGTACCGGCATGCCCTTGCCGCGCAGGCGCATCTGGCGGCCGGCCTGACTGCCCTCGGGGATACGCATGCTCACGGGAACACGGCAATCCAGATTGGCCCCGTCCCGCTGGAACAGCGCATGTTCGCGCACCTCGATGAAGATGTAGAGGTCGCCCGTCGGCCCGCCGCGCAGCCCGGCCTCGCCCTCGCCGGCAAGGCGGATGCGGGTGCCGGTCTCGACCCCGGCGGGAATGTTGACCGAGAGCGTCTTTTCCTTCTCGACCCGCCCGGCTCCGTGGCAGACGTTGCAGGGATTCTTGATGATCTGGCCAAGGCCGTTGCAGGTCGGGCAGGTCCGCTCGACCGTGAAGAACCCCTGGCTTGCGCGGACCTTGCCGGCCCCGGCACAGGTCGGGCAGGTCTGGGGCTCCGCGCCGCCCTCGGCCCCGCTGCCGTGACAGGAGTCGCAAGTGACCGATGTCGGCACCTTGATCGTCTTCTGGAGGCCGACGTAAGCGTCTTCCAGCGAAATCCGCAGATTGTAACGCAGGTCGGCCCCGCGCATCGCGCGCGTGCGGCCCGATCCGCCGCGGCCGCCCATGAAGTCGCCGAACAGGTCGTCGAACACATCCGAGAATGCACTGGCGAAATCGCCTTGCCCGCCACGAAAGCCCGGCCCGCCCCCGGCGCTCGCGCCCATCCCGGCCTCGAATGCCTGGTGACCAAAGCGGTCGTAGGCGGCCTTCTTCTGTTCGTCCTTCAGGACTTCATACGCCTCGTTCACCTCCTTGAAGGCTTCCTCGGAGTCGGGATCGTCCTTGTTGCGGTCGGGGTGAAGTTCCCTGGCCTTCTTGCGATAGGCCTTCTTGATCTCGTCGGCGCTGGCACCCCGCGATACGCCGAGCGCCTCGTAATAGTCGCGTTTGGCCATCGGTCTTCGTCCTCACGGGCAATTGG
>CAYUBT010000196.1:0-4393 GCA_964443055.1 uncultured Rubellimicrobium sp.
GGCCGCAGGCCAGGAGGGGTGGCGCCCCTGCCCCGTCAGAGGCCGTAATACGCCCGGTACCAGTCCACGAAGGCCCGCATCCCGACATCGAGCGGCGTCGCCGGCCGCGCGCCGCCCGCCAGATCCGCCAGGAGCCGCGTATCGGCCCAGGTCGCTTCCATGTCGCCGGGCTGCATCCCGCGCATGTGCCTGACGGCCTCGCGCCCGCAGGCGGTCTCGATGGCGGCGACGAAATCCATCAGCGCCACCGGGGCACCGGTGCCGATATTGACCACCCGGAACGGCGCCACCGGGCTGAGGCTGTCGCGCTCCGACACCGGCGCCCGCCCCGGCACCGCCGCGGCCAGCGCCGCGATGCCGGCCACCAGGTCGTCGACATAGGTAAAATCGCGCCGCATCCGCCCGTGATTGTAGACCTCGATCGGCTCGCCGCGCAGGATCGCGCGGGTGAACTTGAAATAGGCCATGTCCGGCCGCCCCCAGGGGCCGTAGACGGTGAAGAAGCGGAACATGGTCACCGGCAGACCCCACAGATGGGCATAGGAATGACCCATCGCCTCGGTCGCCTTCTTCGTGGCGGCATAGATCGTAAGCTGGGTGTCGGCCTTGTCACTCTCGTGAAAGGGCATCTCCTCGTTCGCGCCATAGACGGAGGAGGTCGAGGCCATCAGCAGATGCCGCACCTGCAGCCTGCGCGCGGCCTCCATGACGTTGAACGTGCCCACGACATTGGCGTCGACATAGGCGCGCGGGTTTTCAAGGCTGTAGCGCACCCCCGCCTGCGCGGCGAGATGGACGATCACATCGGGCGCGAAACCGTCCGCCATCCGGTCGAATGTCTCCGTGTCCTCGAGCATCCCTTCGGTCGCGCTGAAGTCGCCGCTCTGCAGCAGCATCTGATGACGGCGGCGCTTGAGGGCGACATCGTAGTAATCCGTCATCCCGTCAAAGCCATGCACCCGGAACCCCTCGGCCAGCAGAAGCCGGGCAAGGTGAAAGCCGATGAACCCGGCCGTGCCGGTGACGAGGATGCGGGTCATATGGCCGCCCCGATAGGAATCCGCCAAGGGATACCATCGGCACTGACGGGAAGCCAACGCTCAATCCGGCGCTTCCGCGACCAATATCCCATGGTCGAGCATCTGGCCGAGGAACGCCGCCATATCCTGCGCCAGCACCTCCGGCGCGACGGTGAATTCGGCCAGCAGACGCTCCCGCAGATCGGCCATGGTCAGCGGCACGGCCAGCAGCTCCCATATGCGCGTGCCCACCGGATCGAGGCCGAAATATGTGCCGCTGCCCAGATGCAGGATCACGGTCTCGTCCCCGACCCGGCTGTCGGCGGCTTCGGGGTGGCGCGAAAGGGTCGTGGCGTCTTCAGGCATGTTCACCCTCGCGCAGCAGGCGGCGGATCAGATCCTGCACATCGGGCAGGACCGCGTAATCACGGGGGTAGCGCAATTCCCAGACCGGGACCGTATGCACGAGCGCGGCCGCCTCGCGCATCTTGTCCTGCGCGCGCGGGCGGTCGGCAGGGTCCTGGGCGAAACTGTTGGCAATCACGGTCATGACAGCCTCGGCCGGGGGCAGGCGGCGATGAGCGATCCCGTCCACGGCCTCGCCCAGCAGGAAGAGCCCGGCGAGCGGCGCGCTCTCGGCCGTTCGGCCGAGGGGCAGGTGACGTTTGGGCGAATAATCGGCCATGGGCCGGCCCTCGACTCCGGGAAAGAAGGTTTCGGCGGAATCGGGGTTGAGCCGCAGGCTCGGGTAGACTGCGCGCACATCGGGCGGGTCACCCTCGACGATCAGGGCATCATCGCCAAGGATCGGATGGCCCAAGGCGTGGAGGCTGGCGGTCAGCGTCGATTTGCCGCGCCCGCTTTCGGCCGTGACGGCAATGGCGCGCCCGTCGATCACCACGCCGCCGGCATGGAGTACCAGCGCCCCCTCATGCGCGAGACGGCGCGGGAGGATATGGTCGAACCAGAGATGATCCCGGGTTTCGGGGGGAAGGCCTGACACAAATTTACACTGACGACATGACTGCCGCACGATAATGGCGCGAGGGACGGGTCATCAATGAGGAGATGTCAGGGATACCAATTATAACAAGCTTTCTGGTTCCATTTCGGGTCGCTTGGCGTGACTCCCTCGCAGTCGTACATCCAGCTGTTCGGGCTACTCGATTCTTTGTTGTACTTCCCGCTCCCCGCCGCCGTCAGCGTCACCACGTCACCGAAGACCGTGAGCTTCGGGGCGGAATAGACGCGCTTGCCCGTCGCATTCTGCGTATCGACCCCGGAGTCCCTGGCCATGGCGATACCCTGCATCCAATGGTTGTCCTGCAGTCCATCGATACATGCAAAGATTGTTGGAATCAACCCTGACGTGGCCTCACGGGTTCCGGCTGCCTGCCCCCGAAACGATCCCCCGCGCTGCCAGCCACTGCCCCGCCGCGCGCGAGACCGCCACCCGCACCGCCGCGCCAAGCGCCTCGCCCACCGCCGTATGCAGTCCCGCGTGGCGCTGCCGCCCGCCCGGCGGACAGGCGACGGCAAGGCAATCGGTGCCGGTCCCGGTCACGCTCCCGGTGGGCAGCGGGATGTCATGTTCCAGCAAGGCCGCGGTGCGCGCCTGGACGGCGATGCTCATCGCCTCGAGCTGGCCCGTGCGCGACAGGGGCGCATCGGTTGCGACCAGCACGTTGATCGTGCCGTAACCGAAAGCCATCCGCCCCAGCCGCGCGCCGGCGGATTCGGCATTGGTCAGGCCGAGCGTCACCACGCAATGCGCCGTCACCTCCTCGACCGCGACGCGTTCCTCCTGCCATTCGCCGATGTCGCAGGAAGTCATCATCGCCACCGCGCCCGGTTCGGGCAGGCGGGCGGCCAGCCAGCGGAGCGCATCGACTTCAGGGCCAAGGTCGCGGTCCCTGACCTCGCGCCAGAGGACAAGGCCGGTCTCGCGCCAGCCCGCGCCATACGGGGCCCAGCTCAGCACCCGCATGGGCCGGGACAGGTGCGCGCGAAGCCAGGGCCGGTCGAGCGTGACCCGGATCATCCGGCAATGCCAAGCGGCAGGAAGACGGGGCCATCTTCCGTCTCGGCATGAAAGCCCCGGATATTGAAGACACGTGCGAGATTGTCTTCGGTCAGCACCTCGTGCGCGGGCCCGTCGGCGACCAGCCTCCCCTCGCGCAGGAGCAGAAGGCGGCTGCAATGGCGCGCAGCGAGGCCGAGATCGTGGACCGAGGCGACCACCGCGCCGCCCCCGGCCGCGTGGTCGGCAAAAACCTGCATCGTGCGGATCTGCGCCTCGGGATCGAGCCCGGCCACGGGTTCGTCGGCCAGGATCAGCGGCGTCTCCTGCGCCAGGGTGCGCGCGATCAGCACCCGCGCCTGTTCACCGCCCGAAAGCGCCGTGGCAGCGCGATGACGGAAACCCTCGAGCCCCATCCGCGCAAGCGCACGACCCACGGCAGGATGCGCAACATCCGGCGCGCCATGCGGCGCACGGCCGAGGGCGACGACGTCCTCGACCGGAACCGGCCAGGCGATCTCGCGCCCCTGCGGCAGGAAGGCCACGGTGCGGGCACGTTCACGGGCCGACAGGCGGGTCAGCGACGACGCACCCTCATGCGGCAGAAGGCCCAGCGCCCCGCGCAGGAGCGTCGTCTTGCCGCTGCCGTTGGTACCGAGAAGGCCCACGACCTCGCCCGGCATGACGAGCAGACTCACACCGTCCGCGACCACGCGCGCACCGCGCCGCACCGTGAGCGCGGAGAGTTCCAGAAGCGGCGCGCTCATGCCTCGCTCCCCCGCATGCGCCAGATCAGATGCAGGAAGAAGGGCGCACCGACGATGGCTGTCAACACGCCGAGCTTCAGGTCGCGGTCGGGTGCGATCAGCCGCGTGGCGATATCCGCCGCCGTCAGCATCGCCGCCCCGCCAAGGGCCGAGGCGGGCAACAGGCGCGAGGGCCGCGCGGCGACGAAGGGGCGCAGGATATGCGGCACGACAAGGCCGACAAATCCGATCGCCCCGGCCACCGCCACCGCCGCCCCCACCGAGGCCGCCGTGCCCGTGATCAGCACAAGCCGCAGCCGGGACAGGTTCACCCCCATCGACTGCGCCGCATCCTCGCCCAGCGTCAGCGCATCGAGGCCATGGCCGAGCGTCAGCAACGCCGCCATGCCGAGGATCATGAAGGGAGCGGCAATCCAGACATGGGTGAAGGAGCGGTCGGCGAGCGAGCCCATCATCCAGTAGATGATCTCGGCCGCGGCAAAGGGGTTGGGCGACAGGTTCAGCACCAGCGAGGTAAGCGCCCCGGCCAGAGCCGAAATCGCCACCCCGGCCAGGATCAGCGCCAGCGCCCCGCCGCGCGGCCCGGC
>CAYUBT010000197.1:0-4356 GCA_964443055.1 uncultured Rubellimicrobium sp.
TGATCCGTCGGTGCGGATCATCGGCGTGGAGGCGGGCGGCAAGGGCGTGGATTCCCGCGTCGAGCATTGCGCAAGCCTGACTGGCGGTCGGCCAGGTGTGCTGCACGGCAACCGCACATATCTGCTGCAGGATGACGACGGGCAGATCCTTGAAGGATTCTCGATCTCGGCCGGGCTCGACTACCCCGGCGTCGGGCCGGAACATGCCTGGCTGCACGACACGGGCCGCGCCGAATATGTCTTTGCCACCGACAGGGAGGCGCTCGAGGCATTTCAACTGTGCTGCCGACTCGAGGGGATCATCCCCGCGCTGGAGCCCTGCCATGCGCTCGCCCATGTGACGAAGATCGCGCCGGACCTGCCGGGGGACCATATCATCGTCATGAACATGTGCGGACGCGGCGACAAGGACATCTTCACCGTGGCCCGGCATCTGGGGGTGGAGCTGTCGGGGTGAGGGGTGGCGAGTGTCGACCAGCCACAGCGCAGCACCATCATCTTCGGCTTTGATTCGGCCTGGACTGACAGTCCCGGAACTCCAGGTGCCATTTGCGCCATCTCGTTTGATGCGTGGGGCAAAGCGCGCTTTGATGAACCTCGGCTCGTCTCTTTTACTGGAGCGCTGGCCTATATCTGCACCCTGCGCGCGGGGTTCGACGTCAGCCTCGTCGCGCTCGACCAGCCGACTATCGTTCCGAACGCGGCAGGCAGCCGCCCGGTCGACAAGGTTGCGGCGTCGCTCGTGTCGTTCATCGGCGGCGGAGTGCAACCAGCAAGCCGCAGCAAAATAGGCATGTTCAGCGACGATGCGCCGATCTGGCATTTCCTCTCCGCACTCGATGCAATCGAGGACGCAGTCCTGGCACGCACCGCATCTGCCGGGCATTTTCTTATCGAGGTTTTTCCGGCGCTCGCCTTGCCCGCATTCGAGAATGACTTTGCCCGACGGCTCGGCGCTCCGAAATACAACCCGCAGAATCGAAGGAAGTTTCGCCTTGAGGATTGGCGCGCTGTCATCCGCGCCGTTCAGGTTACTGCGGACAGGTTTGGTATCGGCGACCTTGCGAACTGGGCCGGTGGAATGGGTGCTCTCGACAAGCCTCGCAAGGCCGATCAGGACAGGCTGGACGCTGCTATCTGTGCCCTGATCGGTCTGGCATGGCGCGCGGGGCCGGATGCGGATTCCGTGATGCTCGGCAACTTGCGTAGCGGCTACATAGTCACACCTGTCTCAGCAGCTACACGGCCGAGGCTCGAGCAGGCATCCAGGCGGCAGGGCCTGTCGCTGTCGTGACCTCGCAATGACGGAGGAATGGCACCCCCCTTCCCCACCGTCATTTCGAGGAGGCGGAGCCGACGAAGCGAACCAGAACGTCGGGACCACCGGGCTGCTTCGCTGGCGCTCGCAATGGCGGGACGGCAATCCCGGCCGTTCCGTGAAGAATGGATTTGCCGAGCCACATGTTTCCGGCCTAGGCTCGGTCGAGGCGGTCAGCCTGTCGTTCTTTTCTAGCGGAGTATTTCCATGATCCGTCCCGAAACCGTCTTTCGGCTGCACCCGCTGGCGATTGTCGCTGCGGTCATCGCCCTGCCGGGTCTCGCGACCGCACAGGCCTGCCCCGACTACACGGGCGCCGTCAATCAGGAGCTTATCTTCAGCGCCGCCCAGCTTTCCCAGCCACAGCGGTTCGACATGGTGGCCGGAGGAAATGTCGATCTCGGCAATTGTGTCGATGTGCCCGGTTACGGCCATATCGTGACCGGACCGGATTATCACCTCAATCTGACCGGCACCCAGCCGGGCACCAGCATCGCCGTGCGGGTCGAGGGCGAATGCGACACGATCCTCCTGGCCAATGACGCCTGGGCCAACTGGCATTACGACGACGACAGCGGCGCAAACTGGTTCGATCCCGAGCTGATCTTGCCGGCGGCCGACGGCATCTATGACTTCTGGGTTGGCACCTGGGACACCGAACTCTGCCGTGCGACGTTCTCGCTGCAGGTCGCCTCGACCGCAGCGCTGAACCCCTGCCCCGATCCCGCACTGCCGCCCGCGCAGACCCTGGGCTTCACTGCCGGAGAACTGGCGCAGGGCCAGCGATTCGACGTCGTCGCCGGGGGGGACATGCAGCTTGCCCGCTGCGCCGAGATCGAAGGTTACGGCACCGTCGTCAACTACCCCGACTTCGCCGTGAACCTCAGCGGAACGACCGGAACCGACCTCATCATCGGGCTCGAGGGACAGGATTACTGCGATACGATTCTCGTCGTGAGCGACGCGAACGGCGGCTGGCACTACAATGACGACCACGAGGACCTCTCGTCGCAGGTCCGAATCCGCAGCGCGTCGGACGGTCAGTATCATATCTGGACCGGCACCTGGGGCGAGGAAATGTGCTACGCGGCCCTGACCCTGCGCACGGAGCAGGGGCTCACAAAACCCGGCCTCGGCGGGCCGGAGCCTGTTTCTGCCGACGACGGCGTCCCGGCGATGGAGGATCCCGGCAATCTCGTCGCATACCGCAATCTTCTCGGCTCCACCCTCAGCATCCGCGTGACCGGAAGCACCGACGGCGCCATCTGGGGATCGGGGCCCTACAGCGACGATTCCGCCGTGGCCGTCGCCGCCGTCCACGCGGGCCTGCTCGCCCCGGGCGAGACTGCCGTGGTCAGGGTCATGATCACCGGCCCGCAGAGCGGGTTCATCGGTGCCGACATGAACGGCGTCTCCTCGAACGACTATGGAAGCTGGGGCGGAAGCTACGAGTTCCAGTACTGACCGACGGCCACGCGCCGTACGAGATCACTCCCGCGCGGCGCGGATCAGGCGGAGCACATCGGCAGCGGCGGCGGTCAGATCGGTTCCCGGGCCGAAGATCGCCGCCACGCCCGCCGTGTGCAGCGCGGCATGATCGGCCGCGGGGATGACGCCGCCGCAGACGACAAGGATGTCTTCCGCGCCCGCACGCCGCAGCGCCGCCACCAGTTCGGGGGCGAGCGTCATGTGCCCCGCCGCCTGACTCGAGACGCCGACGACATGCACGTCATTCTCGATCGCATGGCGCGCGGCCTCTTCGGGAGTCTGGAACAGCGGGCCGACATCGACGTCGAATCCCATGTCGGCGAAGCCCGAGGCGATGACCCGCGCTCCCCGGTCATGCCCGTCCTGGCCCAGTTTCACCACCAGCATGCGCGGACGGCGACCCTCTTCTTCCGCAAAGGCGGCCGTATCCGCCCGGATATCCTCGAGCGCGGCATCGCCCGCGCGCCCGGCCGCATAGACGCCCGTCCGCACGGATGAGGCCGCGCGGTGGCGGCTGAACACCTTTTCCATGGCCATGCTCATCTCCCCGATCGTGGCGCGCGCCCGCGCGGCGGCAAGCGCGGCCTGCAACAGGTTGCCGCCGTCGCGTGCGCAGGTTTCAAGGGCGGAGAGCGCCGCCTCGACTGCCTGCGCGTCGCGTGCCTGCCGCAAGGAGTCGAGCCGCGCCATCTGCCCCTCGCGCACGGCGCGGTTGTCGATCCGCCGGATTTCAACCGGCTCTTCCGTCTCGGCCCGGTAGCGGTTCACGCCGACGATGGTCTCACGGCCGGAATCAATATTCGCCTGCCGCAGCGCCGCCGTCTCCTCGATCCGCGCACGCGGCATCCCCCGCGCCACGGCCCGCGTCATGCCGCCGAGGGCTTCGACCTCCTCCATCAGCGCATGCGCCTTCCCGGCCAGCGCATGGGTCAGGCTCTCGACGTAATGAGACCCCGCAAGCGGATCGACGACCTTCGTCACCCCCGTCTCCTCCTGCAGGATGAGCTGGGTATTGCGTGCGATGCGGGACGCGAAATCCGACGGCAGGGCCAGCGCCTCGTCAAAGGAATTGGTGTGGAGCGACTGGGTGCCACCCAGCACCGCCGCAAGCGCCTCGTAGGCCGTGCGCACCACATTGTTCACCGGATCCTGCGCCTGAAGCGAGACGCCCGAAGTCTGGCAATGGGTGCGCAGCATGAGCGAACGCGGATCCTTCGCACCGAAACCCGTCATGATGTCGTGCCACAGCAGCCGCGCCGCACGCAGTTTCGCGGCCTCCATGAAGAAGTTCATCCCCACGGCGAAGAAGAAGGACAGGCGCGGTGCGAAAACATCCACGTCAAGCCCGCGCTCCAGCGCCGCCCGCACATATTCGCGCCCGTCGGCAAGCGTGAAGGCCAGCTCCTGGACGATATCCGCGCCCGCCTCCTGCATGTGATAGCCGGAGATCGAGATCGAGTTGAACCTCGGCATTTCGCGCGCGGTGACCTCGATGATGTCGGCCACGATCCGCATCGAGGGGTCGGGCGGATAGATAGAGGTGTTGCGGA
>CAYUBT010000198.1:0-4314 GCA_964443055.1 uncultured Rubellimicrobium sp.
TCAGCAGCCTGCGCGGGTCCTCGAGCGCGTCGCGGACGCGGACGAGGAAGGTGACTGCGCCTTTGCCGTCAACGATGCGGTGGTCGTAGCTCAGCGCCAGATACATCATTGGCCGGATCACGATTTCACCGCCGACCACCACGGGGCGGTCCTGGATGCGGTGCATGCCAAGAATGCCCGATTGCGGCGGGTTCAGGATCGGCGAGGACATGAGCGAGCCGTAGATTCCGCCGTTCGAGATGGTGAAGGTGCCGCCCTGCAGGTCATCCATCGACAGTTTCCCGTCGCGCGCCTTCAGGCCGAGCGCGGCGATATCCTTCTCGATCTGGGCAAAGCTCTTCTGGTCGACGTCGCGCACGACCGGCACGACGAGGCCCGAGGGAGTCCCCACCGCAATACCCATATGGACATAATTCTTGTAGACGACCTCGTCGCCGTCGATCTCGGCATTGACTTCGGGAACCTCGCGCAGGGCGTGGACACAAGCCCTGGTGAAGAAGGACATGAAGCCAAGCTTCACGCCGTGTTTCTTCTGGAACTCGTCCTTGTAGGTGTTGCGCAGCTCCATCACCGCCGACATGTCCGCCTCGTTGTAGGTGGTCAGCATCGCGGCAGTGTTCTGTGCGTCCTTGAGACGGCGGGCGATGGTCTGGCGCAGACGCGACATGCGCACGCGTTCCTCACGACCGGCATCATCGACAGCGACCGGCGCGCGCGGGGCGGCGGGCGCAGGGGCCGCGGGTGCCGCAGCGGCGGCAGCCGCAGCGGCGCTTGCATCTTCCTTCATCACGCGGCCGTCGCGGCCGGTGCCGGTGACGGTTGCCGGATCGAGCCCGGCCTCGGCCATGATATGCCTTGCCGAGGGGGCGTCCTCGACATCGGCGCGCGGCGCGGGGGCAGGTTCGGGCGCTTTCGCAGCCGGAGCCGGTGCCGGTGCCACATCCGTCGCGCCTTCGGCGATGGTCGCAAGCAGGGCGTCGACGCCGACATTCGTTCCCTCGGGAGCGACGATCTCGGCAATCGTTCCGGCCACCGGCGCAGGAACCTCGACTACCGCCTTGTCGGTCTCGAGTTCGCAGAGCATCTCGTCCACCGCCACCGCGTCGCCGGGCTTCTTGAACCAGGTCGCGACGGTGGCCTCGGTGACGCTTTCGCCCAGGGTGGGCACACGGACTTCTGTGGTCATGTCAGTTTCCCTCGATGGTGAGCGCCTCGTCGACGAGGGCGTCCTGTTCTGCCTTGTGCTTGCTCATCAGACCCGTGGCCGGCGAGGCCGACATGACGCGTCCAACGTAACGCGCGCGGGTCTGCACGGCACCGAGCCGGGTCAGGATCGATTCCAGCGGCGGCTCGATATAGGTCCATGCGCCCTGATTCTGCGGCTCTTCCTGGCACCAGATCATTTCGGCCTGTCTGAACCGGCCGAGTTCAGTCATCAGCGACTTGGTCGGGAAGGGATAGAGCTGCTCGACCCGTAGCAGATAGATATCGTCGATCCCGCGCCGGTCGCGTTCCTCCAGAAGGTCGAAATAGACCTTGCCCGAACACATCACCACGCGGCGGATCTGGTCGTCGGGTTTCAGCACCGCCGTGGAATTGCCCTTCTGCGCATCGTCCCAGAGCACGCGGCGGAAGACGGAGCCCGACTGCATGTCCTCGGCGCGCGAGATGGCAAGGTGATGGCGCAGCAGCGATTTCGGCGTCATCAGGATCAGTGGCTTGCGGATGCCGCGATGAATCTGGCGGCGCAGGATGTGGAAATAATTGGCGGGTGTCGTGCAGTTGGCGACGATCCAGTTGTCCTCTGCCGACATCTGCAGGAACCGCTCGAGCCGGGCCGAGGAATGTTCAGGCCCCTGCCCTTCATAGCCGTGGGGGAGCAGCGTCACAAAGCCCGACATGCGCAGCCATTTCGATTCCGAAGACGAAATGAACTGGTCGAACATGATCTGTGCGCCGTTAGCGAAATCGCCGAATTGCGCCTCCCACAGGATCAGCGCATTGGGTTCGGACAGCGAATAGCCGTATTCGAAGCCGAGCACCGCATATTCCGAGAGCATCGAATCGATGACCTCGTATTGCGCCTGCCCCTCGCGGATGTTGTTGAGCGGATAGTATCGCTCTTCCGTCACCTGATCGACGAAGGCCGATTGCCGCTGGCTGAATGTCCCGCGCGAGCAGTCCTGCCCGGACAGGCGCACGGGGAAGCCCTCGACCTGGAGCGAGCCGAAGGCCAGCGCTTCGGCCGTGGCCCAGTCGAAGCCCTCGCCCGACGAGAACATCTTCTCCTTGGCGGCAAGCTGGCGGTGGACCGTGCGGTGCAGGTTGAATCCTTCGGGGGCCGTCACGAGGGCGCGGCCGATATCGGCCATCATTTCGGGCGAGATTCCGGTCTCGCCGGGCTCGTATTTCTCGCCGTCGCCCGGGGTGATCTTCTTCCAGCGCCCGTCGAGCCAGTCGGCGCGGTTCGGGCGGTAGTCCTTCCCGGCCTCGAATTCCTCGTTCAGATGGGCCTGGAACGCGGCCTTCATGTCCTCGATCTCGCCTGCCGGGATCAGCCCGTCGGCCACGAGGCGTTCGGTGTAGAGTTGCAGCGTGGTCTTCTGCTTCTTGATCCGCGTATACATCGCCGGATTGGTGAACATGGGCTCGTCGCCCTCATTGTGACCGAAGCGGCGATAGCAGAAGATGTCGATGACCACGTCCTTGTGGAACTTCTGCCGGAATTCGGTCGCCACGCGGGCGGCATGGACCACGGCCTCGGGGTCATCGCCGTTTACGTGAAAGATCGGCGCCTCAACGATCAGGGCAATGTCGGTCGGATAAGGCGAGGTGCGCGAGAAATGCGGCGCGGTGGTGAATCCGATCTGGTTGTTCACCACGATATGCATCGTGCCGCCGGTGCGGTGGCCCTTGATTCCCGAAAGCTGGAAACATTCCGCCACGACGCCCTGCCCCGCAAAGGCCGCGTCGCCGTGAAGGAGCACGGGCAGCACGCGCGAACGAGCCGTGTCGCCCTTCTGGTCCTGCTTGGCGCGCACCTTGCCCAGCACCACCGGATTGACCGCCTCGAGATGCGAGGGATTGGCGGTCAGCGACAGATGCACCTTGTTGCCGTCGAACTCCCGGTCCGATGAGGAGCCGAGGTGATATTTCACGTCACCCGAACCCTCGACATCGTCGGGCTTGTAGCTTCCGCAGTGGAATTCGTGGAAGATCGCCCGGAACGGCTTGCCCATCACATTGGCCAGCACGTTGAGCCGTCCGCGATGCGACATGCCGATCACGATTTCCTCGAGGCCGAGTGCCCCGCCGCGCTTGATGATCTGCTCCATGGCAGGAATGAGCGCCTCGCCGCCGTCAAGGCCGAAGCGCTTTGTGCCCATGAATTTCACATGGCAGAACTTCTCGAAGCCCTCGGCCTCGACCAGACGATTGAGGATCGCCTTGCGGCCCTGCCGGGTGAAGCTGATCTCCTTGCCGTAGCCCTCGATCCGCTCCTTGAGCCAGGCGGCCTGTTCCGGGTCCGAGATATGCATGTATTGCAGTGCAAAGGTGCCGCAATAGGTGCGGCGCACGATCTCGAGAATCTGGCGCATCGACGCCATCTCGAGCCCGAGGACATTGTCGATGAAGATCGGCCGGTCCATGTCGGCCTCGGCAAACCCGTAGGACGCGGGTTCGAGTTCGGGATGCGGGGTCTCGTCGCGCATCCCCAGCGGATCGAGGTCGGCAATGAGATGGCCGCGGATGCGATAGGCGCGGATCAGCATCAGCGCGCGCAGGGAGTCGAGCACGGCCTGTCGCACCTGCCCCTCGTTCAGGGACAATCCGTTTTCGGCAGCCTTGGCAGCGATCTTCTCGCCTGCCTTCGCCGGATCCAGGGGCCATTGCCCGTCGAGCGCAGCCGTCACCTCATCCGAGGGCTGCGGCGGCCAGTCGGCGCGCGCCCAGGAGGGTCCGGCCGCATTGGCGGCGGTCACGTCGTCCCCGTCACCGAGACCCGCGAAGAAGGCGGCCCAGCTCGGGTCCACGCTTGCCGGGTCGGCGGCATGGCGGGCGGCAAGATGCTCGACGTAATCGGCGTTGCCGCCCTGCAGGAAGGAGGAGGAGCGGAACTGGTCGTTGGCAGAGAGATCGGTCACAAAATCACCCTCAGCTGTGGAAAGGGCGGGGAATACCCCCGCCCTGTCAGGAACCCTTCAGTGCGGCGAGAACGGCCTGGCCGAGCGTGGCCGGACTGTCGGCCACCACGATCCCCGCGGATTTCATCGCCTCGATCTTCGACTCGGCGTCGCCTGTCCCGCCCGAGAC
>CAYUBT010000199.1:0-4272 GCA_964443055.1 uncultured Rubellimicrobium sp.
AAGGCAATCAGCAGCCCCGCTGCCGCTACCAGCATGAAGATGAATGGCGGTGTGGCCAAGGCCGACCTCGGCCCCGAAAACGTCGAGGCCGTGAAGAAGGGCTGCCCGAACCTCGGCCGCCATATCGCCAATGTGAAGGGCTTCGGCGTCCCCGTCGTCGTCGCGATCAACCATTTTGCCACCGACACCGAGGCCGAGCTTCAGGCGGTCAAGGATTATGTCGCCAGCCAGGGCGCGGAAGCTGTCGTCGCCAGGCACTTTGCCGAAGGCGGCAAGGGGGCCGAGGATCTCGCCCATGCCGTTGCGCGGCTGGCCGATGCCGGGGTCTCGGAATTCGCGCCGCTCTATCCCGATGACATGGGCCTGTTCCAGAAGATCGAGACCGTCGCCAAGCGCATCTATCACGCCGGCGAGGTGATCGCCGACAAGTCGGTGCGCGCCCAGCTCAAGGCCTGGGAAGAGGCGGGCTACGGTAACCTGCCGGTCTGCATGGCCAAGACGCAATACAGCTTTACCACCGACCCGAACGTTCGTGGCGCGCCGGAAGGCCATACAGTCCCGGTGCGCGAGGTGCGGCTCTCGGCCGGGGCCGGGTTCATCGTCGTCATCTGCGGCGAGATCATGACCATGCCCGGCCTGCCCAGCGTGCCCGCCGCCAATACGATCCGCCTTGACGACGCGGGCCAGATCGAAGGGCTGGTGTAAGCACCACCGGTCATTGCGAGGGGCCGGAGGCGACGTGGCGATCTACCCGTCAGCCGGTAGATTGCTTCGCCTCCGGCTCGCTACGACGAGGGGCACACCCCCCTGCGGCCCCGGCCGCCACCTTGCACTTTCCGGGCGCATCCCCCAACAGGGGCCCATGCATCCGGAGACCTCCCCGCCATGAAACAGCCGTCCGAATGCCGGAACATGCGCGACTTGCGCGCCGAGATCGACCGCATCGACGGCGATCTCGTGCGGCTTCTGGCCGAGCGCGCCGCCTATATCGACCGCGCTGCCGAGATCAAGGCGGGGGTCGATCTGCCGGCGCGGATCACGCCCCGGGTCGAGGAAGTCGTCGTCAATGTGCGCCGCCACGCGATGACGCATGGTCTGCCGCCCGATCTTGTGGAAAAGCTCTGGCGCAGGCTGATCGACTGGTCGATCGCGCGTGAGGAAAGCCATCTCGGGCCGGACAGCCTGCGCCCTGACTATCCGCCGAAGGAGGAACAATGACGGCAGATGTAATCGACGGAAAAGCTTTTGCCGCGGATGTGCGCGCGCGTGTCGCCACCCAGGTGGCCCGCCTGCGCGAGGAACAGGGGATCACCCCGGGCCTCGCCGTGGTGCTGGTAGGCGAAGATCCCGCCAGCCAGGTCTATGTGCGCAACAAGGGCAGGCAGACCGTCGAGGCGGGGATGGAGTCGTTCGAGCACCGCCTGCCCGCCGACACGGACGAGGCCACGCTTCTCGCCCTCATCGCGAAGCTGAACGCCGATCCGCGCGTGCACGGCATCCTCGTGCAACTGCCGCTGCCCGGCCATCTGAACTCGGATCTGGTCATCAACAGCATCGACCCGGCCAAGGATGTGGACGGGTTCCATATCTCGAATGTCGGACTTCTGGGCACCGGGCAGAAGTCGATGGTGCCCTGCACGCCGCTGGGCTGTCTCATGCTGCTGCGCGACCGTCACGGCTCGATCTCGGGGATGAATGCGGTGGTGATCGGGCGCTCGAATATCGTGGGCAAGCCGATGGCGCAGCTTCTGCTGGCCGACAGCGCGACGGTAACCATCGCCCACAGCCGCACGAAGGATCTGCCTGAGGTGGTGAGGCGCGCCGATATCGTCATTGCCGCCGTCGGCCGCCCGGAAATGGTGTCGGGCGACTGGATCCGCCCCGGCGCGACGGTGATCGACGTGGGCATCAACCGGATCGAGCGCGACGGCAAGACGAAGCTCGTGGGCGATGTCCATTACGAAAGCGCCGCGCAGGTGGCCGGGGCCATCACCCCGGTTCCGGGCGGCGTCGGGCCGATGACGATTGCCTGCCTTCTGGCCAACACCCTGACCGCCTGCTGCCGTGCAAACGGCCTGCCGGAACCCGAGGGGCTGACAGTCTGAACCTTACGGACGGGCGGCGCGGATCAGTCCCGCCGCCCTCTGTGCCAGCATCATCACGGGCGCGTTGGTGTTGCCCGAGGTGATGTTCGGAAATGACGAGGCGTCGACCACGCGCAGACGCTCGATCCCGTGGACGCGCAGGTCGGGCCCGGTCACGGCCTCGCCCTCGCGCCCCATCCGGCAGGTGCCGACCGGGTGAAAGACCGTGCCGCAGCGCGCGCGGAAATCCTCGAGAATGCCTTCGTCGTCAAGCCGGGTGATATCCGGTCCCTGCGCCTCCTGCGCGAAGGCCCCGATGGAAGCGCTTCGCGCCATGCGCTGCACCAGCCGCCCGCCTGCGATCACATCGTCAAGGTCGGCAGCATCCGACAGGTAGTTCGGCACGATCCGCGGTGGCGCTTCCGGGTCAGGCGAGGCGATGTCGATCCGCCCGCGGCTGCGTGGCCGGCAGGGCTGGAACGACAGGATGAACCCCGGCCATGGATCGGGGATGATCATCTGTCTCTTGCCGGGCTCCAGCCGGTAGGTGATCGGGTTGAGGTAGATCTGCACATCGGGGTGCGCCAGATCGGGCCGCGAGCGCAGGAACCCGCCGCATTGATTGACCGACAGGCTGACCGGCCCGTGCCGGGTCAGCACATAACGCATCCCGTGCCAGAGCTTGCCCCACATCGGTGCAAGCTGCGAATTGAGCGTGGGTTCGGTGGCCCGGTAATTGTAGTTGACGCCGAGATGGTCCTGCAGGTGCCCGCCGACATGGGGATTGTCGGCCACGACCTCGATTCCCATCGCTGCCAGATGCGCGCCCGGGCCGATCCCCGAAAGCTGCAGGAGCTTCGGCGAATTGACCGCTCCCGCCGCGAGGATGACCTCGCGTCTTGCCTGAAAGGTCACGCGCGCGCACCGATGCAGGGCGGTGATCCCGGTGGCGCGGCGGTTCTCGATCCGGACGCGTTCGACCAGCGCCTTCGAGACGAGCGTCACATTCGGCCGCCGCAGAGCCGGATGCAGATAGGCATTGGCCGCCGACCAGCGCCGCCCGCGGCGGGTGGTCAGGCGATAATGGGTGATGCCTTCGCATTCCGCGCCGTTGCAGTCGTCGGTGAGCGGCAGGCCCAGTTCGCGGGCCATGGCGAAATAATGCCGGGTCGAGGGATGCAGGTCATGAAGCGGATCGGACACCACGACACGGCCCGCGCCCTGCCTGTTCCCCTCGGGGTCGATCCTCCGCTCCATCGCCTCATATTGCCGCTGCACCTCGGCCCGGCCCCAGCCCGCCGCGCCCGCCGCTTCCCAGTCGTCGAAATCGTGGGGCAGGCCGCGAAACCAGATCAGCGCGTTGATCGAGCTCGAGCCGCCCAGCACCTTGCCCCGTGGCCAGTAGCCGCGCCGCCCGCCGGTGGCCGGGTCGGGTTCGGTCTCGAACATCCAGTTCACGCGCGGGTCGAAATAGCTCTTGCCGTAGCCGACCGGGGTACGGATCCAGAGGCTGCGGTCGGAGCCTCCCGCCTCGACAACAAGCACGGTGATGTCGGGATCCTGCGACAGTTCCCAGGCCAGCACGCAACCGGCCGAGCCCGCGCCGACGATGATATAGTCGAATGCCGTCATTCGCCGTCCTCGCCCATCAGCCGCGCAAAGAATCCGTCGGCCAGCCGCGAGGCGACGGCAATGATCCGATCGCGCCCGAAGGAGCCGAGCCTGCCGCCGGTCTCGGAGGTGATGCGGTAGTGCAACTCTGTCCCCTCGCTGACCGGGACGAGCCGCACATGCGCGACCCCGCCCGCCTTGCCCAGCAGCGGCCCCTCGCCCGAGGCGTCGAGCCGGTAGCTTTCCGGTGCCACCGCGTCCGAGACCTGCACCCGCCCGCGAAAATGTGCACGCAGGGGGCCGATGCCGACGCGGACGATAGCCTCGTAACCGTCTTCATGCGTGCCGGTAAAGGAGGTGCAGCCGGGGATTGCCTTCTGCATCACCTGCGGATCGTTGAGCCGGGCCCAGACCTGCTCGCGCGGGGCGGCGATATGGCGCGTTCCCTCGAATTCCATCGCTGGTGCCGGGGCGGGAGTGGTTGACATGCGTTTCCTCGTGGCAGCCGGATGTCCGGCATGAAAGCAAATCCGCGCGGATGCCACCAGCGGTGATCGGGGTGGGAGAGCGTCATTGC
>CAYUBT010000200.1:0-4102 GCA_964443055.1 uncultured Rubellimicrobium sp.
CCCAGAACGTGATAGCGCCCGCCATAGACGCGCGCGCGCTCCATCGCCCAGAGATCGGCCACATCGGCCACCACGCAGATCTGCCCGGTGGCGCGCTTTTCTTCCGTGCAGATGTTGCAAAGATCGCCCGTGCCGAGATTGCCGCAATTGGTACAATGGCGGATCGTCGCACCCACGTCGGCCATCGCGCGCGCGAGCGGGGTGAGCAGCTGGTCGCGCCTGCGGATCAGATGCAGGACCGCGCGCCGCGCCGAGCGGGGGCCGAGCCCCGGCAGCCGCGCCATGAGCGCGATCAGTTCCTCGATCTCGCGCGGGGCGTCAGGCATGGGTCTGTCAGAACGGCAGTTTCATGCCGGGAGGCAGGCCGAGCCCCTCGGTCAGGCGGGCCATCTCTTCCTGCGCGCGGGTCGCGGCGCGGGCTTGCGCATCGCGGATCGCGGCAAGGATCAGGTCCTCGACGACTTCGCGGTCCTCGGGGCGGAAGATCGACGGGTCGATGGTCAGGCCCTGCAATTCGCCCTTGGCATTGGCCGTTGCCCGGACGAGCCCGGCCCCCGACTCGCCCTCGACGGTCAGGGTGGCGAGGTCTTCCTGCAGGCGCTCCATCTTCTCCTGCATCTCCTGCGCGGCCTTCATCATGCGACCCATGTCGCCCAGACCGCCCAATCCCTTGAACATCCCGCACCCCCGTTCGTTCAGGCCCGTCCCAGATAGGGCGGTTGCGCCACGGGAGCAAGGAGAGGGCGGAGCCGCGCTCCGGCGCCGGTGATTGCGTGCGGGCGGCGGAGCAACCCGGATGCCCCGCCGTTCCGGCTGCTTCGTTGCCGCCTCCCGATGACGGTGGCAGGGAACATATCCCCCCACCCTCACAATTCCTTTGGCGGCGACCGCTGCGCGCGATAGGACAGAAGAAAACGGGGGACATCATGTGCGGAGTGACCGGGTTCGTCGAGGGTGGCCCCGCGCCCGATCCTGAAGGTCGCATCCGCGCCATGACGGCGGCGCTCGCCCATCGTGGTCCGGACGGTGAGGGTCACTGGATCGGCGAGGGGGTCGCGCTCGGCCATCGCAGGCTCGCCATCCTGGAACTGTCGGAGGCCGGTGCGCAGCCGATGGAATCGGCCTCGGGCCGGTTCGTGATGGCCTTCAACGGCGAGATCTACAACCACGGCGAATTGCGCGAGATGCTTTCGGCGGAAGGGGCGGCCCCCTCGTGGCGCGGGGAGGCGGACACCGAGACGCTCCTTGCCGGGATCGAGGCCTGGGGGCTGGACGAGACCCTGCGCCGCAGCGCCGGCATGTTCGCGCTGGCACTCTGGGACCGTCGAGAGCGGCAGCTCCTGCTTGCGCGTGACCGGATGGGCGAGAAGCCGCTCTACTGGGGCAGTGCGGGCGGGGCGTTCGTCTTCGGCTCGGAGCTGAAGGCGCTCGGGCAGCATCCGGGTTTTCCGTCCGGGGTCAGCCGCGAAGCGTTGATGCAGTATCTGCGTTTCGGCCATGTGCCCGCGCCGCGCTCGATCCATCCCGGCGTTTTCAAGCTCGAGCCCGGATGCATCCTTGAGTTGCGCACGGATCGCCCCCCCCCGCAGAACGTGCATCCCTTGCGGCCCGGCGACGCGGACGGCCCGCTCTCCATCCGTCGCTGGTGGTCCCTGTCCGAAGCAGTCGAGGCAGGGCTGCGCGATCCCGTCGCCGATGAGGCGCAGGGCGATGCGCTGCTGGCAGAGGCGCTCGGCGCGGCCGTTACGCGGCAGATGGCGGCCGATGTGCCGTTGGGTGCCTTTCTGTCCGGCGGAATCGACAGTTCGCTGATCGTCGCGCTGATGCAGGAGCGCAGCCTGCGCCCCGTGCAGACCTTTACCATCGGCTTCGAGGAGGCGGCTTTCAACGAGGCCCCCCATGCCGCCGCCGTCGCCCGCCATCTGGGCACCGATCACCACGAGATGACCGTCACCTCCGCCGAGGCGCGCGAGGTGATCCCGCTTCTGCCCGATCTCTATGACGAACCCTTCGCCGATTCCTCGCAGGTGCCCACCCATCTTGTCTGCCGCGCGGCACGGGCGCAGGTGCAGGTTGCGCTGTCAGGCGATGCGGGGGATGAACTGTTCGGGGGGTATAATCGGTATTTCTGGGGACCACGCATCTGGAATCGGCTGGCCTGGTTGCCCCGTCCTGCGCGTCGTGCGCTGGGGGTAGGGATCGCGGCGATGCCCGTTGCCGGATGGGATTCGCTTGCGGGTCTTGTCGGGCGTGTCGGTGGTCCACGTGTCGCGCGCGCCGGGGACAAGGCGCACCGGCTCGCCGCGCGGCTGCGCCATGTCAGGACAATGGATGACCTTTATCGCAGCCTTGTCACCGAATGGCCCGACCCGGGCCGGCTGATGCCCGGTGCGCCGCCCGAACCTCCCTCGCTCCTTGACGACCTGTTGCCTGACGGCCTGACCGATCCGGCGGCGCGGATGATGGTGCAGGACATGCGTGTCTATCTGCCCGACGATATCCTGTGCAAGGTCGACCGGGCTGCCATGGGAATCGGGCTGGAAACCCGCGCGCCGTTCCTTGATCCCGATGTGATCACGCTCGCCCTGCGGATGCCCATGTCGCAGAAGATTGCGGGCGGGCAGGGGAAGCAGGCCTTGCGGCGGCTTCTCTATGCCCGCGTTCCGCGCGAGTTGATCGAACGGCCCAAGGCCGGGTTCGGGATTCCCGTGGGCGAGTGGCTGCGTGGCCCGCTGCGGCCATGGGCCGAAGACCTGCTTGCCCCCCGGCACCTGTCGCGTGACGGCCTTCTCGACCCGGTGCCGATCCGGCGGGCGTGGGACGAACATCTCTCCGGCCGCCGCGACTGGGCAAGCAGGCTCTGGCCGGTGCTGATGTTTGCCGCCTGGCGCGACAGGTGGGATTGAGGGCTCAATCTTCCTCGAACGGATCCCAGTCTTCGGACATGTCGTCTCCGACAACGGGCAGGGCGTCGCTTGCAGAGGCGGGGGGGCGGATGTCGGCGATCTTCGCGCCGGGAAACTGCGTGAGCACCGCCCGCACCAGCGGCAGGGCGAGGGCCTGTGCCTCGGCGGCGGCCTCGCCCTCCCTGCGGGTCTCGGCGACGGTGGCTGCGCCGCCTTCATTCACCACGCTCACGCCCCAGCGCTGGCCGGTCAGCGCCTGCAGCCTCTGGCCGAGGCGCTGGGCAAGGTCGGGCCGTGCATCCGGGCCGGGCTGGAACTCGATCCGGCCCGGGCGGTAGGCAGCGAGGCGCAGGTAATTCTCGACCTCGATCAGGAGTGGCAGGTCGCGGCCTTCGCGCAGCAGGTCGAGCACATCCTCGAACCGCGCGTAACGGGCGAGGGCCGTGGCCCCGTCGGTGGCGAGGGTCGGGGCGGCCTGCATCCGTGCGCCGCTGCCGCCGCCACCACGACCCGGCGGACCGGATGGTGCTTGCGGGGCGGTCCGGGCAGGCCGCGCGCCGTCACCTCCGCCCCCGCCCGGCGGCGGGCCCGATTCGAGCCGACGGATCAGGTCGTCCGGGCTTGGCAGGTCGGCCACATGGGTGAGCCGGATCACGGCCATTTCCGCCGCCATCATCGCATTGGGTGCGATCGCCACTTCCTCGAGCGCCTTCAGGAGCATCTGCCACATCCGCGCCAGTACGCGCTGCGACAGCGCCCCGGCCATCGCCAGCCCGCGCGCGCGTTCGTCGGGAGATACGGTCGGATCCTCGGCATGGCCGGGAGAGATCTTCACGAGGCTGACCCAATGGGCGACCTCGGCCAGATCGCGCAGCACGGCGACCGGATCGGCCCCTTCGGCATATTGCCGGCCGAGTTCATCGAGCGCCGCTGCGGCCTCGCCCCTCAGGATCATGTCGAACAGGTCGAGAATCCGCCCCCGGTCGGCGAGGCCGAGCATGGCGCGCACATCCTCTACCCCGGTCTGGCCCGCGCCATGGCTGATTGCCTGGTCGAGCAGCGAGGTGGCATCGCGGGCCGAGCCTTCGGCCGCGCGGGTAACGAGGGCGAGCGCATCATCGCTGATCGCTGCCCCTTCGGAGGTGGCGATGCGGCGCAGGAGCGCGATCATTTCCTCGGGCTCGATCCGGCGCAGG
>CAYUBT010000201.1:0-4098 GCA_964443055.1 uncultured Rubellimicrobium sp.
CCCAGCGATCCCACGCTTCCGGCCCGCCGCACCGCCTTCGCCTCCCGCAATGACGGATTCGCGGGACTCCTGGGCACCCGCCCGTGACTGTCCCTCCCCCGATGGCCCAGGCCGTTGCGTCGCGTCACATGGCCGGGTTAACGTCATGACAGTCGATCCCATGCGCGGAGGATTCCCTTGATGACCAACGGCTTTGCCAATTATCCCAGCCTCGCCGACAAGACCGTTCTGGTGACCGGGGGAGCCTCGGGGATCGGGGAAGAGATTGTGCGTGCGTTTGCCGCACAGGGCGCCCGGGTGGGCTTCATCGACCTTGATGAGGCGGCAGGCAGGGCACTGGCGGCCGGCCTGCCCGGGACGGACTGCGAGATCTGCGATCTGCGCGACACAGAGGCGCTGAAAACGGCCTTCGCCGCCCTGCGCGACCGTCTCGGCCCTGCGTCGGTGCTGGTCAACAACGCGGCGCATGACGACCGCCACGATTGGCGTGAGGTGACGTCAGACTATTGGGATGATCGCATCGCGACCAACCTGCGGCACCAGTTCTTTGCCATCCAGGCGGTGGCACCGGACATGATCGAGCAGGGCGGTGGTTCCATCATCAACATGGGGTCGAACAGCTGGTGGGAGGCGGGTGGCGGATTTCCGGCCTATGCCACCGCCAAGGCCGCCGTTCACGGCCTCACGCGCACGATGGCCCGCGATCTCGGCCAGCACCGCATCCGGGTCAACACGGTGGTTCCGGGCTGGATCATGACCGAGCGGCAAAAGACCCTGTGGGCTACGCCCGAGGCGCTTGCGGCCCATCAGCGGCGGCAATGCCTGCCGGATCTGATCGACCCGGTCTATGTCGCCAGAATGGTCCTGGTCCTCGCGTCCGACGATGCAAGGATGTGCACCGCCAACAATTACATGGTCGAGGCCGGATCGATCTGATTTCCGCACCGGCTGATGCTTCCTCGCAATGACGGGGCCTTCGTGGGAATCCGGCGGCCCGGATGCCCGTCCGCAGTCCCGTCCGCGGTTGTCACATCACTTCAAGGGAGGATGTGAGCTTCCCTGCAACATGCGCCCATCACGTCAGCGTGGCTTGCACATGGGCCTGCGGCGAATAGGGTGACCCGCGACCTGAACGGGGGAATTCATGCTGCGCCTGATGACGATGGTCCTTGCCCTTCTGCCTGTCCTCGCGCAGGCGCAGGTGGTGACGGATGCGGTGCTCGACAATGGCATGGAGGTGGTGGTGATCGAGGACCACCGCGCGCCTGCCGTCTATCATTCCGTCTGGTATCGCACCGGCGCGGCGGATGAGCCGCCGGGGGCCTCGGGGGCGGCGCATCTGCTGGAACATCTGATGTTCAAGGCGACCGGCACGCTTGCCCCGGGCGAACTTTCGGCCACCGTTGCCGCCAACGGGGGCAGCGACAATGCCGCGACATCCTCGGACTATACCTTCTATTACCAGCGCATCGCCGCCGACCGGCTCGAACTGGTGATGCGGATGGAAGCCGACCGGATGCGCAACCTGCGTCTCACGCCCGCCGAGATCGAGACCGAACGGCAGGTGGTGATCGAGGAGCGCAACCAGCGGGTCGAGAACAACCCGGGGGCGCTGGCCAACGAACAGGGGATGGCTGCGCAATATCTGAACCACCCCTACGGCGCGCCGGTGATCGGCTGGATGCACGAGATCGAGCAACTGGGCTACCCGGATGTGCAGGCCTTCTACGACCTGTATTATTCGCCCAACAACGCCGTGCTGATCGTCGCGGGCGACGTGGACCCCGATGAGGTTCTGGAACTCGCCCGCATTCATTATGGACCGATCGCACCTGCGCCCGACCTGCCCGCACGCATCCGTCCTGAAGAGCCGCCGCAGCGCGCCGCACGGCATCTGGTCTACAGCGATCCGCGCGTTGCGCAGGCGCGGCTCTGGCGGACATATCTCGCGCCCCAGCGGATCAGCGGCGATCAGCGCGATGCGGCGGCACTCCTTTATCTGGCGCAGCTGCTGGGCGGCTCGCCCTTCACCTCGGTTCTGGCGCGCGATCTCAGCTTTGACAGCCGAATCGCCAGCGAGACCTCGGCGAGCTACTGGGGCACCTCGCTTGATGCGACGACCTTCCGGGTCGCGCTGACGCCTGCCGACGGGATCAGCCTTGACCAGGCCGAGGCAGCGCTGGACGCGTCGCTTGTGCGGATCCTAGAGGAGGGCGTGGATGAAGCAAGGTTCGAGCGGCTCAAGGTGCAACTGCGTGCCTCGGAAATCTACGCGCAGGACAATGCGGCGGGGCTCGCGCAGCGTTATGGTGCCGCACTGGCATCGGGGCTCACCGTTGCGGATGTGCAAGACTGGCCGCGTGTCCTGCAGGAAGTGACCGAGGAGGACGTGATGCGCATGGCGCGCGCTGTGCTCGTGCCGGAACATTCGGTCACGGTCCATCTCGTGCCGGAGGAGGAATGAGATGCTGAAACGGATCGCGGCGTCCGCCGTCCTCGTCCTTGCCGCGCTGCCTCTGCGCGCCGAGATCGCGATCGAGGAAGTGACCTCCCCCGGCGGTATTGCTGTCTGGCTGGTCGAGGAACATGCGCTGCCCTTCGTCGCCCTCGAAATCCGCCTGCGGGGCGGGGCCAATCTGGATGAGCCGGGCGCAAGGGGGGCCGCCAATGCCGCCATGTGGCTGATGAACGAGGGCGCGGGCGACATGGATGCACGTGCCTTCGCCGAGCGGGCCGAGGAACTCGCCGCCCATTTCTCCTTTCGTGCGGGTGATGACGCGCTCTCGATCTCGGCCATGATGCTGAGCGAGAATATGGACGAGGCAGCCGACCTGCTCGCCGTTGCCCTCACCGAGCCGCGTTTCGATGCCGACGCCATCGAGCGGATGCGTGAGGATGTGCTCCAGTCCATCGCCCGCGACCGCATGTCACCGGGCGCGATTGCGGCGCAGACGCTCTATTCCATGGTCTGGCCCGATCATCCCTATGGCTCCGACAGCAAAGGCACGGTCGAGAGCATGTCCGCGCTCACCCGTGACGACATCGTCACCGCCTGGGAAAACACCGTGACGCGGGCCGATGTCTATGTGGGTGCGGTGGGTGATATCGACGCCGAAACACTGGGCGGGTTGATCGACCGCATCCTCGGCGACCTGCCTGCTGCCGGGCCTCCGGGGCCGCCGCGCGTCGAGTATACCCTTGCGGGGGGGACAACGATTGTCGATTTTCCCACCCCGCAATCGGTGGCCTTCTTCGCACAGCGCGGCATCGCGATTGATGATCCGCGCTACTTCGCGGCCTCGATCCTCAACACCGTGCTGGGTGACGGGATGGAAAGTCGCCTGATGCAGGAATTGCGCGAGAAGCGCGGGCTGACCTACGGAATCGGCACGGCACTGGCCCCCCGTGATCTCTCGGCACTGATGATCGGCTCCTTCGCCTCGTCAAACGCGACGATGGCCGAGGCGGTGGGCCTCGTGCAGGAGGAATGGGAACGGATCGCGCGCGAGGGGATCACGGAGGAGGAACTTGAATTCGCCCGCACCTGGATGACCGGTGAATATCCGCTGCGCTTCGACGGCAACGGCGCGATTGCCCGCATCCTCGTCGGCATGCAGATGATCGGCCTGCCCGCCGATTACGTCACCCACCGAAACGACTATGTGAATGCGGTGACGCTGGAACAGGCGAACCGGGTGGCCGGTGAACTGTACGATCCCGAGGGGCTGCACTTCGTCGTGGTGGGGCAGCCGGAGGGGTTGTAGCTTCTAGTTGATATCCGGGCCGCAACTCTGATCGTCGCACGGATCGAACGTCTGGCTCATGGACTGGCTCGGCGATATGAAGAATCTGGGTCGGATCGGCGAGTTGCGGATTGATCACGGCCGACTATCGCCTTTATTTCTGCCGTCGCGGAGAGACGCTCCATTTCCTCCTGTGCGGAGGCACGAAGCGGACGCAGGAGCGCGATATCGACAGGGCCAGGAAGATGGCGAAGGATATCGGACATGATCATTGACACCATCTCCTTCGATGCCGCCCGCTATCTCGGCAAGCCGACTTTCTGCACGATGCCTTCGAGAGGGGGGATGCGGGCTA
>CAYUBT010000202.1:0-4082 GCA_964443055.1 uncultured Rubellimicrobium sp.
ATTCGCCCCCGTGACGCCATCCGGCAGCGATCCGGCCTGCTGCGCCCCCACGACATCGCGCGCGCGGCCCGCGTCGCGGTCTTCCAGGGTCTCGCCCAGGCAGATGACAGCGGTGAGGCCCGCCCCATGGGCGGCCTCGGCCTTGGCGCGCACCATCGCGTCGCTCTCGCCGTGGTCGGCGCGGCGTTCGGAATGGCCGAGGATCACATGGCTTGCGCCCGCGTCGATCAGCATGGAGGCCGAGATGTCGCCGGTATGCGCGCCCGAGGGCCTGTCGTGGCAGTCCTGCCCGCCAAGCGCCACGCAGCCCGCCACCGCCTGCGCCCGGGTGATGAGCGTCGCGGGCAGGCAGACGAGCAGATCGACGCCGGGCGTGGGGCAGGCCCCTGCGATGGCCGCGAGCTCGCCCAGCGACGAGGTCGTGCCGTTCATCTTCCAGTTTCCGGCGGCAAGCTTGCGGCGCATGGCGGACCTCCCGTCTGATCTTCACGGAGGTCTAATGCGCTGTGCGCGTGAAGGGAAGCTCAGCCCGCTTTCAGTGCGTCATCGAACCGCACGGATTCGCCGCAGCCGCAGGCGTCGCTCACATTGGGATTGCTGAAACGGAAGCCGCTTTCGAGCAGGCCGGTCTCGTAGTCGATCCTCGTGCCGAACAGGAACATCTGCGCGTCGGGAGCGATGAGGATGCGCGCGCCGTCCTGTTCGACCAGTTCGTCATGCGCGCCGGCCTCGTCGACGAAATCCATCCGGTATTCCATTCCTGCGCAGCCGCCCTTGCGAAGGCTGAGCCGGAGTCCGGCCTTGCCGTCCCGCTCCATCAGGCGGATGATCTGCGCCGTGGCGGCGGGTGTGAGGGTGATGGCGGCACTCATGGTCATTTCGCGATCCTCTCGGTTCCGGTCGCTGTGCAGCTCACATGAAACCCAGTTCGAGCCGCGCTTCGTCGGACATCATCTCCATACCCCAGGGCGGATCGAATGTCAGCGTCACATTCGCGGACTGCACGCCCCCCACCGACTCGACCGCCGTCTGGACCCAGCCGGGCATTTCACCGGCCACCGGACAGCCCGGTGCGGTCAGCGTCATGATGACATCGACCTTGCCGTCATCGCCGATGGCGACGGTGTAGATCAGGCCGAGGTCGTAGATGTTCACCGGGATTTCCGGGTCATAGACGGTGCGCATGGCCTCGACGATGGGGTCGTGAAGCGGGTGGTCGGTGGTCGAGGGAGCGATATAGGGCGCGCCTTCGGCCGTGGCAGCGATGTCCATGGTCAGGCTCCGGGCTGATGTATCAGGGGCAAAGATAGGAAATGTGGTGCCCGAGGTAAAGGTTCAGGGAGTCGCAGGCGCGCCGGGCGCGGGGAGGATGTCCTCGATCCGCTCGAACGGGCGGCAGAGGCGCACGCCGCGCGGTCCGCAGACGATGGGGCGCTCGACCAGAGCGGGGTCGGTGACCATGGCCGCGAGGATCGTCTCGTCATCCGCCCCCTGCAGGGCGGCGGCCCCGTCCTCGCGCTTGCGCAGGGCCTCCGCCGGGGTGATCCCGGCGGCGGCGAACAGGCCCAGAAGTTGCCCGCGTGTCCAGCCGTCCTCGAGATAGCGGATGACCTCGACCCGCTCGCCGGTGGCCTCCAGCCGTTCGAGCGCCTTGCGCGAGGTCGAGCCGCGCGGGTTATGATAGATCACGAACACGGGTTCCCTCCACTGGCCTGAGTGATAACTGGGCCGTGCAGGATCACGGGACAAGGGCGGAATGTCATGGCTGGCGGCTTTTCCTTCTCGATCCATGCCCGCGAGGGGCGGGCGCGCGCGGGCGTGATCTCCACACCGCGCGGTGAGATCCGCACTCCGGCCTTCATGCCGGTCGGCACCGCCGGCACGGTCAAGGCGATGCTGCCCGAATCCGTGCGCGAGACCGGCGCGGATATCCTGCTGGGCAATACCTATCACCTGATGCTGCGCCCGGGGGCGGAGCGGGTGGCGCGGCTGGGCGGCCTGCACCGTTTCATGAACTGGGAGCGGCCGATCCTTACCGATTCGGGCGGGTTCCAGGTGATGAGCCTCGCAGGTCTGCGCAAGCTCACCGAGGAAGGCGTCACCTTTGCCAGCCATATCGACGGCTCGCACCATCTGCTCACGCCGGAACGGAGCATGGAGATCCAGCGCCTGCTTGGCTCCGATATCGTCATGTGTTTCGACGAATGCCCGGCGTTGCCTGCGCCTGACGATGTGGTCGCGCGTTCCATGCGTCTGTCGATGCGCTGGGCGGCGCGCTCGCGCGAGGCGTTCGGGGACCGGCCGGGGCATGCCCTGTTCGGCATCCAGCAGGGCGGGGTGAATATCGAGCTGCGCGCGGAATCGGCCGGGGCTTTGCGCGAGATCGGTTTCGACGGCTATGCCGTGGGCGGCCTTGCCGTGGGCGAGGGGCAGGAGGCGATGTTCGGTGTGCTCGATCATGCGCCCGGCATGCTGCCCGAGGACAGGCCGCGCTATCTCATGGGCGTGGGCAAGCCCGACGATATCGTCGGTGCCGTGGCACGCGGGATCGACATGATGGACTGCGTGCTGCCGTCGCGCTCGGGGCGTACCGGGCAGGCCTGGACGCGGCGCGGGCCGGTGAACGTGAAGAACGCCCGCCACGCCGACGACCCGCGCCCGCTCGACGAAGATTGCACCTGCCCCGCCTGCCGCAACTATTCGCGCGCCTACCTGCACCATGTGTTCCGCGCGGGCGAGATCATCTCCTCAATGCTGCTGACCTGGCACAACCTGCACTATTTCCAGGAAATCATGGCCGGAATGCGCGCGGCGATTGCTGCGGGTACATTCGCCGATTGGCAGCGCGCGTTCCATATGCAGCGCGAGGAGGGCGATATCGAGCCGCTGTAGGGCGTCGTCAACCTGATGTTTGCTTCTTGCGGGGACGGTCGGGACAATGATTCCCTGTCGGAGGCAACATGTCCTTTTTCCGCCGGATCGCCGTTGCGGCGGTCGCTGTCCTTCTGTCGACCCTCGCCATGGCAGAACCCGCCACTCTCGCCAAACGTCCGGTTGCCCGGCCGGTGGCGCTGCTCGCGCCCGTGTCTGCCCCGCGTCCGCCCGCCCGGCCCGATGGTCTCGCATCGGCGGCCCGTGCACCCATGCCGCTTCCCCGTGACGGGCCGGATTGCCGGCCGGGTTGAGGGCGGACATATCATCCTTGCGCAAAAGTCATGCCTGCCGTGCGACAGGGCGTGCCCATGCTTGTAAACCCGGGCGCGGGACCATAACTCTGGCCCCGACAACCAGGGGGCCGCCCGTATCGCCGATGATCGGGGTGCGGACCGGCCGCCCGCCATAAGGATACGAGCATGACCCAAGCTTCCGGCCAGACTCATCCCGTCCTGCCCCTGCGCGACATCGTCGTGTTCCCGCACATGATCGTGCCGCTGTTTGTCGGGCGCGAGAAGTCGGTGAAGGCGCTCGAGCAGGTGATGGGTGACGACAGCCAGATTCTCCTCGCCTCGCAAAAGGATGCGAGCGTGGACGACCCTGCCGCCGACGATATCCACCGCACCGGCGTTCTCGCCAATGTGCTGCAGCTCCTGAAGCTGCCCGACGGCACCGTGAAGGTGCTGGTCGAGGGGCGCAGCCGCGTGCGCATCAGCGGATTCGTCGCGAACGAGCATTTCTTCGAAGTCTCGGCCGAGCCTCTGGAAGAGGAAACTGGCGATCCCGAGGTCGTGCAGGCGCTCCTCGGTTCCGTGGCCCAGGAATTCGAGAAATATGCCAAGATCCGCAAGAACATCCCCGAAGAGGCACTGGCCGCCGTCGCCTCGACGGACGAGCCTGACCGTCTGGCCGATCTGGTCGCCGGTCATCTGGGCGTTGATGTTGCACAGAAGCAGGATCTGCTGGAAACCCTGACCGTCGCCGAGCGGCTCGAGAAGGTCTATGGCCTGATGCAGGGCGAAATGTCGGTCCTGCATGTCGAGAAGAAGATCAAGTCGCGCGTCAAGTCGCAGATGGAGAAGACCCAGCGCGAATACTATCTGAACGAACAGATGAAGGCGATCCAGAAAGAGCTGGGCGAAGATGAA
>CAYUBT010000203.1:0-4035 GCA_964443055.1 uncultured Rubellimicrobium sp.
CATGATCGCCGGGCCGTCCGAGATCCTGGTGATCGCCGATGCGGACAACGACCCCGACTGGATCGCGCTCGACCTGCTGTCGCAGGCAGAACATGACGAAAGCGCACAGTCGATCCTGATCACGGATGACGCGGAACTTGCGAGCGCCGTTGCGCAGTCGGTCGAGAGGCGGCTCGTCACCCTGCCCCGCGCCACCATCGCAGGCGCAAGCTGGCACGACTTCGGCGCGATCATCACCGTGCGCGATCTGGACGAGGCAGCAACGCTGTCGAACCGGATCGCGCCCGAACATCTGGAACTCTGTGTGGCCGACCCCGACACACTGGCCGCGAAATGCGTCCACGCGGGCGCGATCTTCCTTGGCCGCCATACCCCCGAAGCCGTGGGCGACTACGTCGGCGGCCCGAACCACGTGCTGCCCACGGCCCGTTCGGCACGGTTCTCGTCCGGCCTGTCGGTGCTCGATTTCCTCAAGCGCACGACCCTGGCCCGCATAACCCCCGCCGCACTGGCCCGGATCGGCCCGGCGGCGGTAACGCTTGCGAATGCCGAGGGGCTGCAGGCCCACGGGCTGAGCGTGGCGGCGCGGTTGAAGCGGAACGATTGAATTGGGTGGCCTATCCCCTGTTCCACGCGCTTCGCCATCGCCACGCAAGACGCAGGCAAGCGCAAATCCCCGCCCGTTCGCCCATGCACTGTTGCCCCCCACCCCCCGTCCTTGGCATGAGGGGCCGGATGTTGCAGGACGCTATCATGACGCGCATTATCTCCATCGAGATCGACGATCAGGGCCTGATCCGTCCCTCACCCGAGATCGAACAGGAACGCCGCGTCGCGGTCTTCGACCTGCTCGAGGAAAACTCGCTCACCCTGCCCGACCGTGACGGGCGGACGAAACCGCCGGGGCCCTACAGGATGCATCTGGCGGTGCGAGAAAAGCGGCTGGTCATCACCGTCCTGACCGAGGCCGGGGAGCCTGCGGCCGAATTCCACCTCTCGCTCGGACCGTTCCGGCAGGTGGTGAAGGATTACTTCCAGATCTGCGAAAGCTATTACGACGCAGTCAAGACCATGCCCCCCAGCCAGATCGAGACCATCGACATGGCGCGGCGCGGCATCCACGACGAAGGTGCGCGCGTGCTGCAGGAGCGGCTCGAGGGCAAGGCCGTCGTCGATCATGACACGGCGCGCCGGCTCTTCACGCTGATCTGCGTGCTGCAGTTCGGGGTGTGACCTTGCCCGGCGGCAACACAATCGAACCCCTGCCGCAGGCGGTGCTGTTCTGCTGTGATCACAACGCCGTGCGCTCGCCCATGGCCGAGGGGATCATGAAGCAGTTCTACGGCTCGGACTGCTACATCCAGTCGGTAGGCGTCACCAACGACATGGAGATCGACGGCTTCGCCATTGCCGTCTGCCGCGAGATCGGCGTGGAACTTTCGCGCCACCGCTCACGTTCCTTCGACGACATGGTGGCTGCGGGGGACGACCTGTCGTCCTATGATCTCGTCCTCGCCTTTTCCCCCGCCAGCCACCGCCGCGCGCTCGACCTCACCCGCTACTATCACATGCGGGTCGAATACTGGCCGATCCTCGACCCGACCGGCCTTGGCGAGGGGCGCGAGGAACAGCTTGCTTCCTATCGCAAGAGTCGCGACATGATCATCAACCGCCTGACCGCCCGCTGGGGGCCGCCTAGGGAGATTTCCGAATGACCGCCGACACCACCATCGCCCTCATCACCCGATACTACGCCGCCTTCAACACGGGCGACAGCGAGGGGATGCTTGCCTGCCTCGCCGACGATGTGGAGCACCATGTGAACGAGGGCAGCATCCGCAAGGGCAAGGACATCTTCGCCGAATTCAACGCCCATATGACGCGCTGCTACCGCGAGAATCTGACCGACATGGTCATCATGGCAAATGCGGACGGCACGCGCGCCGCAGCCGAATTCATCGTCAACGGCACCTATCTCGAAACGGACGAGGGCCTGCCGCCCGCGAATGGCCAGACGTATCGTCTGCCTGGCGGCACGTTCTTCGCCGTCGAGAACGGGCTCATCACCCGGGTGACCACCTATTACAACCTTGCCGACTGGCAGTCACAGGTAGGCTGATGCTGACGTTCGAGGCCCATGCCGGCGAAGCGATCCGCGACATTCTTTCCGATGTCGCCCGGCTCCGGATCACCGTCTTTCGCGAATGGCCCTATCTCTATGACGGCGACCTCGACTATGAGGAGCGCTATCTCGCCGGATATTGCGACTGCGACAGTTCCGTCGTCATCACGGCGCGGCACGAGGGCAGGATCGTCGGTGCGGCCACCGGGATGCGGATGGACCATGCCGACAGCGACTATTCTGACGCCTTCGCGCTGACCGAGCTGCCCGCCGACCAGACCTTCTACATGGCAGAATCCGTGCTCCTGCCGGAATATCGCGGGCAGGGGGCGGGGCATTCCTTCTTTGCCCTGCGCGAGCGTCACGCCCTGTCGCTCGGGCTGCGCTGGGCCGTGTTCTGCGCGGTCATCCGCCCCGAGGATCATCCGCGTCGTCCGCCGGGCGCACGCTCGCTCGAGCCGTTCTGGCAGGGGCGCGGCTATCAGCCGCTTCTGGGCGTGACGGCGCGCTTCAGCTGGAAGGACCTCGACGAGGACGCCGAATCCCGCAAGCCGATGCAGTTCTGGATTCGCGATCTGGAGGCCACGACATGAAGGTTGCCGCTATCGCCCATCAGGCCCGGCGCAGCGAAAGCTGGGCGGCGCTCGAGGCGCGGCTTGACGCCGCAGTTGCCGGGGCCGGGGCCGATCTGGTCGTCCTGCCCGAATATGCCGGGCTCGAGGCGGCGCTGGTGGATGCGCCCGCCGTGCTTTCCCCCCTCGAATGGCGTGACCGTGCCGCCGAACACGCACCGCGCTGGGCCGACATGATGGCCGGGATCGCGCAAGGCCGGGGCTGTCATGTGCTGGCAGGCACGATCCCCTGGGCCACCGACAGGGGCATGACCAACCGTGCACTGCTGTTCGCGCCCACGGGTGAGGCGGCCCATCAGGACAAGCTGATTTTGACACCCTATGAGCGCAATCCGATGCGGATGACGGCGGGTGCAGGGCTGCGCCTGATCGAGACCACCCTTGGAAAGCTTGGCATACTCATCTGTTATGACAGCGAATTTCCGCTTCTTGCGCGCGCCCTGATCGAAGCCGGTGCCGAAATGCTGCTGGTTCCTGCCTGTACCGAACTGCCGGCCGGGCAGACCCGTGTCCGCCAATCCTGCCGCGCCCGCGCAATCGAGGGGCAATGTCTGGTCGTCCATGCGCCGCTGCTGGGTCAGGTGGATGGGTGCGACATCATCGACCGGAACACGGGCCGCGCAGGCATTTTCGGCCCGCCCGACCACGGGCAGCCGCCTTCCGGCATCATCGCGCAGGGCGGGACGGACGCGGAAGGGCCGGTAACGGCCGAGGTCGATCTGGCCGCCATCACCTCGCCGCGCCGCAGCGGACAGGTGGCGAATTTCGGCCACTGGCCCGAGCAGGCGGCCCATGTCGGCGTGGCAGAAATACAGCGGCTGTCCTGAAACTGCCTTGAACTGCGCGGGATTGAAGCGCATATGAGCCTCGCCCGCATTCTGGCGGGCCTCAGGTAATGGAGATCACATGGCCAAGGAAGAACTGCTCGAATTCCCTGGCGTCGTGAAGGAGCTCCTGCCGAATGCGACGTTCCGGGTCGAGTTGGACAACGGCCATGAGATCATCGCGCATACGGCGGGCAAGCTGCGGAAGAATCGCATCCGCGTCCTGACCGGCGACAAGGTTCAGGTCGAAATGACCCCCTATGATCTGACCAAGGGTCGGATCAACTACCGCTTCCGGTAAATGACAGAGCCCGGGCCCGGGCCGGGCCTGCGCCTGATTCTCGGCTCGGCCAGCCCGCGCCGCCGCGACCTGCTTGCGCAGATCGGTGTGGCCCCGCACGACATCCGCCCCCCCGCCATTGTCGAGACTCCGCGGCCGCGCGCCTTGCCGCGCGCC
>CAYUBT010000204.1:0-4024 GCA_964443055.1 uncultured Rubellimicrobium sp.
GCGGACGAAGGCAAAAGGCCGGAGCGCATCACGCCCCGGCCGCGACTGCCTCGGCCGGGATGCCTCTGACAGTCTGTGCCGCGCCCGTATGGAAGTGCCGGGCCGCCCAGCGAGCGGCTGGCGATCAAGGCCGCATTCCTGCAAAACACGCTGGAACAGACCGTGCTGGCGGCAGGCTTCTACTTCGCGCTGGCCGCCGTGGCTGGCGCTTCTGCCGGTGGCGGCGGGGTTGTTCGTGGTCGAGCTGGTGCTGTTCTACCGCGGCTATCCGCGCGGCGCGCAGGGTCGGTCTCTCGGGGTGGGCCTGACCATGATCCCCGCCGCGCTGGGCTATCCGCTGGTGGCAGGGCTGGCACTGTTCGGGGGCTGAGGTCATCCCGACAGGAAATCGTCGAGCCAGCCTGAAATTCGCGCAAGGTCCTGCACCGACGGGAAATGCCGGCTGCCCGGCAACATCCGGGTCTCGGCCTGCGGCAGCAGGTGCCGGGCGCGGGCCAGAAGCGGCGCGCCGGGAAACAGCGGATCATGTTCTGCGCCCACGACCAGCGCAAGGCCGTTGAAACCGGCCAGCGCGTCATCCGCAATCGGACCGGGCATGCGGTGGACAAGCCGCAGGTGCCGGAACACCGCGGCGTGGGTGTCGAGCATCAACTCCGACGGCGGGTCGCTGTGCAGAGGCGCAACCGAAGCGGCCAGATTGGCCCGCGTGGGCCGCAGCCGGTAGCGCAGCATCGGCAGGGCCAGTTGCGCAATCAGCGGCCAGATCGCGGGCCTGAGCAGTCCGGCTGGCGCGATCAGCGCCATCCGCTCGATTCGCTCGGGCGCAACACGCGCCAGTTCCAGGATGATCCCGCCACCGAAGGACACGCCCAGATGCGGCACGCGCTCCAGATCCAGCGCGTCGAGCACGTCGCGCGCCCACCCATGCAGCGCGCCCTTGCGGCCGTCCAGATGATGCGGCGCGCTGTAGCCGGGCGCCCCCGGCAGATCCGGCGCGTAGACCCGGAAGCGGTCCATCAGCGGGGCGAACCAGTGCAGTGTGGCGGGGTTGGGGAAGTTGCCGCCCTGATGGATCATCAGGGGCGGCACGTCCCGCGGTCCGGCCACCAGCACATTGGTCGGCCCGAAGCGCGTCTGCACCTCGATACGCCCGACCCCGGCGGGCAGCAGCGCCAGCCAGCGGTCATAGACCGCCAGCAACGCCGTGCGTCCGGTATCCGAACGATGGGTCGGTTTCGGGTTCAGGCGCATCGGAAACCCGGCCTCACCATGACCTGAGTGCCGATGTCTTCGCCCTGCGCCATGCTCAGTCGCGCAGGGTATGCTGGTGCATGAGCATCTGCCACACCCCGCGCTGCTGCACATAGGTGCTGGAGCAGAGCACGCGATAAGGCGAATTGCCCGGGCGATGGCCAGTGGCGCGATAACTCAGCACCACGGCATCACCGGCCTGTGTCGCGTGTTGCGCGTCGAAATCGACCGACTCCCAGCGCGGGGCGCCCTCCAGCCCCTGCATGATCTGGTCGGCATCCAGAATGCCGGCGGGTTCGGGAAACACCATGCGCGCATCGGGCGCGAGGTGACGCGCGTAATGCCGGACGCCGTCCAGCCAGAACCCACGCTCGCACACCCAGAGGTCGTCCAGATCCGGCAATCCTTCCTCCTTTCGGCGGCGCTTCAAGCATTTCGGAAGACAGGGCGCAGGTCAACTTGCGCTGCGCGGGCCCGCACCCGCTTCCGGCCCCCCTTTTTCACGCCCAGGTTGGACGCCGTGCGATGGGCTTTCAGATAGGTGGCGTCGATCATCACGGTCTTCATTTCGCCATGCTCGGCAGCAAGACCCAGCATGATCCGTGCAAAGATCCCTGAACCGCCCCGGGTTTCGGGGTCAAGCCGATCTGCCGTGTTCTGCAGATCACCCCGGCGACCTTCCATCGCCATGCCACCATCGCGCGCAATCCCGGGCTTGCCTCGGACCGCGCCAGGCAGGACGCTGTGGACCTCGAGAAGATCAAGGCGGCTCACGGCAAGAGCCGGGGGCGCTACGGTGCCCGCAAGGTCTGGTATCAGCCTCGGCGTGACGGGCACGAAATCGCGCGTTGCACCGTGGCGGCAACAGGCTCTGATCGCTGCACCCCAGTCAAAATCCGTCACATGGCCGTCAGGGCTCGTAACCCACCACCGCATTGAACTCACTTGCAAATTCCGGAATTAACCTGTCGGCGTCACTTGTTAACCGCGAGATGGCAGTTTCAAGTGCGTGCCACAAGCTTGCGGCTGCTGAGCGCATCCCAAGGACAGCTAGATGATCGGCCGCGCGGCGGATGACAAATACACTCAGATGCTCCAGCCCGGTACGGGTGGCTGATCCGGCGTCCAGGCGTGCCGGATCGAGATTCACCAGCTTGCTCATCAACGCATTGATGGCAGGCGCGGCCAGGTCCGACCGTAGCTCAAATACGACGAAACCGTCGGTCTGCTCCGTCACCGAGCAGTCGCGACATTGTGCGGCCAGTTCGGCAGCAAAGTCGTCTTCTGCACGACCTTGAGCCTCAATCATCCACTGGTCCGGGCCGGTCCAGAATGCAGAGACTGCGCCATTCGTTGTCCAGGCACCGACGCCAGGCAAGTCCAGTCCGAACGGCGTAGGGCGTGCCGAACCGCGTCGTAGCGCCAGGGAGGCCAGTGCCAAGCCGGGGTTCTCCTCGACGCTGAACACATTGTTGCGGAAGCTGCGCGCGGCCGTCGCGCCGAGGGCGGTGATGGGTTTCAACTCAGACACGCAGGCGCTCTCCTTCCGGATCAACGAATTGAGCGTTCACGACACGCAGCGGCACGGACTGACCCTGCAGTGGATTGGCGGCGACGATCACCTCGCCGATCCGCGACGGGCCGCTTTCGAGAAAGCCCAGTCCAATGGATGACCCGACATGCGGCGAAAAGCAGGCCGAGCTGATCCATCCTTGATCGTTTTGAGTATTCTGCTCCGCACCCTCGGCGAACAGGTGCGCTCCGGCGACGACCTGGTCGGCCGGGTTCACAGGTTGCAGGCCGACAAGCATCCGTCTTTCCGCTACCAGTCCCTCACGCCGTGACATCACTGCACCGATACTGTCCTTCTTCGCCGAGACCATCCTGCCCATGCCCAGCATTTGCGCGGTGGTCTGGCCGTTCAGCTCGTTACCGGCGGCATGGCCCTTTTCGATGCGGAGGACGCCAAGCGCCTCGGTCCCGTAGGGCGTGGCACCAAGATCTTCGCCCTTTTCCACCAGATACGCCATCAGCGCATTGCCATAGCGCGCCGGCACGGCGATTTCATAGGCCAACTCGCCAGAAAACGAGATGCGGAACAGCCGTGCCCGCAGGCCGCCACAAACGGTCAGCCCGGAACATGCCATGAAGGGGAAGGCCTCGTTCGAGAGATCGAACCCGTCCACTATCCGCTCCAGCAGAATGCGGGCATGCGGTCCGGCAACCGAAAACTGCGCCCAGGCGTCGGTGGTCGAGATCAACTGGACATCGAGTTCCGGCCAGAGGCACTGGCGGACAAATTCCATATGGCGATACGCTGGCCCGGCCTGCGCCGTTGTCGTGGTTACCACATAGTGATTTTCTCCCAGCCGCGCGCATGTCCCGTCATCAAAGGCGAATCCGTCCTCGCGCAGCATCAAGCCGTAGCGCACCATGCCGACCTTCAGGCTCTTCATCGCGTTGCAATAAAGCCGGTCGAGGAACTCGGTGGCGTCAGTCCCCTGCACGTCGACCTTGCCGAGTGTGGTCACGTCGCAGATACCGACCCCCCTGCGGGTGGCCAGGACCTCGCGGTCGACCGACTGACGCCAATGCGTCTCGCCAGTGCGCGGAAAATACTGCGCGCGCATCCACTGGCCAACCTCGACGAACACTGCACCCCGCGCCTTGGCCCATTCATGGCTGGGGGCCAGGCGGCGCGGACGGAAATGTTCGTTGGTGGCACCTCCACCGAGGGCCGACAGCGACACCGGCGTATAGGGTGGGCGGAAGA
>CAYUBT010000205.1:0-1698 GCA_964443055.1 uncultured Rubellimicrobium sp.
GGGTTGCAGCGAGATCGCATCGGCACCGTCCTGGGTCAGTTCCCAGACTTCACCGCTTTTCAGCGCAAGCCGCACCATGTCACGCGCGGCGGAGAGTTCGGCCTCCGCCTCGGGGTGAAGGTGGAAGCGCACCGAGAAGGCGACCGCGCCACCCGTATCGGCGCGGGCGCGGGCAAAGATGGTCCTGTCCTCCTCGGAAAGCGCGATCAGCAGTTCCTCGCCGGTCAGCGCCCGCCCGTCGAGCGTGAGATCGAGCGTGCGCGCATACATCAGCCCATGGGTGCGCCGCCAGCCGTTATGTGCGGCCCCCATGCGGTGGCTGGTGGCGGTGAGCGCCGCCTCTCCCGGCACGGTATCGGGGGCCTCGCTCAGCCTTTCATCCCCGCCGGGGCCGAGCCGCGCCGAGGAATAGCCGTCGAGCCCGAGGACCGACTGGCTTGCCGTCGCCCTGGCCGCGCGGGCCCATTCGGCCCCGAATCCCGCGCCGCTGCCGCAATTGACGATGAGCGGACGGCGGCCCGAAGTGAGTTCGAAGGCCAGTGTCGCCGCATGGGCAAGGGGCGCGCCCCGGGGCGGGGGCGCGGCGTCCATGATCGCGGTGGTGCGCCCGGCAGCGAGGCGGGCATAGCCCATGGCCAGCCCCTCGCGCCGGGACCGGCAGCCCGATTCGGCGAGGGCCGCATCAAGCGCCCCGTCCCTCCCCCGTCCGCCGCCGTGAAAGCGCGCAAGACCGCCATCGGCATGGCGCAGGGCGCGCAGGGTCGGTACGATCCGCAGGCGTGCGGCGGCGATCCCGGGCGGCAGTTCCGCCTCCCCCGCCTGGCGCGTCACGCGATTGAGCAGCGCCAGAATGGCACAAAGCTCTTCGGGATTGCGCGACGCGACCGCACCCTCCCCGTCCACGACCGCCTCGCAATGGCGCGCGAATGCGGCGAGCGCGGACGGGCGGTACCGCTCGAGGCCGGACAGCGCCCCTGCCCCCTCGATCAGCCCCGCCAGCGCGGCCAGACGCGGCAGGCCCGCCGGAGCCGCCTGCCAGCGGCGTGCGAGAAACAGCACCTGCCGGGCCAGAACGCGCGCCATCAGCGCCGCCTGCGCCTCGGTCAGCCCGCGCCGCAGGAACGCCCCGCGCCCGAGCCAGTGCATGAGCCGCTGCCCGGTGATCCCGGCGCGCCAGCCCGCGCCCCGCCCATGGCGGCGCACCCAGTCCAGCACCCGATCCTGCGCAAACGACCGCGCAGCACCGTCGCCGACAGCGGCAAGGTCATCGAGCCATGCGAAGGAATCCTGGCGTTCGCCGGCCTCCGGCACTCCGGGAACAGGGGCCGCGCCGCCCGCCAGCAGGCGCGCCCCGCGCAGTTGGCTGCCCGGCGCAACCGGATCGTCGCCGGCCCGCCAGACAGGCGAGAGCCGCGCGCGCCCCGCCAGCCGCGCATGAACACGGTCAAGAAGGCGTGCGCGCCGCAGATGCCTGTCGCGGCCCTCAGCCACTCCTCGCGCCTCCGCCCTGCCCGATCAATCCGCCTGCACCGCCATGATAGGGCCCGCCCGCCCGCCTGTCACCAAGCGCGCGACCAGTTCTCTTCATCTTCGCCAAAATACCCTCGGGGGGCGCGGGGGGCCGACAGCCCCCCGCTCCCACGCAATCACCCCTGCGACACCACCCACTCGGGGTTTGTCCACGGCTCAAGATTAGCG
>CAYUBT010000205.1:1708-4003 GCA_964443055.1 uncultured Rubellimicrobium sp.
CCCCCCCCCCACTCCCCCCCCCCCCCCCCACCCCCCCCCCCGGGGGGGGGGCCCGCCCCCCCCCCCCCCCCCGCTCCGACGCATTCACCTCTGCGACACCTCCCAGTCGGGATTGATCCACGGCTCGAGATTCGAGGGCGGCAGCCTGCGGCCGAGGATATGGTCGGCGACCTTCTCGCCGGTCATGATCGAGGGCGCGTTCAGATTGCCGTTCGTCACCTGCGGGAAGATCGAGGAATCGGCCACGCGCAGCCCCTCGACCCCGATCACGCGGGCCTCGGGATCGACCACCGCCATCGGATCATCCGCCGCCCCCATCCTGCAGGTGCCGCAGGGGTGGAAGGCGCTTTCGACATTGTCGCGCAGGAAGCCGTTGAGTTCGTCATCCGTCTGCAGCTCGGCCCCCGGCTGGATCTCGCGCCCCGCATAGGGCGCAAAGGCCGGTTGGGCGAAAATCTCGCGCGTGAGGCGGATGCAGGCGCGGAAATCGCGCCAGTCGTCCTCATGCGACATGTAGTTGAAGAGGATGCGCGGCGCGTCCGCCGGATCGGCCGAACGCAACGTCACCTCCCCGCGCGAGGGCGAGCGCATCGGACCGACATGAGCCTGGAAACCATGCCCACCAGCCGCCGCCTGTCCATCATAACGCACGGCGATGGGGATGAAATGATACTGGATATCGGGATATTCCACGCCCGCGCGCGAACGAATGAAGGCGCAGCTTTCAAACTGGTTCGACGCGCCCACCCCGGTGCCGGTGAACAGCCATTGCGCGCCGACCCAGGCCTTGCCGAGCAGATTCCAGTATTTGTAGAGCGACACCGGCTGTTTTGACTGGACCTGAATATAGATTTCCATGTGATCCTGCAGGTTCTGGCCCACGCCGGGCCGGTCGGCCACGAGTTCGATCCCATGTTCGGCCAGATGTGCGGCAGGCCCGATCCCTGACAGCATCAGCAGTTTGGGCGAGTTGATCGAGGAGGCCGCGATGATCACCTCTTCACGCGCTTCAATCACTTCGATCTTGCTGCCCCGGCTGATCTCGACCCCGCGCGCGCGACCGTCACGGATCACGACTTTGCGGGCGAGACCGTTGACCATGGTGCAATTGCCGGTCTTGATCGCCGGGCGCAGATAGGCATTAGCCGCGGACCAGCGTTTGCCCTTCCAGATCGTGGCCTCCATCGCGCCGAAGCCTTCCTGCTGGCGGCCGTTGTAATCTTCGGTGATCGGATAGCCCGCCTGTCTGCCGGCCTCGACAAAGGCACGGGTCAGCGGATTGTCGCGGGGGCCGCGGGTCACATGGACCGGGCCGCCATTGCCGCGCCAGTCCGGGTCGCCCTCGCCTTCGCGCTCATCCCCGTGCCAGTCTTCCATGCGCTGAAAATATGGCAGCACATCAGCATAGCCCCACCCCTGCGCGCCCATTTCGACCCAATGGTCGTAATCCTTCGCATGGCCGCGCACATAGACCATACCGTTGACCGACGACGAGCCGCCGATCACCTTGCCGCGCGGCGTCACCAGCCGGCGACCGCCCAGATGCGGCTCGGGTTCGGTCTTGAAGCCCCAATCGTAGCGGCTCATGTTCATCGGGTAAGACAGGGCACCGGGCATGTTGATGAACGGGCCCCAATCCGTGCCGCCATATTCGATGACGATCACGGATTTGCCCGCCTCGGCCAGTCGGTAAGCCATGGCAGACCCAGCCGAACCGGCACCGACGATGACATAATCGGCAATCATTCGTTCACCTTTCAGGGCAATGCTCAGAACTGGGCCTCGAACGGGTTCACCCCGACATAGACCGACTTCATCTGGCTGTAGTGGTCGAGCGCGAGGCGCGAGTTTTCACGTCCGACCCCCGACTGTTTCACCGCGCCGAAGGGGGCCTCGACGGGGGTGAGATTGTAGGCGTTGATGAAGCACGTCCCCGCCTCGAAGCCTGCGGCCATGCGATGCGCGCGGCTCATGTCGCTGGTGAACACCCCGGCGGCGAGGCCGAATTCCGTGGCATTGGCGCGGGCAAGCGCCTCGTCCTCGGTCTCGAAGTCGAGCACCGACAGCACCGGCCCGAAGATTTCCTCGCGCGCAATGGTCATGTCGTCGGTGACATCGGCAAAGACCGTGGGTTCGATCCAGAAGCCCGGCCGGTTGAGCCTATGGCCGCCATGGACCAGCCGCGCTCCCTCCTCCTGACCCTTGCGGATGTAGTCCAGAACGATCTCGAGTTGCCGCTTGCTCGTCATCGGGCCGAAATTCGTGGCCATGTCGAGCGGATCGCCGATCACCGCA
>CAYUBT010000206.1:0-3968 GCA_964443055.1 uncultured Rubellimicrobium sp.
CGTGCGGTTCCAGACGGCAATCGGAAATCCCTTTTCGGCAATGTTCAGCGCAAGCGCCGCCCCCATCGTGCCCAGCCCCACGAGCCCGATCCGTGCCTCTGCCATCGCCCTGTCTCCTGCTCACGCACCGTCCGGCGCGGGCGGTAACCCGCTTCTAGACCTGCGCATAACGCAAAGTCGAGAACCTGGGCCTCACTCCCCGGCGCGGACTTTCGCGAGCGCCGTGTCGATATCGGCGGCGAACCGCACGCCCGGGCGGCGCAAACCGTGGGTGAGGAGGACCCGCAGGATGTCGCGCCGCGCGCCGGTGATCCAGAGCACCACGCCGCGCCGTTCGGCCTTGCGCGCGAGTCCCTCGATCATGTTCGCGCCGGTGGCATCAAGGAAGGGGACGGATTCGAAATCGACGACCAGCGCGCGGTGCCCGTCGCTGATCCGGTCGAGCACCGAGCCGATCGACGCCGAGGCCCCGAAGAACAGCGCGCCGGTGATGCGGTAGACCACGACCCCGGGGTCCGAGGCCCCGTCCTCGTAAGGTCCGCGCGGATCGACCGAGTCGGGCAGATCGACACCAAAGGGCCGCCGGTCCTCACGCACCGCCGTGGCCCGCGCCGCCCGGTTGATGAAAAGCAGCGAGCCCAATGCCACGCCGGTGATGATGCCTTCGGTCAGGCTGCGGAAGATCGTCAGCAGGAAGGTGGCGGCGAGCACTACAGCCTCGCCCCTGCCGAATCGTACAAGCACGGCAATGGCCGGTTTTTCCACCATGTTCCAGGCGACCACGGCCAGGACTGCCGCCAGCGCGGCAAGGGGAATGAAGGCGGCCAGCGGTGCGGCCACGAGCATGAAGAGCAGCAGGAACACCGCATGCAGCATCCCCGCAACCGGCCCGTGTCCACCCGCGCGCACATTGGTCGCCGTGCGGGCGATGGTCCCGGTCACGCAGAATCCGCCGAACAGTGCCGAGCCGATGTTAGCGACCCCCTGCCCCACCAGTTCGCAGTTCGAGCGATGCCGGCGCCCGGTCATCCCATCGGCGACCACGGCGGAGAGCAACGATTCGATGGCACCCAGCAGCGTGAAGGACAGGGCGGCGGGCAGAACCGCGACGATCCGGGCAGGGGAAAGATCCGGCAGGCTCGGTGCAGGCAGGAGCGAGGGGATGCCGCCGTAACGCGTGCCGATGGTCTCGACCGGAAGACCCGTCAGCGCGACGGCAATCGCCGCTAGCCCCACGGCAATCAGCATTCCCGGCAGGCGCGGCAGCCAGAACCGCAGTCCGACGATCACCGTCCCGGTGCCCAGCGCAAGAAGCACCGCGGCGGGCGTGACGGTCCCGCGCACCTCCCAGAGCGCGGCAAGCTTGGGCAACAGATCGCCTGGCTCATCGGCCAGCGAGAGACCGAAGATGTCGGAAAGCTGCGAGGCGAAAATGATCACCGCAATCCCGGCAGTGAACCCCACGGTCACCGGATAGGGAATGAAGCGGATGAAGGCCCCGAGACGCAGAAACCCGGCGGCAGCCAGCATGATCCCCGAGAGGAAGGTGGCAAGGATCAGCCCGCTCATCCCGTGCTGGGCCACGGTGGCCGCGACCAGCACGATGAAGGCCCCGGCAGGCCCACCGATCTGGAAACGCGACCCTGACAGGAGCGAGACGAGGAATCCCCCGACAATCGCCGTATGCAGCCCCTGCGCCGGAGTCGCGCCCGAGGCGATGGCGATGGCCATTGACAGGGGCAGCGCGACGATGGCAACGGTCAGCCCCGCCACCGCATCGGCACGCAGATGCGCAAGACCGTAGCCCTCGCGCAGCACGGTGACGAGTTTCGGTGTAAAGAGTTCGACGAATGTCGGCGTCGCGGGAGACGCCATGCTTGTGCTGCTCATGCCCTGAAGTCGGAAACGGAAGGATGTGCCTTTCGTGACCCTGCGCCCCCGACCTGTCAAGGACCGGGGTTACTGGCCGGGGCCGCTTCAGCTCTCGCCGCAGATCGGCAACGCGATGAAAGGGCCTGTTGAAGGGCCGTCTGACAAGTCCGCTCTTGCGGTGGGTCCGGGGGCAAATCGCCCCCGGGGCCGGGCTCAGGCGAGGCCCTGGGCGGCAAGCGCGCGCTGCACGCCGTCATCCGCCTCCATCCTGGCGCGGAACCGGGCAATACCCTCCAGACCCGACAGGTCCACCTTGGTGCCGTCGGCCCAGCGGATCATCACATAGAGATAGGGGTCCGCAAGTGACCGCTGCCCGGCGATCCAGTCACCATTCTGAAGCTGCCGGTCCACGATCTCGAACATCGCCCGCAGTTGTTCGCGTGCATTGTCATGGCTCTTTGCAACCATGGCCTCGTCGCCCAGATAGCCGGTCGCGCCAAACATCGGCTTGTAGGCCGCGTGCATATCGGAGTTGACGAAGCCGAACCAGGAATAGACCTGCGCCTTGCCCATGGCGCTGCCGTCCCCCTCAAGCTGCGCGTCGGGGAACATTTCCGCCAGATAGGCAAGGATGCCGGCGTTCTGGGTCAGAACCTTGCCATCGACCTGAAGCGCCGGCACCGCGCCCATCGGGTTGATGGCCAGAAAGTCGGGCGTCTTCAGGTCAGCATGCGAGAGCCGCTCGGTCTCATACTCCGCCCCGACCCACTCGAGGACGATATGCGGCGCCAGCGGACAGGCACCCGGCATGTAGTAAAGTTTCATAATATGCTCCTTGGTCCGGCCCGGGGATGCGCGGCATGACGCTGAACGGCTGCTCCGGCTCATGCCCGCCCCGGTGATCGCGCCGGGAATATGCCAGGAAGGAGTTGATCGCCAATCACAGGCCCTGTGCGCTTTTGCGCCGGATCAGTCCGGCTGCAGGGCGTAAAGCGCGACCGCCGCCGCATTCGAGACATTCAGTGAGCCGAATGCCCCCGCCGCCGGAATGCGCACGAGTTGGTCACAGGCGGCACGCGTGCCCTGCCGCAGTCCCGGCCCTTCTGCCCCGAGGACAAGCGCCACGGGCCGCCCCGCCAGATCGCGCGCGGCGTCGCCCACGCTCGCCTCTGCCTCACCATCAAGGCCGAGAACCGTGAACCCTGCCGCCTGCAGTTCGGCAATGGCACGGCCAAGGTTCTTCACCCGCAGATAGGGCTGCCGTTCCAGCGCGCCCGAGGCGGCCTTGGCGAGCGCCCCGGTCTCGGGCGCGGCATGGCGTTCGACACCCACCACCGCCCGCGCGCCGAAGACTTCGGCCGAGCGCAGAATCGCGCCGACATTATGCGGATCGCTCACCCGGTCGAGCAGCACGAGCCTTGCGTCCGCCCCGTCCATATGGTCCGTCAGCGCGCCCCAGTTCAGCGGCCGCGCCTCGAGTGCCGCACCCTGATGGACCGACCCCGGATCGAGCGGCGCGGAAAAGCGGCGCGCATCGGCGATCTCGGGCTCCATGCCCGAGGCGGCGACGGCGTCTTCCAGCTTTGCCAGCGCATTCTGCGTCAACACCAGCCGCAGCCTCTGCCGCGCCGGGTTCATGAGCGCATCGCGGACGGCATGCAGGCCGAACAGCCAGACGGTCTCGGCCGCCGCCGCACGACGTCCGCGCTCCTTCTCGATCACCCATTGCGGCTTTTTCATCATTCACCCCCGCCGCCCACATGCGCGATGGGCGCGGCGCACGCAAGCGCCGCGTTCGCCCTTGCAGGGCTCCGACCCCGTCACTCCTGCCATCATTGCAAGCATCAGCGAAGCAAGCCAGAATCCCCGACGTTCTGGCTTGCCGCGTCGCCTGCGGCTCCTCGCAATAACCGGGTTCGGGGAATCCTGCGGCCTGAACACGATCCGCAGCCCTGTTCAGGGTCACCACACCAGTCCAGACGATGCTATGAACCTCACCGCAACATGGGCCCGGAGCTCTGCTCCACCCTTGACGCCCCCCGCCCCCCCCGCTATCCCCCGCCGCCAGAGGGCGACGAGCTGCAAGGTGCGGCAGC
>CAYUBT010000207.1:0-3801 GCA_964443055.1 uncultured Rubellimicrobium sp.
TGCGAGCGAAGCGAAGCAACCCAGTCCCCCACATCTCCGGCTTGCCGCACCGGCTCCGCCTCCTCGCAATAGGCGGGGTTTACGGCGCAGGATTCCCGTCATGATGGCAAGCCGGAAGACGAGGTGACCCGCCACCACGGCAACGGAATACCACCCGATGTCCCGGGGCCACCCCGCATATGAAAACGGCGCTCCGCTGCTGCGGAGCGCCGTTCGGGATTTTCATCCGGGAAGGCGGTTATTGCGCCTCGGTGATGAACTTGACCGCGTCGCCGAAGGTCTGGATCGTCTCGGCGGCGTCATCGGGGATCTCGATGCCGAATTCTTCCTCGAACGCCATCACCAGCTCGACCGTGTCGAGGCTGTCAGCGCCCAGATCGTCAATGAAGGATGCGCTTTCGACGACCTTGTCGGCGTCAACACCCAGGTGCTCGACGACGATCTTGCGCACACGTTCTGCGACGTCGCTCATGTCAATTCCTCAAGTTCGCGAGGGCCACCGGCCCCGATTGGACACACCCCCGAGGGGCACTCTTCCCCTGAAGGCGGGGCCGGTCAAGGGGTGGCCCCCCGCACCGTCGAGGGGAGCCATAGCAGAGTTTCACACCGAGGCAAATGTTTTCACCGGCGGGAATCCGCCCCCTGCGACCACCCTGCACAGGGCTCAGATCATCGCCATTCCGCCGTTCACATGCAGCGTGGCACCGGTGACATAGGCGGCCTCGGGACTGGCCAGATAGAGCACCGCCGCCGCGATTTCATCGGGCGCACCCATCCGGCCTGCGGGGATCTGGCGCAGGATCGCCTCTTGCTGGGCCTCGTTGAGCCTGTCGGTCATGGCGGTGGCGATGAATCCCGGGGCCACGCAATTGGCGGTGATGCCGCGGCTGGCAACCTCGGCGGCAATGGCCTTGGTCATCCCGACCATCCCGGCCTTGGAGGCGGCGTAATTGGCCTGACCGGGATTGCCGGTCGTGCCGACGACGGACGAGATATTCACGATCCGCCCCCAGCGGGCCTTCATCATCGGCCGGATGGCCGCGCGGCACAGCCGCATGGTCGAGGTGAGGTTGACGGCGATGACGTCGTCCCAGTCCGAATCCGACATGCGCATGAAGATCTGGTCGCGCGTGATCCCTGCATTGTTCACGAGAATATCTATACTGCCCATCACCCCGGCCGCCTGCCCGGGCAGCGCATCGACCGCCGCCGCGTCGGACAGGTTGCAGGGCAGGACATGCGCCCGCTCGCCCAGTCCGGCCGCAAGATCCTGCAGCGGCCCCTCGCGCGTGCCGGACAGCGCGACCGTGGCCCCCGCGCCATGCAACGCCCGGGCAATGGCTCCGCCGATCCCGCCGGATGCCCCGGTGACAAGGGCGGATTTTCCTGTCAGGTCAAACATATGCGGCCTCTCCCTCAGGCGTTGCGCGAAGTGGATGCGGCAGCAACCTCGTCGGGCGTGCTCACCTGAAGACTGGCTGCCCCCGGGGCGATGCGGCGGATCATGCCCGAGAGAGCCTTGCCCGCCCCCACTTCCCAGAATTGATCGACGCCCTGCGCCACCATCCAGACCACGGATTCGCGCCAGCGCACCGAGCCGGTGACCTGTTCGACCAGCAGCCTGCGGATCGTCTCGGGATCGCTCACCGCCTCGGCGGAAACATTGGCGACCAGCGGCACGGCCGGGGCGCGGATCGCGACATCGGCCAGCGCCGCCTCCATCGCCCGGGCGGCGGGTTCCATCAGCGGCGAATGGAAGGGGGCGCTGACCGGCAGCAGAAGTGCACGCCGCGCGCCGCGCGCCCTGGCGATCTCGACCGCGCGCTCGACGGCGGCGCGATGGCCCGAAACCACGACCTGCGCGGGATCGTTGTCATTGGCGGCGACGCAGGTCTCGCCCTGCGCGGCCTCGGCGGCGACTTCCCGGGCGGCGGCAAAATCAAGGCCCAGGAGCGCGGCCATCGCCCCCTCGCCCACCGGCACCGCCGACTGCATCGCCTCGCCCCTGATCCGCAGAAGCCGCGCGGTGTCGGCAAGGCCGAGCGCCCCCGCCGCGCAGAGTGCCGAATATTCGCCGAGCGAATGGCCCGCGACAAAGGCGGCATCGGTGATGGCCACGCCTTCGGCCTCGAGCGCACGCATCGCGGCCAGCGACGTGGCCATCAGCGCGGGCTGGGCGTTGCGTGTGAGGGTGAGCGTCTCGGCATCTCCGTCCCAGATCAGCGCCGAGAGGTTCTCGCCCAGGGCCTCGTCCACCTCGTCGAAGACGGCACGGGCCGCAGGCACGGCAGCCGCGAGCGCGCGGCCCATGCCGATGGTCTGGGCGCCCTGCCCGGGAAAGACGAATGCGCGCACGGGCGACCCTCCTGCTGCTGTCCTGCGATCTTCCGCTCGCAGGACAACTAGCGGCGAAGCCCGCCCGGCTCAAGCAAAACGCGCGACTCAGGCCCGCGCCGTCGCCGCGGTTGCCCGGCGCAGATGGACGGGACGGCGCGGCGAGACCTTCGCCGCCACAGCCGGCGCGACGCCGAGGACATCCTGCCCCAGCCTCCGGGCGAGCGGTGCGAGTTCCTCGCGCGTGCCCATGGCAACCGGAAGGACCCGTTCGGACTGGCCGAGCCGCAGCACCAGCGCGCTCTGGCCCCGGCGCTGGTCGATGAACAGCCCGCTCACCGCATCGAAGCCGTAGCGACCCACGACCCGCGTCCCGCCGCTGCGGTTGCGGCCGATCTCGCGCAGCTCGCGGCGCCCCAGATCGACCTCGAACTCGCACTGCGTCCGCTGGCGCGCGAAATCGAACATCAGCGTGGCCAGCGCCAGCAGGATCACGATGATCCCCCATGTCAGCGGGCCGAGGCCTGCCGTCGGAACGATGGCGAGCAGCCCCGCCCCCACGATCGCGAGCACCCCGAACACCATGGAGACATATTGCATGAGCAACACGTCCCTGCCGGGCCTGCATGCGGTGTGGATCGCATAGCCGACCTCGATCTCGTGAACGAGCATGTCGGTAGTCTTGCCTGCAACACGGGCGGAACGAACTGAACCGGATGGAAGACCGATGACGCTCATCGACTTTCTCCTTATATCCATCAGACTCAAGACGAACGTTAACCGTGATTCAGGCAAGAATTGGACGAGGTTGTGTTGCAAACGGTCCTTCCCTGAATGGTTGTGCGCCTCGCAGAGGTTTCTCATCCCGGGGGCGCATCCATCCCACCCCCGTCATTGCGAGCGTCAGCGAAGCAACCAAGCTTTCCGACGTTCCGGCTTGCCGCATCGGCCGACGGCTCCCCGCAATGGCCGCGGGCATGATCGGTTCGCAGCCCCGCGCTTCACGTTCCGCCCTTGCGCGGGCTGCGCTTGTCGCTATAAGGCCCCATCCTTCCGCAGCATGATCACATCGCGCAGCTCTCGTGGGCGGGGCGCGGAAGGCAGGCCCCCCCGGTGAAATGCGCCAGACAGTCGGAGACCGCATGCCACTTTACGAGCATGTCTTCATCGCGCGCCAGGATCTTGCCAGCGCGCAGGCCGAGGCCCTCATCGAACATTTCGGCTCCGTGCTTGCCGAGAACGGCGGCAAGATGCTGATGAGCGAATACTGGGGCGTCAAGACGATGGCCTACAGGATCAACAAGAACCGCAAGGGCCATTACGCCTTCATGCGCACCGACGCCCCCGCCCCTGCCGTGCAGGAAATGGAGCGTCTGATGCATCTGCATGACGACGTGATGCGTGTGTTGACCATCAAGGTCGATGCGCATGAGGACGGCCCGTCCATCCAGATGCAGAAGCGCGACG
>CAYUBT010000208.1:0-3719 GCA_964443055.1 uncultured Rubellimicrobium sp.
AGAGCGTCCGCAGACTGCCGCCGCCTGCAGTGACCGCCGAGAGCTTCTCGCGCTTTTCGAACGCGGGCTTGACATAGGTTTTCTTCATGGCCGATCTCTCCAAATTGATACATCTATAACCTGCATTCTGCCGTCGTTCATGCCTTGCGTCAACATTTCTTGTAAAAGGGTGCACTGATTCCTGCCACAGGCCGCCGCCCGGCACGCCGATCCTGCAAGAACGAATGTTCCTGAAGTGATCCGACCAATGCTTCTTTCCCTGCTCGACAATCGCACCAGACTTATTGATCCGCGCGCAGAGACCGAACTGGATCTGACCGCGTTCACGCAGGGCGTCATGGCGCGCGCCGACGAGTTGCGTGATGCGGGGATCGGCAGCGGGCAATGCGCCATCGTCGCGAGGAAGGCCCCGCTTGACTGTCTGCGCGACCTGTTTGCGCTCTGGCAGGCGGGCGTGATGGCCGTGGCGGTCAACCCTGCGATCACGCAGGAGGAACGCGATAACGTCAGGGCCGCGACCGGGGCCGTCCTGCTGCTGGACGACGGGCCGCTCCGGGCCATCGAGGGGAGGCGTGCGCCCGGCTCGGCGCCGCTCCGACCTGACGAGCCCGCCCTGACGCTGATGACTTCGGGGACCACGGGTCGGCCCAAGGGGATCGTGCACAGCCAGCGGAGCCTTGCCGCGCGTGTCATGCTCAACGTCGCGTCCATCGGGCAGGCCGATCTCGTCCGCTCGCTCTGCGTTCTGCCCCTGCATTTCGGGCACGGGCTGATCGGCAATACCCTCTCGGTCATGGCGGCTGGCGGGACGATCACCCTTTGGCCGCAGCCCTCGATCGCGGAGATGCGCGACTTCGGCCCGCTGGTGGACCGGCACCGCGTCACCTTCATGAGTTCGACGCCCAGCTTCTGGAATGTCGCCATGCGGCTTTCGCCCCGTCCCGGACAGGCCATGAAGCGGGTCCATGTCGGATCGGCCCCGCTCTCCATCGAACACTGGTGCGCCATTGCCGGATGGACAGGCACGCGCCGGGTGTTCAACATGTATGGCATGACCGAAACCGCAAACTGGATCGGCGGAGCCTGCCTTGATGGCGGCGGTGCAGCCGATGGCTGCGTGGGCCGCCCCTGGGGCGGGGCTGCGGCGGTTCTCGACGATTCCGGCCGCGTGCAGCGGGAAGGCCCGGGCGAGGTGCTGATCGCGACGCCCTCGATGATGACGGGTTATCTTGGCATGGAGGAGGAGACGAAAGCCGCCTTTCATGGCGCATGGCTGCGCACCGGAGATACCGGACATATCGACGCCGAAGGGCGGCTCACCCTCATCGGCCGCATCAAGCATCAGATCAATCGCGGGGGTGTCAAGGTGCCGGCCGAAGAGATCGACATGCTGCTCGAACGTCATCCCGCGGTGCTCGAGGCCTGCGCCTTCGCCCTCCCCGATCCGGTGGCGGGCGAGGCGGTGGCCGCCGCCATCGTGCTTGGCGCAGAGGCCGATGCACCCTCGATCCGCGCCTGGTGCCGCGAGCGGTGCCGGGAAGAGGCGGTGCCGTCGCGGCTGTTCGTGCTGGACGCGATCCCCCGCAACGAACGCGGCAAGGTGATGCGCGACCGCGTGCGCGAGGCCGCGCTCGCATCCGGGCCGGGGGGGTGACGCGATGGGCGTGGCAGAATTGCGAAAGCCCGTCGACAGCGAGCGGTTCCACCTCGTGCCGCTCGGCCGCCGGGACGCCTTCCGGTTGACCTATCGCTGGACCAGGGACAGTGCCTTCATGTCCAGCTATTGCGGCTCAGGCGAACCGCGCTCGCCCCTGAAGTGGTATCGCGAGATGATCCGGCCGAACCGGCGCACCAAATTCGTGCATGCGATCATCCCGCACGGGCAGGCCGAGCCGATCGGCGTGCACACCATCGCCCTTCGGCCCTACAGGTCGTGTTTTCTGGCGGTCGGCATCCATGACCGCGGCTGGTGGGGCAAGGGCGTCGTGCAGGAAGCGCGCCGGCGCATCATCGACCATGTCTTCGCGCATTCCGAGGTCGAACGGCTTTCTGGCCAGGTCGTGGCGCGCAACTTCTCGTCCATCTTCAACTACCAGACGCTCGGTTTCTCCCATGTCGGCACCCTGCACCGCGTCCGGCTCGACAAGGCCACCGGCGAGGTTCAGGACATGCTGATCTTCGAGATGTTCCGCGACGAGTGGATGGCACGGAGGGCACCGGCCGATGTCCAGTGAGCGCCTTGCGACGGCTGCCGAAATCATCGCCGACATTCTGGGCTGCCCGGTCGGGGACGTGACGGCGGAAACGCCGGTCGGCGCCCTGCCACAATGGGACAGCATGGCGCATCTCAACATCATCATGGCATTCGAGAAAAGACTCGGGCGACAACTGACGGCCGAAGAGACCGGAACCCTTGCATCCGTCGGCAGTTTCGCCGCGCTGCTTGCGCCGGGAAGCGCCATGGCCGCGACATGACCGGACAGCAGGGCAATGACATGGGCCTGTCGCGCACGGCATCCGACCCGATGCCGCATGCACCGGGAGAGCTGACCCTTCTCCTCGCCCGTCTGGCCGATCCTGATGCCCCGGCACCTGTCATACAGGAGACAGAGCGCGCGGCGCTGCTGGCGCTCGCACAGCCGCATGGAGTCGAGAACATCCTGTGGCGCAAGTTCGGTGCAGACATCGACGCACCGGGCGGTGCCGAGACACTCAACCGTGTCGGGCAGGCGATGCTTCTTGAAGGGCTTCGCCACGAGATTTCCGCAGCTCTCACCGCAAGTGGCGTGCCCGCCTGCGTGGTCAAGGGCCCCGTCTTTTCCGAACGGCTCTATCGCATACGCAGCGATCGCCTGTTCAGCGACATAGACCTGCTCGTCGATCCCGCCCGGATGGACGAGGCGCTCGGCGTCCTGGCGGGATTGGGATATGTCCTCCCCGAAAAACTCTGGGACAATTCCCGGCGCGACATGGAATACAAGTTCCAGCACCCGCAGCACCCGACCGTGCTGATCGAGCTTCACGGCGATCTGGTTCACTACCCGTTGCTGCGACGCCGCGCGAGTTTCGGCCTCGATGCGCTGCTGGCGGCGGGTGACGGTGACGGGACGGCCCCGGCGGCGCTGCTCGCGACGGCAATCGTGCACGCCACAATGGGACACAAGCTCGACCGCCTGGTGATGCTGGTGGATGTGCTGCAGGCGGTGCGCCACCTCCCGTCGGAAGATGTCGACCGCACGATTGCGGTTCTGACCCGGCTGCGGCTGGAGCTTGAATGTGCGGTATGCCTTTCTGCTGTCGCGCGGCTGTTTGGCGATGGGGCCGCCGCCGGACTTGCGGCGCGGTTCCGGCCGGGCATGCGCGCCCGCCTCGGCAGACTGCTCGTCTCGCCGAAAACCATCGTGCATGCGCAGGGCGATGGCTATCGCCTGAGATCATGGTGTCGCCGCAAGACATTTCGGCTGTTGCAGCGCCTGCCTCTGTAGCCGGGACGGAAATGCCCCGGTCCTGCTCCATCCTGAGGACGTTGGCGCAGATGTCCCCCGTTGCGCCTGCCTGCCACCCTGCTAAAGCGCGGGCATGGAAAACCGACCCCCACTTCCGTCCCAGATCGCGCGCCGCCGCACCTTTGCGATCATCGCCCACCCCGACGCGGGCAAGACGACGCTGACCGAGAAGTTCCTGCTTTACGGCGGCGCGATCCAGATGGCCGGGCAGGT
>CAYUBT010000209.1:0-3662 GCA_964443055.1 uncultured Rubellimicrobium sp.
GCCAATGGTGACCGAAGTGGGCGTGGTGACGCGGTCCACGCGCACGGCGATCGTGTCATTGCCATCCGTCACGCTTGACGTTGCAACGAGGTCGTCACCACTGGCGGTAATGTTGAGCACGTCGGTGTCCAGGCCCTCGCTCGCGGCGAAGGCGGCATAGGCATCGGCCAGGCCACGGGCGATATCCGCGGCCGTGTCTCCGGCGCGCGTGACATAGAACATCTCCTTGGCCCCGGCAGTCGTGCCGGCGGTGGTGTAGTCGCCCGGCGTGAATGTCGAGCCGTCCGCATCGGTGCCGGTCAGGCCGATGGAATAGACCTCGCCCCCGTTGGCATTGTCGCGCACGAATTCGAGCGTCACGCTGTGGGTCGCGTTCAGGGTCCCGGTTGCATTGCCAGTGCCCGCCGCATAGGTGCCGCCGCTGAAGTCGGCCGCCTGCGTGGTCAGGTCGGTCTTGTTGACGGTGATCGAGGAGGCTGTGACGCCGTCAACGCCGCGGTCGAGCGAGGCCAGCACGCTGACCGAGCCGGAATCGGGATCCGTATCGTGATTCGACAGCAGGTTCAGGCCGTTGAATTGCGCCGCGCTGACGACCGAGCCGATCTGGTCGCGCAATGCCTCGATATCGGTCTGGATCTTGTCGCGGTCGATGTTCTCTTCCTGGGCGGCGACGATCTTGGCCTTCATGTCCTTGAGAAGGTCGGTGACGGTTTCCGCCGCCTTGGTGGCCACGGCCACCGTCGAACCGCCGAGCGAGAGCGAATCGGCGATGCCCCGGAAACCCTGGACGTCGGCTTCCATCACCTTGGAAATCGCCCAGATGGCGGCGTTGTCCTTGGCGCTGCCGATCGATTTTCCGGTGGAGATCAGCGTCTGGGTCCTGGCGAGGTCGTTGTTGATCGACTTGAGCGACTGCAGCGCGACCATCGCGCCGGTGTTGGTCAGAATGCTGGACATGATCTGGTTCCTGAAGTCTGGGCGCATTCTGCGCCGGGGTTTCGAGATGCCGCGACCGGGGGCCACCGCATGGGTTGAGCCATTCTGACAAGGCGGGCCGGTGTGATCGGTTTGCGTGATTGTCGGCCCGCGCCATCCGTTGGGGATGCAGGGTCAGACTGCGCAACCGAACACTAACGGCAGATGAATCGGTGGAGGAATGTTGCCGTCGATTTGATTCAACTACTCAGACACGCCGATCGCCGCCCGGCTGCGCCGAGGTAGCGATCTGGCGGCTGCGACCGGCGCTGTCATAGGCGTTGAACCCGGCGGGGGCGTGGTGGATGGCCTGTGACCTGCCCGCACCCTCGCGCAGCCCGTCGAGCGCGGCGGCAAGAAGGCGCGCGTTGCGCCGCGCCGCATGACGGAGGGTTTCCACCTCGGCCGCGCCGGGGAGCTTTCGATCCAGCGCCGAGAGAAGGTGCAGCTTTCTGGTGCCGAGTTCGGCGACACGATCGAGATTCGCGGAGCAGAGCGCCGCCCGCTCCTCCTCGAGCAGGGCGAGCAGCCTGTGCGCGGTGCCTGTCCCCCGGCTAGCCGTCATCCCGTGGCCCTGACATGGCGCGAAACAGGGTTTCGGCGAGGCCGATCCCGCCCGCGCGGGCCAGTTCGCCCGCCTGGGCCTCGGCGAGAAAGGAGGCGAACTGCTCCTCTCCCGCGCCGCCCCCGAAGGAGGAGCGCGGTTGCCCAAGCCCTGCGGACTTCAGCATTTCCGCCAGAAAGAGCGCTTCGAGCCGCATGGCCGCGTCGTGCAGGCGCGAGGCCCGCATGTCGGCGGTGACGGAGCCATGGGCTGCAGGTGGAAGAGGAGCGAGAATCATCACCGGGCATCCTTGTCTCGCTCCAGGATGATCGACCGCAGTAAATATATCGTAAGCAATCGCATGGCATGAGGGAGAGGATGCGCAACGAGGTGATTCGCCCATGCAGGTTCATCTCCATCCCGCGGCCGCGGCGGTCGCTGGCGACATGGTGCCCCCTCTGGCGGATCCGCCGCCTGTTGCAGGCGACGGGTTCCTCGGGGTGCTGACGCGCGTGATGCGCGATTCGGCCATGCCTGCGGCGGCCGGGCCACCGGCGGCAGGCGCGGATGAGGACATGGCAGGGGCCGGGGAGGCGTTGGCCGATGGCCCGGCGTCGGGCATGACGACGCTGCCCGCCGATCCTGTCGTGCCGGATGGCGAACGGCCTGCACCGCTTCCGCCGGAGGAGGCATCCCGGACGGGCGGGTTGGCGCTTGCCGTTCCGGGGCATGGCACTGACATGGCGGGGCCTGTTGCCGCTGATGTCGAAACTGCCGGGCTGTTCCGGCGCAAAGCTGTGCCGTCCCTGCGCCCCTCGCCATCGCCCCAGGGCGCTGCAGATGGCGGGCGTATCGGGTCGCAAGGGGCCAAGGACGGGTCCGTCGGTCCGTCAGGGCTCCGGTTTCCGCCCGGGCCGCAAGGGGGTCCGGTGCCGGATCGGGTGGATGACGACGCCATGCCGGCCGCCTCAACCAAGGATGGTCCGCCAGGCGATTCGCGCCCGGCGATGCGCGGCCGCCTCATCCAGCCGCCTGCCGGGCCACCGGGGCAGACGGCCCTGCCCGGGGATGTCCGGGTGGTGGGTGGTCCGGCAACGGGTGATGTGGAGCAGGCCCGCCTTGCGGGGCGTCCCCACGGGGTGATTCCGACAGGCCAAGATGTGCAGGTTGCCGCCGGATCATCCCCGGCTCTCGCGGCGGTCGGCGGGGGCGACTCTGTATCCGTTCCGGCCCTGCCGAATGCGGCGCTCGTCCTGCCCGGTCAGGACGCCGTTTCACAGGCCCGGGCCAGTGCAGTGGTTCGCCAAGGCATGGATCGGGACAGCAGCACGCGCGAGGGGGCGATTCGTTCCGTGTCGCCCGCGCTGCCGTCCGTGCCGGCGGATGCGGGCAGGCCCGAGCCGGATGCACGGAAAGAGACGACTGATCCGCCGCGAGCGATGGTGCCTCCACCACAGGAGATGATGGTCGCGGCAGCACGTGAAGGCCCGTCTTCTGCCATGACCACAACCCTTCCCTCCCCGGTCGTCCCCCTCACATCCGGTGCATCATCACCAGCCTGGCTCGCGCCGGGCGGGCCGCTCTCCGCGCATGCGGATGCCGCATTCGATGCCGGGGCGGTGCTGCGTCAGGTGGCGTTCGCCGTGCGCAGCCAGGTCCCGGGCATCACCGAAATCCACCTCGATCCACCGGAACTCGGCGCGCTGCGCCTTGACCTGCGCACGAATGGCGCGGTGGCCTCTCTGGTGATCGGGGCCGAACGGCCCGAGGCAATGGATCTTGTCCGAAGCGGGCTGCACGGGCTTGCGGGCGAACTGCGGGCGCTCGGCTTCGAGCGGGTGGAGATTTCGTTCGATCACGGCTCCCGCGACAGCGGCGCGCGGGCCGATCCGGGCGGCGACGGACGCGCGGGTGCAGATGCGCGGCCCGCTGCCGATGGTGCGGCCCGCGCCGCTCACCCGGCTGATCCGGCACCGCCCGATCCGGTGGCCATCCCATCCCCCGCCCCGCGCCAGCCCGCTGGCGCGGGGCTCGACATCCGCCTTTAGGAGACGACATGCAGTCAGCCGCCATCACCTCGGCCAGCACTACCCCGTTCCCCTCGGGGGCGAGCGCCCGGGCCATCACCTCGGATTTCGATACG
>CAYUBT010000210.1:0-3640 GCA_964443055.1 uncultured Rubellimicrobium sp.
ATCCGACCGACTCGACCAGCTTCCTGCAGGCCGCACTCGACTCGGACGCCGACACCGTCGTGATCGACCGAGTGCCGGGCGGGTGGATGACCGGCCCCTTGTTCCTGCGGCGCAGCGACGTGTCGATCATCTTCGAGCCCACCCGGATGACGAGCCCGCCGATGAGTTCCTCATCGACGCTCGCCCTGATCTTCACGTTCTTGCCGAAATTCGCAGACAGGGTCTTTGCCAGTTTCTCGGACTGCGCCTTGGTCAGCGCCTTGGGCGCGACGACCTCGGCAGTGACCTCGCCCTTTTCATCGGCGATGCGCGCGGAGAGCGCGGACAGGAGCTGCGGAAGAACAAAGAGCCGCCGCTTCTGCGCCATGAGGGCAAGGGTATTCCGCATCGTCTGCGTCAGCGCCATATGCCCGGCGAGCGCGCCGATGGCGCGGCCCTGTTCATCCCGGGTCACCACCGGCGAGGCAATGAGCGCACGCAGGTCCGCGCTGCCGTCGAGCGCCGCCTGCAGGGCCTCCACATCGGCCTCGATGGAGGCGATCTCGCCGCCTTCGCGCGCGAGATCGAACACGGCCGTCGCATATCGCCCGGCGATCCCGGTCGAGATCGAAACTGGTTCGGACACGTCCACCCTTTCGCTGTCTTGGCCCGCCCGGTGCGCGTTCGCGCCCGGCCGCAGACCATCCACCCGCCCCCACCACAGGCGGGTGCCGAAATCACGGGCGCTCTATCAGAGAGGTTTGCGCCCTGCAACCTCTCTGAGCCGTGAAGGCCGGGCCTCGATTCCAGCCCGACTCCCGGCATTGCGGGTGCAGCAAAGCAACCTGCCGATTTCCACTTGCCCACCAGGCAGATTGCCGCGTCGCCTTCGGCTCCTCGCAATGACGACCACCACCACCACCGTCACTGCGAGCGAAAGCGAAGCAACCCAGCGTTCCACCGTTCCGGCTTGCCGCATCGGCCGGCGGCTCCCCGCAATGGGGGGTGATACGGATCGAGACCCTGGTCAGCGCCCGGGGGGCAGTGCTCCCCTGCCCCGTCCCGGAGCTGCGAGCGCGGCGGGTTGCGGTCGCGGGGTGAAGGCCGGGAGCCTTGCGCGCAGCGGCACCCTTTCACCACGCGTGGGCGCGACGACCTGTTTCGAGACCTCGACCATCACCACACCGCCGGCCTTGAACACCGGCAGGTGCCGCCCCGCCGCCTCGAGGAAACCCGACATCCTGCGCCAGCGCGGGCTCAGGCTCGGCGGCTGGTAGAGGGTCGAGATTGCCCGTTCGATGGCGAATCCGTGGCCTTTCAACTGCGCCTCGAGCTGGCCCATGGTGAAGGGTCGCCCGAATCCGAAGGGCGTGCGTTCGGAGCGCGCCCAGAGCCCGGTGCGGTTCGGCACGATGAAGACCGCACGTCCGCCCGGCCCCATCACCCGCCAGCATTCGTCCATGAGGGCAGCCGTGTCGTCCGACATCTCGAATCCGTGCAGGAGCACCAGCTTGTCGGCCATGCCGGTGGCCAGCGGCCAGCGCATCTCGTCGCAGAGCACGCTGACATTGGGCATCCCGGCGGGCCAGGCCATCACCCCCTGCGGCCCGGGCATGAGCGCGACAACGCGCCGCGCCTCGGCAAGCCAGGGGCGCAGGAGCGGCACCGCGAAACCGAATCCCACCACGTTTTGACCTTTGGCCTCGGGCCAGAACGCGAGAAGCTGGTCGCGCACGACCTTCTGCGCCGCACGGCCAAGGGCGGTGCGGTAATAGAAGTTGCGCAACTCCTGGACGTCGAGATGCACGGACCCTCCAGCGCCGACCAGCGGCCGGGGGTTGGAACCGGCCCGGCACGATCCTAACCTTGGCACGCGCGAATGCCACGCCGAAAGGAGCCCGGGATGACCGGAGACACACCCGAACTCGTCACCATCCCCTGCCGGACCGACAATTACGCCTTTCTCCTGCACGATCCGGCGACGGGCCATGTGATTCTCGTGGATGCCCCCGAAGCCGCGCCGATCCGGGCCGAACTCGACCGGCGGGGCTGGCGGCTGGACGAGATCCTCATCACCCATCACCACGACGACCATGTCGCCGCCGTGGCCGGACTGCGCAAGGGCGCGCGCGTCATCGGTGCGGCGGCGGATGCCCACCGGCTGCCGCCGCTCGATCTGGCGGCTCGGCCCGGCGAGACGCTCGCCCTCGGCCCCTTCGCGGTCGATGTGATCGACGCGCCGGGCCATACGCTTGGCCATGTTGCCTATCATGTGCCGCGGGCGGGGGCGGTCTTCACCGGCGACAGCCTCATGGCACTCGGCTGCGGGCGGCTGTTCGAGGGCACGGCGGCGGACATGCACGGCACGCTGGCGCGGATCGCCGCCCTGCCGGACGGGACGCTGGTCTGTTCCGGGCATGAATACACGCTCGGCAATGCCCGGTTCGCGCTGACCGTCGATCCCGGCAACCGCGCCCTGAAGGCACGGAACGAGCGCGACCGGACCCTGCGCGACGCGGGGCGACCCACCGTCCCCTCGCGTCTGGACGAGGAGCGCGCAACCAATCCCTTCCTGCGCGCAGATGATGCAGCGATCCGGGCCGTGCTGGGGATGGAGGATGCCACCGGAATCGAGGTTCTGGCCGAACTGCGCGCCCGCAAGGACAGATTCTAGACATGCAGTTGTCACATCGTGATCGCCCGCTGCAAAATACGGCTTGAAGAATGGGCAGGAAACCCGATCTTTAGGCAGGACAGGCATTGGACGGCTGCAGGCGGTGCCCGCGACCGGCCGGATCAGAGGAGCACGAAGCAGGTGCCATCATTCTCGCCAACGCTCGAACAGGCCATTCATGCGGCGCTCGCGCTCGCCAATTCGCGTCGGCACGAACTGGCGACGCTCGAACATCTGCTGCTCGCCCTGATCGAGGAACCCGACGCGGCGCGCGTGATGCGTGCCTGCGCGGTGGACCTTTCCCAATTGCGGCACGAGCTTGAGGTCTTCATCGAGGAAGAACTCGCCAGCCTCGTCACCGATGTGGACGGCAGCGAGGCCGTGCCGACCGCCGCCTTCCAGCGCGTCGTGCAGCGCGCCGCGATCCATGTGCAAAGTTCCGGCCGCAGCGAGGTGACGGGTGCCAATGTGCTGGTCGCCATCTTCGCCGAGCGCGAATCGAATGCGGCCTTCTTCCTGCAGGAGCAGGACATGACCCGCTATGATGCGGTCAATTTCATCGCCCATGGCGTGGCCAAGGACCCGGCCTTCGGCGAAAGCCGCCCGATCAAGGGCACGGACCAGCCGGAGGAGGCGACCGAGGCCCAGCCCGCGCAGGACGAAAAGGAAACCGCGCTCGGCAAATATTGCGTCGATCTGAACGCCAAGGCCCGCGACGGTGACGTCGACCCCCTGATCGGCCGCGACCTCGAGGTCGAGCGCTGCATCCAGGTCCTGTGCCGCAGGCGCAAGAACAACCCGCTGCTCGTGGGCGATCCGGGCGTCGGCAAGACCGCCATCGCCGAGGGACTCGCCTGGAAGATCGTTCAGGGCGAGGTTCCCGATGTGCTGGCAAACGCCACGATCTTCTCGCTCGACATGGGCGCGCTGCTCGCGGGCACACGCTATCGCGGCGATTTCGAGGAACGGCTCAAGGCCGTGGTCACC
>CAYUBT010000211.1:0-3629 GCA_964443055.1 uncultured Rubellimicrobium sp.
GCCAACCTGCACCATCAGGGTTCCGGGTCCATCATTTCTCTCGTCATTGCGAGCGCAGCGAAGCAACCAGTCCTCACGCGGCTGGCTTGTCGCGTCGGCTGCGCCTCCTCGCAATGACGTGGGGAAAGGAGGCTGCCGCCTCCACGCCGTCCGGCAAATCCGGTTGAGTTTACGTCAAGTTCACCAGGATCCCACTCATCCTTGCCGAAAAGCCGCCCGGTGGTCCGATTCCGTTCCGTTCGTCCCTTGCCGCACGCGGCCTTGATTGTCGGCGCGCCGGGCGGCATGGCTGGGTCATGGCGGAGAGAGCGGGAACAGCGGCTGAAAACGAGGCGGCGGGTCAGAGGGATGCCTATGCCCTGATCCTCGGGGCGATCGACAGCCATGTCTACCGCCCGGGCGACCGGCTGGTCGAATCGGAACTGGCCGAGCGGTTCGGCATGTCGCGCACGCCGATCCGCGAGGCGTTGCAGCGGCTGGAGACGCAGTCGCTGCTCGTGCGCGACGGGCGCAGCCTGATCGTGGCCTCGCTCGACCACAATCAACTGGCCGAACTCTACGTTGTGCGCGGCGTGCTCGAGGGGCTGGCCGCGCGCCTGGCCGCGCGCCATGCCACCCCCGAAGAGGTCCATCTGCTGCGCGAGATGGCAGATGGCCACCGCGCAATGGTGGATGATCCGCAGGCGCTTGCCCGGGCGAACCGGCGCTTTCACCGGCAGATTCACCTCGCCAGCCACAACCGCTTTCTGGTGCGCCAGCTCGACCATGTGCATCGCTCGATGGCGCTGATGGCCTCGACCTCGCTTTCGGTCCAGGGCAGGGGGGCCGAGACCGTGGCCGAACATGACGCCATCGTGCGCGCGATCGAGGCGGGGGACGGCGAGGCGGCCGAGGCGGCCCTGCGCGATCACATCTCGCGTGCGTTCATCACCCGCCTGAAGCTTGACGCGGCGGGCGAGGCGGGCGTGGCGCAGGCTGGCCCCGGGGACGGCTGAGCGGGGCAGCGCCGGTCAGGGGCGCAAAGATGCCGTGGGCCGTCTTTTCCCAGTGAAACGGATTGTCGAATATCTGCGCCAGCGCTCGCCAGGCAGCGACGCTCGCCAGCGGAAAATACGGATGCAGCAGCGGGATTGCCGCCATGAGCCGCGCCTTGCCCGCGCGGATCACCCCGAGCCCGGCGGCCACGGCATTCACGGCTTCCGCGAAGAGAAACAGCATCAGCAGCGCCACGGAGAGGGATGCGGGCAGGGGCGAGCGGCCGAACAGCGGCAGCAGCCAGAGCGAGATCGCCACCGGGGCCAGCAGGAACTGACAGAACGTGCCCAGCAGGACGACCTGCACGCCGAAGAATCGCCAGGGCCCGAGGTCGTGCCACAGGCGGGGAGGATTGCGCATATGCACCGCCCATGTGAGCGCATAGCCCTTGAGCCAGCGGGTGCGCTGGCGAACCCACGGCCAGATGCGGGCATTCGCCTCCTCGCCGGTGGTTGAGGCGAGCATCTCCGTACGGTAGCCGCGCCTTGCGAGACGGATGCCGAGATCGGCATCCTCGGTGACGTTATGGGCGTCCCAGCCGCCCACCTCCTCGATCACGTGGCGGCGCAGGAACAGGGTCGTCCCGCCAAGGGGAATGGCGAGTCCCATGCGCACCAGGCCCGGCAGGATCACGCGAAACCATGAGGCATATTCGAGCGTGAAACAGCGCGCCATCCAGTTCGAGCGGTCGTTGTAATAGTCGAGCGCGCCCTGCAGGCAGGCGACCTGGGGCCCGGCGCGGGCGAAATGGCGCGCGACCTGCAGAAGCTGGTCGCGGTCGGGGCAATCCTCGGCGTCATAGATGCCGATGATGGAGCCGTGCGCGAAACCGAGCGCGAAATTCATGGCGCGCGGTTTGGTGCGGATGGTGCCCTGGGGCACCTCGACCACCTGTGCATGCGCGGGCAGGCTGGCCGCATCGAGCGCGGCGCGGGTGAGGTGATCACCTTCCTCGAGGATGAGGCAGAGATCCAGCCGGTCGCGCGGATAGTCGAGCCTGTCGAGCCGGGCGAGGAGATGCCCGGCCACCTCACGCTCCTGAAAAAGCGGCACGAGCAGCGAGATCACCGGCAGCCGTGCGGGCTGCTGCGGCAGGTCGCCGTCGGGTGTCGCGGGCGGGCGCACCCGGCTGGCCCCGAGCGCGGCGAGTCGCAGCCCCGCATTGAGCGCGAGCACCAGCGCCGCCACGATCATGAGCGCAGAGCCTGTCACCGCAGGCGCGGTGAATGTCGCGGCGGCAAGGGCCGCGGTCAGGATCACCGGCCCGCGAATCGCATCGAGTGGCAGGGTGCGGCAGCTGTCGGTCTCGTCGGTGAGGGTTTCGGCCTCCTGCACGAGAAGCGCGCCCGCCGCATGGCGCAGCCCTGTGCGGATGGCACCACCGGAGCAGTGGACATGGCGCATTCGCCCAAGGGGCGCGAGGAGCGTGGCATGTTCATCCAGCACCCCGGCCCGTTCGGCCAGAACGATGACCGTATTGCCTACCCGCCGCCACGGCAGAATCCCGTGGCGCAGACATTCGCCCGCGCCGACAAGCCGGATGAGTCCCGGATCAGCCGGATCTGCAACCGGGTCGATCCGGGTGGCGGAGGGCGCATGCGCCGCACCCGGGATGAAATGCTTTCGTTCCGCCAAAGCAGCCATGACATGCCCCCGTCGTATCGGGGACATGAAACGGCCCTGCTGGTTAAGGGGCGATTAACGCTGCCTCAGGCTCCGGCGCGGACCTGCGCCATGAAACGTGCAAGAGGGCCTGCCGGGTCGGGAGCGGGGCCGGGCCGGTATTGCACCGAGGAAACCGGCCGGTCCCGCCATTCGAGCCCGAGGATCGAGCCGTCAAAGCGGCTGGTCTCGCTTACGCGCAAGGATTCGGGCAGGCCGTCGGGGCTGACAATGTTGTCATGGCTGGTCGAGACGATCCTGATATTGCCGCCGGATTCATCCCGGGCGGGATGATTCGCACCATGGGAGCCATGGGGCAGCAGCGGCTCGACCCGTGCGCCCGCGGCCAGGGCGAGGAGCTGATGCCCGAGCCCGGTGCCGAAGAACGGAACCTGCGTTCTGTCGAGCAGCGCGCGCACAAGGGGCAGGGCCTGCGCGGCCACCGCATCGGGCGCGCCCGGACCGTCCGACAGCACGATCCCCGCCGGAGCCTGTGCGATGATGTCCCCGGCCGTGGCGCTGGTGGAGAAGGCCGCAATCCGGGCCCCGAGAGTCTCGAGGCCGGCCGCGAGATCGCGCCTCAGTCCGAGGTCGATCAGTGCGACGAGCGGCCCCGTGCCTGCAGGCGCGGGGCGTGTCGCGGCACTCTGGGGCGCGGACGGTTTCGCCGCGCGGGCGAGCGCGAGCAATGCCTCCGTGTCGATCTCGCCCGCAGGATCATGGGCGAGCGCCGCGCCCTGCGCGCCGTGGTCGCGCAGATGGAGCGTCAGGCGGCGCGTGTCGATCCCGGCAATCCCGATCACGCCGCGCCGTGTCAGCCAGGCGGAAAAGTCCTCTTCGGCCTGCCAGTTCGAGGGGGCGGTCGGCGGAAAGGCGGTCACGATCCCGGCGGCACCGTCTGCCTCCGACTGGTCGCGGGCCCTTGCCGCGCC
>CAYUBT010000212.1:0-3615 GCA_964443055.1 uncultured Rubellimicrobium sp.
CTCTTTGAGGATGTCGTTCTGGATCGTCCCCGAGAGCGCGGCACGATCCACCCCCTGCTCCTCGCCTGCGACGATGAAGGCGGCCATGACCGGGATCACCGCGCCGTTCATCGTCATCGAGACCGACACCCGGTCGAGCGGGATGCCGTCGAACAGGCGCTTCATGTCCTCGACGGAATCGATGGCGACACCCGCCTTGCCGACATCGCCCTCGACGCGGGGATGATCGGAATCGTAGCCCCGGTGGGTGGCCAGATCGAAAGCGACCGAGATGCCCTGCTGCCCGCCCTCCAGCGCCGCGCGATAGAAGGCGTTCGATTCCCCGGCGGTCGAGAAACCCGCATATTGGCGGATCGTCCAGGGCCGCCCGGCATACATCGTCGCGCGCGGGCCGCGGATGAAGGGCGGCAGGCCGGGCAGACTGTCCTGATGCGGCAGGCGGGCGGTATCGGCTGCGGTGTAGAGGGGTTTCACGTCGATCCCCTCGATCGTGCGCCACGTCAGGCTTTCGGGGTCACCGCCCTTCAGCTCTTCCTGCGCGCGCAAGCGCCAGTCAGCGGGGAAATCCGTCATCGTAACCCTCCCGGCGGCGGAACCTCTGGCATATATCCGGCGGAATTGCACGGAGTTGAAGACACGGGCGACGGTGCCGTGCAAACATGGGGTCGGCAACTTCCCGCGGGCGTGATGGCGGGTCCCATGGCAAACCTCGCCGGGCTGTCCCATCTGGACAGGAGGATAGTTCAAGGAAAGGATATCCCATGATGCTTCGCCTGTCTGCCGCGGCCCTTGCCGGGCTGCTCGCCCTCCCCGCGCTGGCCGACTCGCTGCCGCCAGCCGACGGCCTGCCCCTCAGCTCGATCATCGCGATGCTCGAGAACGACGACAGATTCGGGGCGATCACCGAAGTCGACTGGGACGATGACGGCTATTGGGAGATCGAACTGATCCGCGCCTCGAACCGCGACAAGGTCGAAATCGACGTGGACCCGCGCACCGGCAGCATCCTGCGCCAGGACTGACCGGGGAAAGGGAGGCCGCATGACAGAGACCGCGAGAGCCAGGGTGACGCAGGCGATGCGCCTGCGTTTCGCGCTTGAACTGTTCCTGCGTGCGCGCCTCCTGCCCCTGCGCCTGCGCCGTGACCTGCCCTTCGACGAGATGCTCGACCTTGCCACACCACCGGCGGAGATGCCCTATCGCGGCCTGAGCGGCGAGGAGATCTCCGCCGCCGTGCACCGCGCGGTGCGGCACCCGCTCATGATGCGCGACCGGCGCTGCCTGCGCGAGGGCGTGCTCTGCTTCCGCTTCCTGCGCGCCGCCGGATTCGAGCCACGCCTGCATTTCGGCGTCGACCCCGGCTCTCTCAACGCCAGCCGCCTCTCGGCACATTGCTGGGTGACCCTCGACGGCGAGACGCTGGCAGGCGCAACCGCAATCCCGATGGTGCCACTGCATGTCTATCCCGAGGGGACACCCCCTCAGACCGCCCGCACGACCGGCACGGGGTGAGAGAGACCCGGGCATGTAACCTGCGGGCGTGACCACCTTGGCAAGACTGGTGCCCGCGGCGGGATTTGAACCCGCACGGCCCGTTCGGGCCAGGGGAGTTTAAGTCCCCGGTGTCTACCGTTCCACCACGCGGGCGGGCCGGGGTGCAGTAGCATGGGCCCGGCCCCTCTCAAACCCCGGAATCACCCGGGGCCAGCCCGTCCTCCTTCACGGCCTGCATCGCCACATGGGTCGAGGTCGAGGCCACATGCGGCAGGGTCGAGATCGCCTCGGCCAGGATGTGGCGATAGGCGGTGATGCTCTCGCAGCGGACCTTCAGCAGATAGTCGAAGGACGAGGCGATGAGATGGCATTGCTCGATCTCGGGCACCCTGAGCACCGCCGCATTGAAGGCCGACAAGGCCCGTTCGCGGGTGTCGTCGAGCCGCACCTCGACGAAAGCCACGTGATCGCGCCCGAGCCGCACCTGGTCGACCAGCGCGCGATAGCCCCGGATCACCCCGGTCCCCTCGAGCCGCCTGAGCCGCGCCTGAACCGGCGATTTGGACAGGCCGACGCGGCGCGCGAGTTCGGTGACGGGCAGCCGCCCCTCGACCGAGAGGACGGCGAGGATGCGGCGGTCGAAGGAATCAAGCGGGGTATCCTGATCGTCTGCCATATAGCATATTATCGGTCATTCCGCCCGCTGTTCAACTATCAGCGGGAATAACGACTGACATGGCGGTGATATGATCCGCGCGAACCCTTGTCCTACAGGTCAATGATGTCCGACATGCTTTCCGACCTGCGCGCCCGGATCGACGCGGCGACGCTTGCCCCCGAGGCCCCGCTCGTCGAGCAACTGCGCGAACAGGCCGCACTGTCGCCCGAGGCCCGCACGGCGATCGCCGACCACGCCGCCGAACTCGTCCGTGCGATCCGCTCCGAGACGAGCCCCGGCCTCATGGAGGTCTTCCTCGCCGAATACGGGCTCTCGACCGACGAGGGCATCGCGCTCATGTGCCTTGCCGAGGCGCTTCTGCGGGTGCCGGACGCGGAGACCATCGACGCGCTGATCGAGGACAAGATCGCTCCCTCAGACTGGGGCAGGCATCTGGGCCGGTCGGCCTCGCCGCTGGTGAATGCCTCGACCTGGGCGCTCCTGCTCACGGGCCGCGTCCTTGATGACGAGGGGCGCGGCATGGGGGCGACCCTGCGCGGGGCCATGCGCCGTCTGGGCGAGCCGGTGATCCGCCGCGCCGTGGGCCGCGCCATGCGCGAGATGGGCCGCCAGTTCGTGCTGGGCGAGACGATCGAAGGGGCCATGAAACGCGCCGGGGGCATGCAGCGCGAGGGGTTCACCTATTCCTACGACATGCTGGGCGAGGCCGCCCGCACCGAGGCCGATGCACGCGGCTACCACCTTGCCTATTCGCGTGCCATTTCCGCCATTGCCGCCGATTGCACGCATGGCAGCGTGACCGAGAACCCCGGCATTTCGGTGAAGCTTTCGGCGCTCCACGCGCGTTACGAGGTCTCGCAGCGTGACCGGGTGATGAGCGAACTGGTACCGCGCACGCTCTCGCTTGCGCTTCTGGCCCGTTCGGCAGGCATGGGCTTCAACATCGACGCGGAAGAGGCCGACCGGCTCTCGCTCTCGCTGGATGTGATCGAGGCGGTGCTGTCGGACCCCGGCCTCAGGGGCTGGGACGGATTCGGTGTCGTCGTCCAGGCCTATGGCAAGCGGACGGGGCTGGTGCTCGACTGGCTTCATGCACTGGCCGAAAAGCTGGATCGCCGCATCATGGTCCGGCTCGTGAAGGGTGCCTACTGGGACGCCGAGATCAAGCGCGCACAGGTCGAGGGGCTGGCGGGTTTCCCGGTCTTCACCTTCAAGGGGGCGACCGACATTTCCTATATCGCCAATGCGCGCAAGCTGCTGGGGATGACCGACCGGCTCTATCCGCAACTCGCGACCCACAACGCCCATAGCGTCGCCGCCGTCCTCTACATGGCGCGCGACATGGGGGTGGGGCCCGCACAATACGAATTCCAGCGCCTGCACGGCATGGGCGAGGCGCTGCACCGCATCGTCCTGAACAATGACGGCACGCGATGCCGCAT
>CAYUBT010000213.1:0-3568 GCA_964443055.1 uncultured Rubellimicrobium sp.
CCGTCCCCCTCGTCCGGGCGAGGAGGCACCGCCGACGCGGCAAGCCAGAGACGTAGGGAGTCCGGGTTGCTTCGCTGCGCTCGCAGTGACCGGGAGAGGGATGGATCCAAGCCCCGCGCCGGAGGTCAGACGGTCGCCACCTTCTCGCAGCCGCCCCTTCCCTGCGGATACAGGTCGAGCAGGGTCTCGAGCCCGCAATTGCCGCGCACCAGATCGGCCAGGGTGACCATGTCGAGTTCGTGATAGAACGCCTCGAGCGCGCGTTGCAGATAGGATTGCAGCCGACAGTTGCCCTGCAACGGACAGCCCCCTGCGCCGCCTTCGAAACATTCGGTGAAGGGGACGGTTCCCTCGAGCTGGCGGAACATGGCACCCATCGAGATGCGCTCGGGCGCAAGCGCCAGCCGCACCCCGCCGGAACGGCCGCGGATCGTTTCGAGAAAGCCATATTCCTGGAGAAGGTTCACGACCTGGAACATGTGGTTGACCGATGCGTTGCAGCGTTCGGCGATATCCTGGGTGCGCAGGATCCGGTCGGGATTGACCGCACAGGTCATGAGCGCGCGGGCGGCAAGGTTGGTGCGAACGGTCAGGCGCATTGGCTCACTCCGGGTGACGGCAGCTTGATCGGCCCAGTCTCGCGGGCCGCGAGTGGCCTGTCCCTGATCTGAATCAGGCCGGGCAAAGTCTCCTCGACAATAGGCGCATCGCTTATGCGGCATATGATCGCAGGCGGGCGAGCAGGCAATGCGATGCCGCCTCTCTCCGTCATTGCGAGCGCCAGCGAAGCAGCCCGGATGCCCCACGCTCTGGTTTGCCGCGTCGGCGTTGCCTCCTCGCAATGCCGGATGAGCGATGGATTCGAAACCCGGCCGCAGACAGCAGGAGGAAGCCGTTGCCCGGGACGTCACGGGGAGGACCAACCCCGCCGTCAGGCCGCGCTGTATTTCTCGCGAAACTCGGTGCGCTCGGGAAAGGCTGTTGCATGCTGTGCGATCAGGTCGCGGGCGAGCGCCTGACGTTTCAGCGGGCGACAGAGCGCGATCATGCGTTCGAGCGCATCGGCGCGGCGCGGGGCGATGGCATAGACCTTCTCGCAGGCACCGAAGGCGGCCTCGAGATTGCCGAGGCGGCGGGCCGCGGTGGCCTCGATCATCAGCGCCTCGGGAACCGCGTCGATCTCGGCCCGGTGCTCGGTGGCCAGATGCATGACCTCGTCATAGCGTTCGAGCTTCACCAGCATCCGCATGGACGAGACCACCGCCTCGCGCCCGTGGCTGTTCCCGGTATCCACCACAGCGACGTCATCGTCGCGCAGGTAGCTTTCCAGCACGTTGTCCATGATCCGGTTGATAATATCCGGGCTCACATGCCGGTAATCGCGGCCCGACCATGCAACCGTGGGGTTCGAGAGCGTGACGAATTCGTAGGACGGGAAATAGTCCACCCCGTCCTTGCCCTGCACGAACTCGTCGAGCGCGGCACGCTGGACGGATTTTGAATAGGCATTGGCGACGAGGACATCCATGTTGCGGAACGTGGCCAGAAGCGGCACCGGACTGACCGTCACCAGCATCTTCAAGGGTTTCGTCCGGTGACGCAGGAGCAGGGCGTGCAGGTCTTCGAGCGCCTTGATGACATCACGATAGGACAGGACACGGAACTCGAAACGTCTGGGTTCGGCGGTCATCGCCTCGAGAGGCGGGGCGATGTTGAGATAGAGTCCGAGCTTGCGGTCGAACCAGGTCTCGACATAGCCGAGCGTGAGGACGATCACATCCGCCTCGCGCACCATGGCGAGCGCGTCGAGATAGCGCTGGCGGAAGGCGAGGATCGTCGCCTCGTCGAAATCAAGCCGCATCATCCCGAGTTGCGCATCGACATAGCGGTCGGGGCCGACGGGATAGAGGACGTCCGCGCCGGGGAATGTCTCGCGTTCGAGCGCCCAGCGAAGCTCGTTCAGGATGGAATGAATCGTGTATTTGTTGAAGAAGTTTGACGGGTCGCTCAGGCTGGCACCGATCTCGCCCAGATCGAATTCCCGGCTGAGCACCCGCATCCCGTTCTCGGCCAGCACCTTCTCGATATTGCGGGCGAAGCATGAGCCGATCGTGTAGACCGTATCCTCGCGCGTCATGCTGAAGCCCGGCGTGACCGAGGGTGAGGCGAGCGGGAACAGCCGCTCGCTGTCCCGCGCCGGCGAGGGATAGCGGCGCAGCCGGTTTCCGCGCGCGCGCTTCATCGCCTCGAGTGCGCCGATACGTTCGATGTTCGTCAGGCCGTCCATGATCTCATGTCCTTGCTCGCCTCCATGGCCGGTGAGTCCCGGCACATGCATGTTTGCGCTGTTTTGAAGCGTGGTGTCGTGGCAATATTATGACTCCTGATGCAGGATTGTCCCCAGGATCGACACACCGCTGCCCCTTCGCCGACGCGGACGGGCTTCATGACCCGGCAACAGCGGCCGGAAGGTCCGGGCAATAACGCGCCGCGCAGCACGAGAGGGCAGGGTAAAGATGGTCGTGCAGGATACGACAGACAAGATTCGCATCGAGGTTCCGGATGTCTCGGGCGGGATGGGCGACACGATCACGATGGTCGAGGGTGCCATCGTCGTGCCTCCGCCCAAGGACAACGTGAACCGCTCGGTCCAGCGTTCGGGGGTGCTGACGCCCGATGGCCGTTTCGTCACCGATTCCATCACCTGGCGCGGCACCAATCAGGTCACCACCGCCCCGCCGATGCCTGCCGCAGACGAGATCGCCGCCCTGCCCGGAACATGGATGTTCCTGGGGCCGCTGTTCGGCCATTTCGGGCATTTTCTGGTCGAATCCATCAGCCGTATCTGGGCCTTCGAGCAATTGCGCGACCGGATCGACGGCGTGCTCTATGTGCCCAAGTTCCAGAACCGGCCTGCGCAGGTCGCCAGTTCCTACCGCCCGTTCCTCGAGGCGCTGGGCGTCACCGCGCCGGTGCGAAACCTTGAGGATGCGACCCGGGTCGAGCGGCTCTATGTCCCGCGTCAGGGATTCGGCATGTTCCAGATGATCGAAGGCGCGCCGGAGTTCCGCGCATTCACCCGTGCCCATGCGGGAAAGTCGATCCCGCCAAGGGGAGCGGAGAAGATCTACATCTCGCGCTCGGCCCTGCCCGCACAGCGCGGCTCGATCCTGGGCGAGGCGATCCTCGAAGACCTGCTGCGCGACGAAGGCTACGAGCCCTTCCATCCGCAGCAGCACACGCATGAGGAACAGATCGCCGCCTATCGTGCCGCGCGGCAGGTGGTTGCCGTCGATTGCTCGCCGCTGCATCTGCTGGCGCTGGTGGGCGACGAGGAACAGAATGTCGGCATCATCGCCCGGCGTGCCGGCGACCTCGACGAGATTTTCGCGCGCCAGATCCGCGCCTTCACCGGGGCGCGCGCGCATGCGATCAACCACCTGCGCCGCAACTGGATCGAGGGTCACGCGAACCGGCCGTCACGCACGAGCTGGGGCGAGGTCGATTTCCCCGCTCTCGGCCGCTCGCTCCGCGAGGCGGGGCTGATCGCGGGTGGCAACTGGCCCGC
>CAYUBT010000214.1:0-3565 GCA_964443055.1 uncultured Rubellimicrobium sp.
CGGCACCTGCATGAAGTGCAACACCTGCGGCGGCACGAGCGGGTGCAGCTGATGTGGGAGTACGGCGAGGGAGACTTCCATCGTCGCCACCTGATGTAGAACATCAGGATCGGCGCGCAAGCACATGTTCTTCTTCAACTGTCCGAGAATATCCTTCGGGGGTCCGGGGGCCGAAGCACCCCCGGGGCCTCGGCCGGGGCGGCCCTCAGCCCTTGACGCGGCGCAGGTCGGGCAGGGTGATGCGGGCGACCTGTTCGGCCACCGGCTCGACCGAGAGGGGATGCGCCTCGGCGCTGAAATCGTCGGGGTTGCCCACTTCCCGCCACTCGCCCCCTGAGAAGACCTCGAGCGGGTGGAAGTTCTGCTTGTAGCCCATCTTCGTGCTGCCGGGCACCCAGTAGCCGAGATAGACATAGGGCAGGGACAGGGTCCGGGCGACCTCGACATGATCGAGGATCAGGAATGTGCCGGGGCTGTCGCCCGCACGTTCCGGGGCGAAGAAGGAATAGACCATCGACATGCCGTCATCGAGAATGTCGGTGAGACAGGCGGCGACCAGAGCGCCATCCTCGGCCGGGTCGCGGTATTCGATGATCCGGCTGCGCACCGGGCTTTCCTCGATCATGGCGGCATATTCGAAGAGCGTCATGTCGGCCATGCCGCCATCGGCGTGGCGGCTGTCGAGATAGCGGCGGAACAGCGCATATTGCTCGCGCGTGGCGCGCGCGGGCAGGACGTGACGCTCGAGCCCCGAACCGCGGCGCAGGGTGCGCGACTGGCTACGCGAGGGTGCGAAATCCGCGACCCGGATTCGCGCCGAGAGGCAGGCGGCGCAATCGGCGCAGGAGGGGCGGTACAGCACGTTCTGGCTGCGCCGGAATCCCTGTTTCGAAAGCGTGTCGTTCAGTTCCAACGCATGTTTGCCCTGCAGCGCGGTGAAGAGCTTGCGCTCGGTCCGGCCCGGCAGATAGGGGCAGGGCTGCGGGGCCGTGACGAAGAACTGTGGCGCAAGGGGCAGGGAATGTCGCATCGGGCTGGCTTCGGACTGGAAGTGTCGGAAAGGGCTGGCAGGCGATGAAGCCGGGCGGGCAGGGCAAGCCTAGCAGACCGATTCCCGCGCGCCAAGGGAAACTGCGTCCCGACGAAGGCCCCGATTCCACCCCGTCATTGCGAGCGACAGCGAAGCAACCCGGATGTTCCACGTTTCCGGCCTGCCGCCGTCAGGCCGGACGGTTGATCATTGCCGTGCCGAGAATGAGATCGCTCAACCCCTGTCCGCGCCCGAGCATGGCCATCAGCACGATTGATACGACCTGCAGCGGCGCGATGGCGAAGCTCAGATAAAGTCCCGCGACATGGAGAAACGCCGTCACGGGCCGCAGCCGCAACCCGTCGGCCTCGCGCAATTCCACCGCCATGAGCCGCATTCCCCAGGTCGAGGAGGACAGCGCCAGTGTCGCGATGCGGTAGAGGAACCCGACCACCGCCATGAAGACCGGAAAGAAGAAAACGCCCAGAAAGGCCGTCAGGGGCAGGGCGACCAGCGACATCACGAACACGATCACCGTATCCGCGATGAAGGCGATAAGCCTCTTGGCCGGGACATCGGCGTAGAAGGCGCGTTCATGTACCGGATCAGGCAGGCCGGGATTGGAACGGTTCATGGTTCAACCCGTGAATGACGCGACGCGCGCGCCGCTCAGCCGCTGCAGATCGGCCGGGGTGGTGGCGAAGACATGGCGCGGCGTGCCCGCGGCGGCCCAGACCTCGTCGAACTCCGTCAGCCTCGGGTCCATCCAGACCGGAATCGGGTAGGACAGCCCTACGGGGGCCACGCCGCCGATGGCGAAACCCGTCTGCGCGCGCACGGTGTCCGCGTCGGCGCGCACGAGCGCCTCGCCGGCAAGTGCCGCCGCCTTCGCCCCGTCGACCCGGTTGCCGCCTGCGGTGAGGAAGAGGCAGATACGGCCCGTCTCGGCACCCTGGAAGACGATGCTCTTGACGATCTGGTCAAGCGCGCAACCCACCGCGCTGGCCGCATCCTCGGCGGTGCGGGCGCTCGCACCCATCTCCACCGGCACCGCCGCGAGTCCGGCATCCTGAAGGGCACGGGTAACGCGTCCGAGGCTCCTGCTCATTCTCTTCCCCTGCGCTTCCACCTGTGCCGATCCGAGAATGACAGCAGCCCCCTGCCGGGTGCAAGGCCGGAACCGGGGGTCATGTCGTCTGTCACGTCATTCCGCCGACGCGGCCATCTGCCGGCAGGGAAACAGCCCCGTCCATCCGCGACATCACCCCCCTTGCGCGATCCGGGCGGGAATGCTGATGTCGCGCTGCGGCCCGGAGGGCCGGTTCCGGCTCACTGGAGGTTCCCGATGCGCGCGCCCCCCGATCCGCATGACCCGCGCGGCCTGATCCGCGAATCCTATCGCATCGACGGCATCACTGCGCCGGAATGCCGCTCGATCTTCTTCGACTGGGCGCTGAGCCTCAAGGTCGATGCCGACGAGGTGACCTCGATCCGGGTGCTGCTCGACCGCTATGCGGGCGACGCCCCGGATCATCCCATGAGCGAGACCCTGCGCGCGGGCCTCGCCGGGCGCGGAACCCCCCGCCGCCGCGGTGGCCCGATGGGGCGGCGCGCGGGCAGGTGACGGTCGGGCGGGCTGCAAGAGTCCCGCGAGATCTCCCTCATTGCGAGGAGGCGAAGCCGACGCGGCAAACCAGAAACGTGAGGACTGGCTTGCTTCGCTGGCGCTCGTAATGACGACAGGAGCCCTGCTTTCAGCGCGCGATCCTGCCGCCCGCCGCCTGCCAGTGCGACAACCCGCCCAGGTTCCAGACCTGTCTGTGTCCGAGCTGCTTCATCAGCCGGGCGGCCATCGAGGCCCGCCCGCCCGAGGCGCAATAGAGGATCACCGGCTTGTCGTTCTTCAGTTCCGGCACGCATTCGTCGCAGGCGGGATCGCATTTCGTGCGCAGGGTCGCCATCGGGATATGAAGCGCGCAGGCGGCCTTGCCGGTGGCGCGGACCTCCTCCGCCTCGCGGATGTCGATGACGATGGCCTCGCCCGTTTCCGCCATGCGGACGAGTTCGCGCGGATCGGGGCGGGATTCAGCGGGGCGGCGAAGGAATGAGAACATGGCGTTGGTCCTGATCTGGTTCGGGCGATGCAATACATTACAATATCAAGATGTAAAGTCATATTCCGAATCCGCGATGTCAGTCATGGTTCACCTAATGTTCACATTTCCCCATTGGAACGCCCCGGCCGCCGCGCTATGTAGGGCGGGTCAGCCTGCGGGGGCATCATGGCCGAATTGAAGACAATCGAGGTTCGCGGCGCGCGCGAGCATAACCTGCGCGACATCGACGTGGATATTCCGCGCGACCGGCTTGTCGTGATCACCGGCCTGTCTGGTTCGGGGAAGTCCTCGCTCGCCTTCGACACGATCTATGCCGAGGGACAGCGGCGCTATGTCGAATCGCTCTCGGCCTATGCGCGGCAATTCCTCGACATGATGGAAAAGCCCGATGTCGACCATATCTCGGGCCTCTCGCCCG
>CAYUBT010000215.1:0-3545 GCA_964443055.1 uncultured Rubellimicrobium sp.
CGATCCGTTCTACGCGGTCGATCCGGAGCTGATCGTCACCACCGTCTGGGGGCCGCCGGCCACCCTGCCGCGCACGCTCGACACCTACCTGACCTTCATCCCGCACGGCAGCGAGATTGCCGCGCAGACTGGCTTCGACGGCCTGATGCTCAAATTTTCGACCTCGCTGCCGGACCGCGAGGGTTTGCAGGAATGAGGGCGGACAGGGTGCAGGAGTTTTCCTACCGCCCCGCGCCCGTGGGAAAGACGGTGCGGATCCGCGTTGCGCCGGACCGGATCGTTGCCGATACGCTGTGGGCGCTCGATTTCGCCGATCTGGATCAGGCGGCCTTCGTCCGGACGCGCCTTGGCGACAGCGAGATGGTCCGTCTCGATCTCTACACAAGTGCGGGGTGCCATTCGGTATCCTTTAACGGCAGCAGGGCAGGGATGGAGACCGATGAGCATGCCCGGCAACACCGCGCCGCGCTGATCGCCATCTTGCTGGCGCTGTCGCGGGCGCGGCCTGACATGCAGGTTGCACTCGGCGCGGTCGGGGGGGGGCGCTGGGGCATGTTCGCGGTCGGCGGCGCGGCCGTCCTTTCGGGGGTTGGTCTTGTGGCTGCCGCTGTCGCCACGGGCGTGTCGGGCGACCGGCTGTTCGCGCTTGCGATGCCGGTCGTGCTGCTGCTGACGGTTGGCGGTTTCCTGATCGCAGGCCCCGCGCCGTGGCGTGCCCGCCCCTCCGTCGATCCGGCGGTCGTGGTCGTCTTGCTGGCCGAAACGGCGGAAGGATCACCGGCGCAGCGGTCCGCCTCGGACGAACCGCCCCGCTGAGGCCGGTTCCCTGGGAAAAGGCGTTGCCAAACGGGACAGGAACTGACGATCACGCACTTTCAGTCCTGCTCCACCAGCATCACGGAAAAAGTGCCACTGACGGGAAGGCCCTCCGACAGGTCCACTTCGCGCCCCTTGGTGCGCGAAGTGCCCAGTGTTCCCTCGAAATGTCCGGTCAGGGTCAGCTCCCGTCCGTCGAGGGCGTGGCTTTCGATGGTTACAGTCAATCCACCCCGCTCGGGTTCCCCGAAAGCCCAGAGCCGTTGTGTCACCTCACCGTCCTCGAAGCGTAACAGGGTCAATTCCGGTTCGCTTGCAACCCAGTCGACTGCCGCGAAATGCAGGCCCACCGACAGTCTGTCCCTGCTGTTTTCGCCGGGTGCGACGGTGTCGATCCAAATCCAGGGTTGCCGTTCGACACCGTTCCACTCGTTCACCGTCACGGTCAGGACGTCCGGGTCGTTTCCGTCTATGGCAATTGTCATCTCACCCGGGCTTTGAGCCGTGGTCGCGGTGGCGAAAAGGCCGGCCGCGAGGGCCGCGCCGATGGAAAGGGGTCTGATGTGCATCCTGTGCCTCTCTATCCGATCAGGGGGTTTCCTGGGTGAAAACATGTTGTCGCAGCCAGTCGTTGATCTCGTTGGCGATCCGGGCGGGGCCGTCACCGGACACGCCCCAACCCGACAGCGGGATGCGCGTCGCGGGGCGGGTGTTGCGAAAGACCAGCATCACCTTGGCGGTGCTCCGCTCCTTGGCGGAGCTTTGGCTGCGGGACAGTTCGGCGCTGTCGAGCGCATCGAGAGGGTAGGTGTCGGTGCGCGCGCGATAGCGGGAGATGCGGTCGAGCGTGACCAGCCCTGCTGGCTTGTCGAGCGTCAGGATGGTGCATTCGGACAGCGCGACGTAGCCCAGCAGGAAGGCTCCGTTCAACCCCAGCAGAAGGACCAGCGCCGTCATCGCCTCGCCGCCCAGCAGGTTCGCAAGCCCCAAGACCGTGACCGGGATCACCGGCAGCATCACGAACCACAGGATGAACCGGGGGATGGCCAGTTCGATCTCCAAGCGGTCGGCGGTGTTCGTGCGTGCCATCATGGGCGGTCCTCCGGGGCGTGCGCCAGCCAGCCCGTGATTGCTGCGGCCATCTCCCTCACGTCAGCGCCATCCGCGCGGCCTATCGGGATCTCGAATTCATGCCGGGATCCGTCCCCGGCCGTGACCAGAACAAGTTCGGCCTTGTCGGTTCCCGCCGTGCTGCCATAGCGCGTGCGATGTTCGACGCGCAGAGTGGGGTGCAGCGGCGCCGACTTTTCCTCGCGTCCACGCAGGCCGCTGGTGCGCAGCCGGACCTGGCCCGTGCCCCGATCCAGCCGCAGTTGCGTCACCACTGCCGTTTCGCGCAGGATCAGGCCGCCGATCAGCGCCGTCACCCACAGAACGATGATCCCCGTTCCGGTGGCACCATCGGCAAGCGCGGCGAGGCCCATCGCAGCCGCCAGAAGGATCGCGCCGACCGTGATCGCGGTGCGGCGCGTCGGGCGGTTCTCGATTTCGAGAACGGTATCGGTGTTCCGCACGATGCGGACCGGATCGGCGAACAGATCCGCCAGCGTCATGGGGCACCCAGGTCGGAGTCGATCCGGCCATCGACGAATTCGCATTCTGTCGGCGCATCGCTGCGACACAGCCAGGCGCTGAATTTCGCCTCCAACCGGCCCGCGCCATCCAGATCGAGCCGTTCGAGCATGAGATTGGGCGCGTAGGGCGCGCCATCGCTTTGCCAGGCGGGGCCGGTCGCGCCTTCCGGGCGGATGTCGATGGTGATGCCAGCGGGGGCCGTGTCGGCCGAAGGCTCACCCTCGAAAATCAGGTTGATGTGGAAATCCCCGTCCCCCATGGCGTTGATGTCGATCATGGTCAGGGGGCCGATGTCGTTGACTTGTGCCATGGTGGCGCCGTCCTCCATCCGCAGCACCTCCCACGTCAGGTCGGCGCCATCCAGATAGGCCGTCACGGTACCGACCGAATCGAGTGCGAGCGCCGGCGTGGCGGCGACGCAAAAACCAAGGAAAAGCTGTCTCAACAAGATCACCTCCGGCTCAGGCTGACTTCGCGGGCACCTCCGCCCGAGTTCCATTTCGCGCCCATCGCGTCGGTCCCCGAAAGGAGGCTGATGGTGCCGTCGGCACGCATTCCGCCGCTGCCGACATGCCACGAGAATTGCGGGGCAAGGCCAAGATCGCAGCCTAGGTGTTCAGTCCCGGCATTTGGTGGATCGGGTTCAGGATGAATCTGTCTGGCTCTGATGTCCAGATCTTGCAGATGTATTCGTAGGGCGTGAGACCGCCGAGGGTCTTGAGCCTTCGAGCGAAGTTGTAGGCTGCCATGAAGTCTGCGAGGTGCGTTCGCAGCTGGTCGTGGGTTTCGTAATGGAAGCGTTTGACGGTGGCGTCCTTGATTGTCCTGTTCATCCGTTCGACCTGGCCGTTGGTCCAAGGGTGGTTGGGCTTTGTCAGACGGTGCTCGATACCATTGGCCTCGCAGATCATGTCGAAGCGCATCGGCCGGGAGGTGATCGTGTTCCTGTTTCGCGGCTGCTCTGCGAACTGGATCCCGTTGTCCGTGAGAATGGTATGGACCGAGTAGGGCACGGCTTCGAGCATGTGCTGAAGGAATTCCCAGGCTGTCTTCCTGTCGGCCTTGTCGACGAGTTGGGTCACGGCGAACTTGCT
>CAYUBT010000216.1:0-3477 GCA_964443055.1 uncultured Rubellimicrobium sp.
AATCGTGGCGCACACGCGAACGGTCGGTCCATAATGACGGCTGGGGCGGTCGGCCGCTCGCCGATACCTGGTTTCGGGGGCCCGCGGCGCTTTTCGGCGGGATCGAATGGCGCCCGGACAAGGACTGGCTCCTCGCCGTCGAATATTCCAGCGATTCCTACCCCGGCGAAGACCCTCACGCCTTCATCCGCGACTCGCAACTGAACTTCGGCCTGCGCTACCGCATCAGTGACGACTGGACGCTGGGCGCGCATTACCTTTACGGCAGCGAACTGGGCGTGCAGCTGAGCTGGAGCACCAATCCCCGCCACCCGCGTCACCCTTCGGGGCTGGAGCCCGCGCCGCCGCAGGTCGCTGCGGGTGGCGACTGGGGCGAGGATGCGGCCATTGCCCGCAGCCGTACGGCGCTTGCGCGCGAGGGGATCACGCTGCACGGGCTGCTCATTACGGGGACGACCGCCCATGTCGAGATCGAGAACGGTCAATGGCGCGCCATGGCCCAGGCCACGGGCCGCGCCGCCCGGGCATTGAGCGGCAGCCTGCCTGCAGATGTCGCGACCATTGCCATCACGCTGGTCGAGCGCGGGATGCCGGTCAGCCGGGTGACCATGGCGCGCGACGATCTGGCCGGACTCGAATACGCTCATGACAACGCCTGGGCGATGCAGGCCCGCAGCCGAATCGAGGATCCCGGCCCGGGCACCGATCCGCTCCCCGACCTTTACCCACGCCTCACCTGGGGGATCGATCCCTATCTCCGACCCGCGCTTTTCGACCCCGACAACCCGCTGCGTGCCGATTTCGGTGTCAGGCTCTCGGCAGACTGGGAACCCGCGCCCGGTCTCGTCTTCAGCGGTGCCGTGCAACGCAGACTCCTGGGCAATCTCGATGAATCGACCCGGGTCTCGACCTCGGTCCTGCCGCATGTGCGTTCGGATGCATGGCTCTACGACAAGGCCGACCTGCCCGTCACGCATCTGACGGGCACCTGGTATTTCCGCCCATCGCAGAGCACTTACGGCCGCGTCACGGCGGGCCTGCTCGAGCCGATGTTCGCCGGGGTCGCGGCCGAACTCCTTTACTATCCCGCCGATTCGCGCCTCGCGTTCGGGGCCGAACTCGCCCATGTCGTCCAGCGCGACTACGATCAGGGCTTCGAGACTCTCGACTACGACGTCACGACCGGCCACGTCTCGGCCTATTGGAACATGGGGAGCGGCTATCACGCACAACTCGACCTCGGCCGCTATCTTGCGGGCGACTGGGGCGGGACGCTCTCGCTTGACCGCGAATTCGGCAATGGCTGGAAGGTCGGGGCGTTCTTCACGCTCACAGATGTCTCAACGGCCGAATTCGGCGAGGGGGCTTTCGACAAGGGCATCCGCTTCTCCGTGCCGCTCGACTGGACCGGCCTGGGACCGCGGCGCGACACGATGGACCTGACCCTGCGCCCCGTCTGGCGCGACGGCGGCGCGCGGCTGGATCTGGACGGGCGGCTTTATGACGTCGTGCGACCGGCCAATGCGGCAGGGCTCACGGACGGCTGGGCGAGGTTCTGGCGATGATGCGCGTTCCGCATCTCCTCGCAGCCCTCGCCCTGCTGGCAGCCTGTGCCACGCAGGGGCCGACCGGCACCGAAATCCGTGCCGCGCTCACGCCTGCGCAGCTCGAACGCGCACAGGTGCCGCTGCTTCTGGCCGAAGTGCCGGGCGTAAATCTTGCCGCGACGCTCGTTCTCATGCAAAGCCGCGACGGGGTCGAGACCTGGCGCACCGGCGAGAGCCAGACGCTGTCCTTTCGGGGCGGCGTCCTTGTCGCCACGCGCGGTCTGGGCGACGATCTGATGAGCGCGGAGGTCACCGGCACGCTCGCCGCGCTGAACGGCGGGCCGCAGGAGGGCTATCCACGTCTCCTGACCTATCTCGACGGCGAGGACCGCACGCTGTTCCGCGCGATGATCTGCTCGATGTCCGCGCCCGAGCCGACCATGGTCGAAGGGATCGGCACGAGTTACGCTACGAGGGCCACGGTCGAGACCTGCCATACGACAGGGCTGTCGGTGACGAACCGTTACTGGCAGGATCCGGACGGGACGATGCGCCGGGCCGAGCAATGGGTCGGGCCCGGGCTGGGAATGCTCGTCACCGAAAGACTGACACGATAGACGCGCCTGCGATGACCGGGGAAAACACATGACCAGTTTGCGCCTTCTTGCCCTTGGGGTAATTCTCACCGCACTCGCAGGCTGCGGGATCACCTATGTCAGCAGCCGGGTCAGCACCGAAACCGACGGGATGGATGTGCGCGTGATCCCGATCACGCCTGAAACCGTGCTGATGGCCAACAGCCAGCCCTATGCGCCGCGGAGCCTGCCCGCCGCCTTCTATCAGACGGTCGGCATGGGGTCGCCCCGCGGGGCGGGCGCACTGCCCGAGCCGCCACAATTCCCGCAACTTGCGCCGCAGTCGCTTGAGCTGCGCCCGCCACCCCCGGTGACGCCCGGTCCCTACCGCCTCGGCACCGGCGACGTGCTTCGCCTCGTCGTCGCGGCCGGGCTCGAGGTCGATCCGCTCACCGGCGCGACCGAGGGGCAGACCACGATGCAGGAGCTGACCGTGCGCGATGACGGCGCGGTCTCGATGCCCCAGGTCGGGACGGTGGACATGGCCGGGCTCACGGTCGAGGAGGCCGAGGCGCGGCTCTTCTCGCGCATGATCGAAGCGGGGCTCGATCCTAATTTCAGCCTCGAGATCTCGGGCTACAATTCGCATCGCGCGGTGATCGGCGGGGCCGTGGGCTCACCGCTGGTTCTGTCCCTCACGCTCAACCCGCCCGACCTGAACGAGGCACTGGCCGCGGCCGGAGGAGTCACGGCGCGCGATGCGGAGTTTGCCTCGATCCGCATCTATCGCGGCGGGCAGCTCTTCCAGATCCCGCTCGAGGATTTCCTCACCCGCCGCGACCTGCAGGGTCTGTCGGTGCTTTCGGGCGATGCGATCTATGTGGACACGACCTATGACCTTGATCGCGCACAGGCGTTCTACGAACGGCAACTGGACGTGATCTCGCTGCAACGCACGAACCGGCAGGCGGCATTGTCGGAGTTGCAGGCCGAGATGGGCCTGCGCCGCAGCGTGATTGCCGAGCAGCGCGACAGTTTTCGCACCCTCGCCGATCTCGGCGCGGTCGAGCGGGATTATGTCTATCTTGCGGGCGAGGTTACGCGCCAGAGCCGCTGGCCGCTGCCCTATGCCCAGCAGGCGAGCCTGGCCGATGTCCTGTATGACACGGGCGGTTTTCGCCCCGAAACCGGCAATCCGGGCCATATCTACGTGCTGCGCGCCTCGACCAACCCGGCCGAGTTCGGTGCCGTGACAGCCTGGCATCTGAATGCGCGCGGCGCGGCCGCCTTGACACTCGCGCCAAGGTTCGAGATGCGGCCCGATGACATCATCTTCATCGAGCAGCAGCCGGTGA
>CAYUBT010000217.1:0-3431 GCA_964443055.1 uncultured Rubellimicrobium sp.
AAGCGCGGCACGAGGCGCTCTTCGAGGCCGCCCCGATCCGCGAACGCGCCTTCGCCGCAATTCTCGAGCATTTCGCTTCTTCTGTCTGAAAATACCCGTCCCTGACGTCGGACAGGATCCCGGCCGAGCCATTCCCGGCCTACAGGTAATCCCCCCGGCTCAGCCCGTATTTCGCCATCTTCTCGTTCAGCGTCCGGCGCGGCAGGCAAAGCTCCTCCATCACCGCGCTGATCGAGCCCTTGTGGCGGCGCATCGTGTTGTCGATCAGCATCCGCTCGAACGCCTCGACGAATTACTTGAGCGGCTTGCCCTCGGTCGTCATCGCCGGGCGCAGTTCGTCGCCCTCGTCCTCGCCGGACATCAGGAGCGAGGCGATGGTGCCCGCACCCCGGCGGCTCTGGAGCACCGCGCGTTCGGCTACGTTGAGAAGCTGGCGGATGTTGCCCGGCCAGGGCGCCTGCAGAAGCTGGGCCGCGTCCTCGGCACTGAGTTGCGGCGCGTCGCAACCGTATTCCTCGGCATATTGTTCGGCCAGCCGGGTGAACAGCAGCAGGATGTCTTCGCCGCGCTGGCGCAGCGGCGGCACGGTGATTCGCAGGGCGGCAAGACGGTAGAACAGGTCCGGGCGCAGCACCGACTCGCAGGTCTGGCCCAGTTCCTGCAGGTTCGAGATGGCGACGATCCGCGTCTCCGGCGGGCTGCCCTGTTCGTTGATCGCCCCCAGGAGCCGCGCCTGCGCCCCCTGGCCCAGCGATTCGATATCCTCGAGAACCAGCGTGCCGCCGCGCGCCTCTTCCATGGCCGGCGCAGGCTCGCCCTCCTCGGCGGGCCCGAACAGGCGGCGGGCGAGCGTCTCTTCATCCAGCGCGGCGCAGGAGACCAGGACGAACCGCCGCGAGGCCCGCGCGCCCACCGCGTGAAGCGCATGGGCGACCAGCGTCTTGCCGGTGCCGGTCTCGCCCTCGATCAGCACGTGGCCGTCGGCCTGGCCAAGGTCGAGGATATCCTCGCGCAGCCGCACCATCGGCGCGGACTGACCGATGAGCTTGCCCATGATCGCGCCCCCATCCGACAGTTCCTTGCGCAGGGCCCGGCTGTCGAGTGCAAGCCTGCGCGCCGTGGTCGCCTTCTTGGCCAGTTCGGTCATCCGGTCGGGATTGAAGGGCTTTTCAAGAAAGTCGAACGCGCCGAGCCGCATCGCCTCGACCGCCATGGGCACGTCGCCATGTCCCGTGATCATGATGACCGGCAGCGTCGAATCGAGCGAGCGCAGCTTTCGCAGGAAAGCCATCCCGTCCATCCCCGGCATGCGGATGTCCGAGACGACGATGCCCGGATAATCCGGGCCGACCGCCTTGAGAGCCTCCTCCGCACCCGCATAGGTCTCGGTATCGAAGCCCGACAGGGCCAGCCACTGGCCGATCGACTGGCGCATGTCGCGCTCGTCATCGACGATGGCGATCTTCATGGCCTTGCTCATTTCGCACCCCCTGCCTTCATTCAGCAGCAATCCGGCCATGCGCAGGGGGCTCCCCGCGCCAGGCCGGTAACATGATCTCCAGCACCGCGCCGCCATCGGGCGCGTTGCGTGCCGTGAGACGGCCGCCAAGGTCGCTCACGATCCCGGACGAGATCGCAAGGCCCAGCCCCGTACCCTCGCCCGGTGACTTCGTCGTAAAGAACGGCTCGAAGACATTGTCGAGGCTCTCGATCCCCGGGCCGTTGTCCCGAACGGTCAATTTCACCTGATCGCCCGCGACGAGCATGAGGTCGATGGCGGGCCGCTCGACGTCCTTCACCGCATCCAGCGCGTTGCGCAGAAGGTTCACGATCACCTGTTCGACGCGCAGCCGGTCGCCCATGACCATCGCCGGATCGGGCGGAATCGCCCGGGTGATGGCGACACGGCGGGTCTTGAGCTGCGGCTCCATCATCGTCAGCGCATTCGAGAGCGCCTCGCGGGCGTCGAAGGGTTCAAAGGCCTCGCCGCCCTTGCGGGCATAGGATTTGAGCTGCCGCGTGATCGCGCCCATCCGGTCGATCAGGTCGTCGATGCGCTGGAAGGACGAGAGCGATTCCTCCGGCCGCTTGCGCTGCAGCAACAGGCGCGCGCCCGCCAGATAGGTCTTCATCGCGGCGAGCGGCTGGTTCAGCTCATGGCTGACGGCGGCCGACATCTCGCCGAGAATCGCCAGTTTCGAGGATTGGGCAATGGTCTGCTCAGCCACTTCGAGCGTGCGCTCGACCTTTTCGCGCTCGGCGATCTCGCGCTGGAGGCGGGCGTTCAGGGCGCGCAATTCGGCCGATTCGCGCTGGAAGACCCGCAGCCGCGTCGCCGTCCGGCGCGAGGCGTACCAGAAGCCGCCCGCCAGCAGGATCGCGAACATCATCACCTCGAGCGCAAGGACCGAGTTCACGCGCTCTCGCACGCCGGAATAGGCGGTGTAGCTCACGATCCGCCAGCCCTGGAACGGCACGCGCTGCTCCCGCCGCACCACGGCCTCGCCATCCAGAAGCGCATCGGCAGGCGTGAGACCCAGGTCCTGCGCCACCCTCAGGGCGCGTTGCAGCGGCGAGGCTGCGCGCTCCTGCGCGAGCGCCGTGTTCTCGTCCTGGGCGCGCCAGCGCGGGCTGGTCGCAAGGATGATCTGGCCCGAGGCATCGGTGACGAAGACGGAATCGAGCGTGCCCGCCCAGGAGCGTTCGAGCCGGCGCAGATCGACCTCGACGGCGATCACGCCCAGCGTGCCCGCCGGTCCCTCGATCTTGCGCGAATAGACGAACTGGAAACCGCCGCCCGCGGCCCGCTCCCAGGTGAAGACGGTGCGCGGCGCGCGCATTGCCTCCACGTAATGCTGAGCCTCGCGGTGGCTTTCGCCCAGGCGTGTCCGGCTCGTGGCCGCGACCACACGGCCCTCGGCATCGAAGAGCAGGAGCGACGCGCCGCCGATCTCCTCGACATAGGAGAGAAGCCTTTGCGTGGTGAGAGAGTAGCTCTGGCTCTGCAATGCGCCGATCAGTTCGGGGTCGCGGGCGAGAAGCTGCGGGACGACCGAATTGCGCTGCAGCTCCGCGACGAGGTTGCCCGAATAGAGCGTCAGCCGCACATCCGCGCGGTTGCGGGTCGATTCGGTGAACTGTTCGGTCAGGGCGCGGTTGGTGAGGATAAGGACCGCCAGGGCGACGAGGCAGAAGACCACGAGCGCCACACGCCACAGGAACCGCGCCCGCACCGGCAGGGCGCGGCGCGGTGCTGGAGACGGGCCGGGTTCGCTCCTGGCGCTCATGACACGAGTCTAGGCGGCACGAGGCGCTGCGGCAATGCCGTGCGCGCGCAGGCCGCGACGCTCGGGCCACTTCCCGTCATTGCGAGCGCCAGCGAAGCAACCAGTCCGTTGGGAATGTGCTAGACAGGTGGCGGGCGGGAGTTC
>CAYUBT010000218.1:0-2592 GCA_964443055.1 uncultured Rubellimicrobium sp.
ACAACAAGGAGAGTCCCATGACGAGTTTGAAACGGCGCAGCCTGCTCAAGGGCGGTGCGGCGGGTGCCGGGCTGGCACTGGCCACGCCTTTCATCGGCGGCAAGGCATTCGCGCAGGGCTCCTCCGGCGAGGTGAAGATCTTCGCCTGGGCCGGTTACATCAACGACGAGATGCTGACTGCCTTCGAAGGCGCGACCGGCATCAAGCCGAGTTTCACGCCCTATGGCACCAATGACGAGCTGCTCAACCAGCTGCGCGCCAATAACGGTGCGGGTTTCGACATCATCTGGCCCACGGTTGACCGCGTGCCAAACTATGTCGAATTCGGCCTCGTGCAGCCCATCGACGAATCGAAGGTCGAGGTAGACCGCTGCCTGCCGTCCGCCTGGGAAAACTCCGCCAAATTCGGCGCCGTGGTCGAGGGTGCGCGCTACCAGGTCCCCTCCGACTGGGGCACCGAGGCGCTGGCGTTCGATACCGAACAGGCGCCGATGGAATACGGCACCGCCTCCTATGGCGACATCTGGAAGCCCGAGATGGCGGGCAAGGCCACCGTCCGCGCCCATTCCGCGCTCGTCGGCCTCGGCCTGTGGATGGAAGCCCAAGGCATGCTGCCGCGCCCGCTGCTTGACGCGTTCAGCGACCCCGATGCGCAGATCGAGATCTTCGACGCCATCGTCGCCGAGGCCATCGCCCGCAAGGGCAACATCATGCAGTTCTGGAACAACGAGAACGAGGCGCAGGGTGCCTTCCGCGTCAATGGCGCGGCCGTGGGCCAGACCTGGGACTCGACGGCTGCCGCGCTGCGCAAGGAAGGGCTGCCCGTCGGCTTCATCGCGCCGGCGGAAGGCGCGCTGGCCTGGATGGAAGGCATGTCGATTCCCATCGGTGCCGAGAACATCGACCAGGCCTATGCGTTCATCAACTGGTTCCTCACCCCCGAGGCCGGGGCGATGTATTCCAACGCGACCTCGATCAACTCGACTGCTGTGGGCGCGGACGCGCTTCTGTCGGACGACGCCAAGGCCTTCTTCGCCGACGCCTATCCGGGCGACGCGCTGGACAGGCTTTGGTGGTGGCCGATCCAGGAAAACTGGTATGTCGCCAAGCGCCACGAAGACCAGGACAAGGTCCTCTCGGCCTGAGCGCCGTGCGCGGGGGGCGGGCGCCCGCCCCCCTGCCGTCGACCGGACATGACCGGAGGATGAATGTCGCGCTCCGTCCAGCTTGAACGCGTGGGGATGACCTTCGGCACCACACGCGCCGTCGCCGACGTCAGTTTCACCGTGGAGGATGGCGAGTTCTTCTCGATCCTCGGGCCCTCGGGGTGCGGCAAGACCACACTTCTGCGCATCGTCGCGGGCTTCCTCACCCCGACCGACGGCCGCGTCCTGATCGGCGGGCGCGACATGGCCGGGCTTGCCCCGAACAAGCGGCCCACGGCGATGATCTTCCAGTCGCTCGCGCTGTTTCCGCTGATGACGGTCCGGGAAAACATCGCCTTCGGGCTCGAGGCGCGCGGGGTCGGCAAGGCCGAGCGGCGGCGCAAGGCGGAAGATCTGCTCGATCTCATCGCGCTGTCCGGCTTCGGCGACCGCAAGCCGGGCGAACTGTCCGGCGGTCAGCGCCAGCGCGTGGCAATCGCGCGCGCCCTGGCGGTCGAGCCGGACGTGCTGCTGCTTGACGAACCCCTGTCGGCGCTCGATCTCAAGCTGCGCCAGCACATGCGGGCCGAGTTGCGCGCACTGCAGAAACGGACAGGCGTCACCTTCATCTACATCACCCATGACCAGAGCGAGGCGCTCGCCATGTCCGACCGTGTCGCGGTCATGAGCGCGGGCGTGGTCGAACAGGTGGGGGCCCCGCGCGAACTCTACTCCGACCCGGCCACATCTTTCGTCGCCGGCTTCGTCGGCGAGACGAACCGCATCGCGGGCAAGGTCAGCGATCTGGCCGACGGCCTCGCCACACTCGACACTGCCATCGGCCCGTTGCGGGGCCGTGCGGGGCCGGGCCTCGCCAGGGGACAGGCGGCAAGGCTCTATGTCCGCCCCGAGGCGCTTTCTCCCGGCGGCGGCGGGGAGAACACGCTGGCCGCCCTGGTCGAGCGCGTGGATTTCGAAGGGGCCTTCGCGCTCGCCCACGGCCGCCTTGCCGATGGCGAGGAGATGATCGCCTCGATCCCGGCGACGCGGTTGGCTACCGCCCCGGTCATCGGTGCCGAGGCCGCTTTCGGGTTCGAGACTGCCCATGCCATGGTGCTGGCCGATGGGTGAACTCTACCGACGTTTCGGCACAGGCCTGACCACGACCTTCACCGCGCTGGTGCTGCTATGGCTCGTCGGCATGGTGCTCGCGCCGAATCTGCTGATGGTGGACTACGCGCTGCGGCCGAATCTCGTTCCCGCGGATATCGGCGGGCCGATGGATGTCTATTCCTTCGACAATTTCACCTATCTGTTCGGCGAAAGCGTTCACCGTGCCATCTTCTTCAAGACGATCTGGGCCAGCGCCATCGTCACGGTCGTAACGCTGGTAGTCTGCTATCCGCTGGCCTTCTGGCTGGCGCAAAGGGCCACGCCCGCGCAGGCC
>CAYUBT010000218.1:2603-3423 GCA_964443055.1 uncultured Rubellimicrobium sp.
TCTCGCGCTCGTCATCCCGTTCTGGATCAACGAGGTGCTTCGCACGCTCGCCTGGTATATCCTGCTCGCCTTCCGCGGCCCGCTGAACGCGCTCCTGCTGGGAATCGGCGTCATCGACGAACCGATGCGCTGGTATGGCGACGGCGGCGTGCTGGCGGGGATGGTCTATGCCTATATCCTGTTCATGCTGTTCCCGATCTACAACTCGATCGAGAGTCTGGAATCCGCCCAGATCGAGGCGGCACGCGACCTTGGCGCATCAAGCTGGCGCATTCACTGGCGGGTGGTGATCCCGCATGCCAAGGCGGGGATTGCCACCGGCTGCGTCTTCACCTTCATGCTGGCGGCCGGCTCCTATATCGCGCCGGCCCTGCTGGGCGCGCCGGGCAGCCGCTGGTTCACCGAGATCATCTACAACTGGTTCTTTGAAGGCGGTGACTGGAACCGCGGCGCGGCCTATGCGCTGGTGCTGCTGCGCCTGTGTCTCTTCGTCGTGCTGGCGACCTTGCGCCTCTTCAGGGTCAACCTTGCGGATGTGACGAAATGAGTTCGAGCCGCCTGTCCCGCATGTTCTTCGGCATCTATATGGTAGCCTTCTTCGTCTATCTCTTCGCGCCCCTGATCGTGATGAGCGCGGCGACCTTCAACACCAGCCGCTTTCCGACCGTCACACCCTGGCAGGGCACGACACTGAACTGGTTCGTCGAACTGTGGCACGACAGGGCGATGTGGCATTCGGTCTGGGTCTCGATCATCGTGGCCTTCTTCGTGGTGCTCACCGCCGTGCCCATCGGCACCGCCGCCGCGCTGATTCTCACAT
>CAYUBT010000219.1:0-3415 GCA_964443055.1 uncultured Rubellimicrobium sp.
AACAGGGGCGCCGCAAACCGGCGCGTGCGAAGCCTAGCGATGCGGCTCCCGGGCCATCCACTACCTTGGCCGAACGGCTCTTGGCCGATGGGCACGCGACTCGCGTCGTTCGGGAGTTCCCCGTCGGGGACTGGGCAGAGCTGGTGGGCGAAGCGCTCTCGGGCGAAGTGTCATTTCCCGGGGGGAAGCTCCAGTTCAGCCCCACGCCGGCGATGCTGTTGATAGACGTCGACGGAACGCTCGACCCGCCTTCTTTGGCGAGTGCGGCCATCTCTCCTCTCGCAGAAGCTTTGCTGCGTTTCGACGTCGGCGGGTCGATCGGAATCGATTTTCCAACCTTACGCGCCAAGTCCGACCGCCGCGTCGTCGATGAAGCGCTCGCAGCGGCGCTGGCCGAATGGCCGCACGAACGCACAGCGATGAACGGCTTCGGCTTCGTCCAACTGGTTTCACGCCTCGAGCGCCCTTCCCTTCTCCACCGGGCTACGTTTCAGCGGGCCGGATTGGCCGCGCGAACCCTGTTGCGACGCGCCGAACTGCTGGATGGCGCCGGAGCAATTCTCTTGTCGGGCCATCCCGAACTGGAGCGGCAACTGAGGCCGGAATGGCTGGCTGAGCTCACCCGCCGGACGGGACGTGAATTACGATGGGAAAGCAAGGTCAGCCTTGCACTCGAAGCACCGCAGGCCCAACTCGTGCCGCGATGAGCAAACGTTCCTGTCCGATCTGCAAGAAGCCGCGCACTGAGGAATTCGCGCCGTTCTGCTCGAGCCGCTGCCGCGACCGCGACCTCGCGCAATGGTTCAACGAGGGTTATGCGGTGCCCGGTCCGCCGGCTGGTCCGGAGGACTTCGTCACCGACGAATGAAGCCTCTTGCCAAGGCCGCGGCCCTTGGCCATAGGCGCTCGCTCCAACCCTGGACCCCGTTTCGAGTGCGCCCAGGTGCCTGCCCAGGTAGCTCAGTTGGTAGAGCATGCGACTGAAAATCGCAGTGTCGGTGGTTCGATTCCGCCCCTGGGCACCAGCACTTCGTCCAACACGGTCCAGAGAGGTCTAGCAAATGGCCGTTTTCTGCGGTTTCTGACGGTATATCGGTCCGCCAACTGCCAGCCCGATTCATTGTAAATCTCTGGCTTGGCTCGAGAAGCGTAGTGATACCGTCGAGAACTATCGTTTCCCAGCCACTGCGATCGCATGACCTGTCCGTCGTCAGAACATTTGGCGCAACTCGCGGCGTAGATTAGCGGAGAGCGGGCCTCGTCTGGGGTTTGATATTAGGCGGCGAGCTTTCGGTGCTGCAAGCGCCGATATTCGATGGTCTGTCGTTTGATCCTTTCGCGCTGTTTGATGATGGCCGGTGCCCTGCCGAAGTAGGCGTCGGCGGGCGTCACGTTACCGAGGCTTTCGTGGTATCGGCGGTGATTATAATGGTCGATGAAGGCCTCGATCTGGGCTTCAAGATCGCCGGGCAGGAAGTAATTTTCCAGCAGGATGCGGTTCTTGAGGGTCTGGTGCCAGCGCTCGATCTTGCCCTGGGTTTGCGGATGCATCGGGGCGCCGCGCACGTGGCTCATCTTGTTGGCCTCGATATATCCGCCAACTCGCTGGCGATGTAACTTGGGCCATTATCCGACAGCAGCCGAGGCTTGTGCAGCACCGTTGCGCTGTCGCAACCCGAGGCCTCGAGCGCGAGGTCCAGCGTGTCGGTGACATCCTCGGCCCGCATATTGGTGCACAGCTTCCAGGCGATGATGTAGCGTGAGAAGTCGTCGAGCACGGTCGACAGGTACATCCAGCCCCACCCGATGATCTTGAAGTAGGTAAAATCGGGCTGCCACATCTCGTTCACCCGCGTGGTTTTGGTGTGGAACTGATCGGCGGCCTTGATCACGACATAGGCCGGGCTGGTGATCAGATCATGGGCCTTCAGAAGCCGGTAAACCGTGGCTTCCGACACGAAGTAGCGCTTCTCGTCGGTGAAGCGCACCGCCAGTTCGCGCGGGGACAGCTCGCTGTGTTCCAGCGCCAGCTCGATGATCTGGTCGTGGATGTCGGCCGGGATGCGGTTCCACACCCGGCTCGGCGCCGATGGTCGATCTTCCAGCGCCTCCGGCCCGCCTTCGAGGTAGCGGTCGTACCAGCGGTAGAAGGTCCGGCGCGCGATGCCCAGTTGGTCGAGGGTCCGCTTGGCGGGCAGGTGCGACTGCTCGACGATCCTGATGATCTCGAGCTTCTCGGATGCCGGATACCTCATTCGTCGTCGCCCCCATCCCCGATCATGCTTTTTTTAAGCAGGCGGTTTTCCAGTGTCAGATCGGCAACGCATTCCTTCAGGGCACGGGCTTCGCGGCGCAGGCCCTGCACTTCGCCGGTGGTCGCATCTCGGGCGGTGTCGCCAGCGAGACGGCGCTTGCCGGCCTCCATGAACTCCTTCGACCAGGTGTAATACAGGCTCTGGGCGATCCCTTCCTTGCGGCAGAGTTCGGCAATGCTGTCCTCGCCGCGCAAGCCTTCCAGCACGATCCGGATCTTGTCTTCGGCCGAGAAGTGCCGACGCGTCGCACGCCGGATGTCCTTCACCACCCGCTCCGCAGGAGCCTTGGGCGACGATTTTTTTAAGGAGGATTTGGGCTTCATCTTCGTTCCTTCGTCACTACGACGAAGCCCAAATCCTCCTTAAAGCACAACCTCAAATCTGTGCCATTGGTGCTGACGGCGGACAAGCTTTACGACGACATCGGTGGAGGTGATGCGACGCCGATATCGCCACGTCCTCTTTCCGTTGGTCCCTGCTTCGATCGACAGCCCGGGAGTTTGGGGGTCGAGGAGATTTCCATCCGTGAGTGCATCGACGCATGCGGGCGTCAGGGTGAACCTTTTTGCCATTTTCCGACTCCAGGTCGGCTCCGAAAGTCAAAAAACTCGGGCACAAACTCGACGCAAAATCGCGTCCCACCGAGGAGAAACTCGGGCACAAACTCGGGCACAAGAGGCGTCAAAACCGGTCGAACGGTGTCGAAACCGGTCTAACCCAAGGCGACGCGATGCGGTGGAATTTTGTGCTGTGTTCAATAACTTGAAGCCGAATCATGAGGATTCGGTGGGTGCCGGCTAGAGGCCTCGAACCCCTGACCCCCTGATTACAAATCAGGTGCTCTACCAACTGAGCTAAGCCGGCGCCCAACGTCGATTTGGCGCCTTTGCTTCAAGGAACGCCGAAGGTCCAGCCCTCCGTTTGAGCCAGCTCCGTCGTGAGGCCGCCTGGGCGCCAGAGCTCTTCACGGTCTGCCACCACGCGTAGCCAGGCGGAGGTAAGCAATGCGTCGGCGCTGTTATCGTCGACCGGTCCGGTACCGGGGACCGGCGGCGAGCCAAGCGCTCCGAGCGCGCGATTGAGATCCTCGAAGCTGCGCA
>CAYUBT010000220.1:0-3337 GCA_964443055.1 uncultured Rubellimicrobium sp.
CGCGCGATTCGCCCGCTCGCGCAGTATCGCGGCGGCGATGGTGGCCCGGGGCGCGCTGCGGCTTAATGGCGCACCGGTTGCAAAGCCTGCGCGCAATGTCGGCCCCGGCGATGTCTTGACCTTCGCCCGGCCCGGCGGCATCTGCGTATTGCGCATTCTCGACTGCGGCTCCCGCCGCGGCCCCGCACCGGAGGCGCGGACGCTCTACGAGGAAATCGTCCCGGCCGTCTCCGCTAAAAATACGTGACCAAAAGTCGCATATGAATTACATGTTATAAATGCCACCACGGATGCGAGCCGGGCGCGGAACTGAAGGGAGTCCGTCATGACCTATGTCGTTCTTGAGAACTGCATCGCCTGCAAATACACCGATTGCGTCGAGGTCTGTCCCGTGGACTGTTTCTACGAGGGCGAGAACATGCTCGTGATCCATCCCGACGAATGTATCGACTGCGGTGTCTGCGAACCCGAATGCCCCGCCGATGCGATCCGCCCCGACACCGAGCCCGACATGGCCAAATGGGTCGAGTTCAACCGAAAATATGCCGAAATCTGGCCGGTGCTGACATCGAAGAGAGATCCGATGCCGGGCTACGAGGAGATGGACGGCAAGCCCGGCAAGATGGCGCTCTTCTCCGAAGCCCCCGGCGAGGGGGACTGAAATCGACGCATCCGCGCGCTTCCGTCATTACGAGGAGGCGTCAGCCGGTGCGGCAAGCCGGAAACGTTGGAACATTGGGTTGCTTCACTACGTTCGCCATGACGGGGGAAGTGATGGATCCCGAACCCGGAGCAAAGGCCCAAGCCCTTTTATGGGGGCGTTTTTTGTGGTATGGAGGCGTCAACATGCTGCTTGCCCTTTCCTGATTGTCGAACGAACCCGCCCGGCGACGGAAGCCCGCGCCGGGTGATCTTGTATATTGCGACACGGGGAACGGCCCAGGAGGAAGACCGGATGACCAGAACGAAGCGCCCCGAGTTTCGTCCCAACGACTTCGTCGCCTATCCCGCGCATGGCGTGGGCAAGATCATCTCGATCGAGGAGCAGGAGGTTGCGGGCACCAGGCTCGAACTTTTCGTGATCTCCTTCGAGAAGGACAAGATGACCCTGCGGGTGCCCACCAACAAGGCCATCGAATCGGGCCTGCGCTCGCTTTCCTCGCCCGACGTGATCGAACATGCGCTCAAGACCCTTGGCGGCAAGGCGCGGGTGAAGAAGGCGATGTGGTCGCGCCGCGCGCAGGAATACGAACAGAAGATCAACTCGGGCGACCTGATCGCCATTGCCGAGGTGGTCCGCGACCTGCACCGAGCCGACGACCAGCGTGAGCAGAGCTACTCCGAGCGTCAGCTCTATGAGGCAGCGCTCGAACGGCTGACCCGTGAAGTGGCGGCTGTCTCCGGGAATGACGAGGGCGGTGCGCAGCAACGCATCGAATCGGCCCTTGTCGCCCGCGCGGCCTGACTGACCGGCGTCATGGCATGCGCGCCAGCGCGCGCCAGCCGATATCTTTGCGAAAGAAGCCTTCGGGCCAGTCGATCCGCGCCGCCAGCGCGTAGGCGCGGTCGCGCGCGGCCCGGAGCGTGGCGTCGCGCGCGCAGATGCTCAGCACCCGGCCGCCCTGCGCCGTCAGCCGCCCGCCCTCTCGCCGAGTGGCGGCGTGAAAGATTGCGGTGCCGGGGTCTTCGTCCAGCGCGTCGAGTCCCATGATCTCGCTGCCGTTCTCATGCGCGCCGGGATAGCCCTTCGTGGCCATGACCACGCAGATCGCGTGATCCTCGGCCCAGTTCACGCGCATCTCGCGCAGCCGCCCCGTGGCTGCCGCCTCGATCAGGTCGAGCGCCTGCGCCCCGAGCCGCAGCATCAGCACCTGCGCCTCGGGATCGCCGAACCGGGCGTTGAACTCCACGAGCCGGGCCTGGCCGCCGTCGATCATCAGGCCGAGATAGAGCACGCCCTGGTAGGGCGTCCCGCGCCGGACCATCTCGGCCAGCACCGGGCGAACGATCCTGTCCATCGCCTGCGCCTCGATGGCGGGCGTCAGCACTGGCGCGGGGGAGCAGGCCCCCATGCCGCCGGTATTGGGGCCCCTGTCGCCGTCAAAGGCCCGCTTGTGATCCTGTGCGCTGCCGATGGGCAGGGCGTCGGTGCCGTCGCAGAGGACGAAGAGGCTGGCTTCCTCACCCTCCATGAACTCCTCGATCACCACGATTCGACCGGCTTCGCCATGATGGCTGAAGATGACCTCCGCGGCATCGAGTGCCTCGACCAGCGTCTCGGGGATCACGACGCCCTTGCCCGCCGCCAGGCCGTCGGCCTTGATGACCAGCGGCAGGCCCCTGTCGGTGATGTGGTGCCGCGCCGCGGCCAGGTTGTCGAACTGCGCCCAGCCGGCGGTCGGTGCGCCAACCGCGTCACAGATCTCCTTGGTGAATGTCTTTGACGTCTCGAGCCGCGCCGCCGCCTGCGACGGGCCGAAGACCGCAATTCCCGCTGCACGAAGATCGTCGCTGACTCCGGCGGCAAGCGGCGCCTCGGGGCCGATGATCACCAGGTCGACGGCTTCGGCCTGTGCGAACGCCGCTACCGCCGCTCCGTCGAGAATGTTGAGCGCCACGCATTCGGCCTCGGCCGCGATTCCGGCATTGCCCGGCGCGACGATCAGCCGGTCGCATTTGGGGTTCTGGCGAATCGCCCAGGCCAGCGCATGTTCGCGCGCGCCGCTGCCGAGGATGAGAATATCCATGGCCGCCCCCTTTGCCATTGCTCGCGGGCGTCTTAGGGTTGCCCGGCGGGTGAGGCAAGGAGCGCCGGATGGACATTTTCGAGGACGACGCGGCCCCGGCCTCCGACAACCGCCCGGAATTCACCGTCTCGGAAATCGCCGGTGCGGTGAAGCGGGTCGTCGAGGGCGAATTCGGTCGCGTCCGCGTGCGGGGAGAGATCGGCCGCGTCTCGCGTCCGGCCTCGGGCCACGTCTATTTCAACCTCAAGGACGACCGCGCGAGCCTTGATGCCGTGATCTGGCGCGGACAGGCGGCGCGGCTGACGGTCAAGCCCGAAGAGGGGCTCGAGGTCATTGCCACCGGACGGATGACCACCTTTCCCGGCGCGTCGAAATATCAGCTCATCGTCGATGACCTGGCCCCCGCCGGCGAAGGCGCGCTGATGGCGATGCTGGAGGCGCGGCGCAAGGCGCTTGCTGCCGAAGGGCTGTTCGATGCTGCGCGCAAACGCCCCTTGCCCTATCTGCCCGGCGTGATCGGGGTCATCACCTCGCCGTCGGGGGCGGTGATCCGTGACATCCTCCACCGGCTGCGCGACCGTTTCCCGCGG
>CAYUBT010000221.1:0-3306 GCA_964443055.1 uncultured Rubellimicrobium sp.
GCTGATTGTTCAGCCGTCGGCGGGGGCGTTCGGCGAAGGTGTGCGTCGGCGGCGTCGGCGGCTGTGTTCCTCGGTCACCACGTTGAATTCGGGCTCGGGCAGCGTCACGATCTTCGCCAAATTCTCGAACGGTGCGGTGCGGTGCGGGATGCCGTTCGCGCCCACGAAGAAATCCTGGAAGTTCGGCGCGATGGCGGTCTCGACCTTGATGATGGCGCGGACCTCGTGCTCGATCTCGGCGCGGGCGGCTACCGAACAGAGCGCAATCCGCGCCCCCGTCCCGGCCGCATTGCCGGCCGAGCGCACCTTGTCGAGCGGCACGTCCGGGAACATGCCGAGGATCATCGCGTGTTTCGGGCTGATATGCGCGCCGAACGCACCGGCGAGCACGACGCGGTCGACATGGTCGACGCCCTTCTCCTCCATCAGCAGTTCGGCCCCGGCATAAAGTGCCGACTTGGCAAGCTGGATCGCACGGATATCGGCCTGGGTCACGAGGATGCGCGGCCCGTCATTGGCGCTGTCGTCGTAGAGCAGGTAGGAATGCGTCCGCCCCTGCGGCACGCACCGTTCGGTGCCCACCTGTTCCTTCGAGCCGATCAGCCCGTGCCGGTCCACGATCCCGGCGATGCGCATCTCGGCCACTGCCTCGATGATACCCGAGCCGCAGATGCCGGTGATGCCGGTATGCGTGATGTCCAGCGAGAAGCCGGCCTCGTCCGACCAGCGGTCCGAACCGATGACCTTGAAACGCGGTTCCTTCGTGACGGGGTCGATCTCGACACGTTCGATGGCACCGGGGGCTGCGCGCTGGCCGGATGAAATCTGCGCACCCTCGAGCGCGGGGCCGGTGGGGCTCGAGCACGCAAGCACCTGATTGCGGTCCCCCAGCAGCAGTTCGGCATTGGTGCCGACATCGACGATGAGGACGAGATCGTCGGACTTGCGCGGCTCCTCGGCCAGCGCCACGGCGGCCGAGTCGGCACCGACATGGCCCGCGATGATCGGCAGGATGAAGACCTGGCCTTCGGGGTTGGCGGTGGTGATGTCGAGGTCGCGCATCGCGACCGTCACGCCTTCGGATGTGGCGGGGGCGAAAGGTGCCTGGCCCAGTTCGAACGGGTCGATACCCAGAAGCAGGTGATGCATGACCGGGTTGAGGACGATCACCGCCTCGACGATCTCGGTCGGGTCGATCCCTGACTGGTCACCCAGATTGGTCACCAGTTCGTTGAGTGCCTTGCGCACCGCACGGGTCATGTCCTGGTCGCCGCCGGGGTTCATCATCGAATAGGAGACCCGGCTCATCAGATCCTCGCCAAAGCGGATCTGGGGGTTCATGATCCCGGCACTGGCCTCGACCGTCCCGTCACGAAGGTTCACCATATGTGCGGCGATGGTGGTCGAGCCCAGGTCGATGGCGAGACCCCAGAGATTTTCCTCGCGCAGGCCGGGCCAGATGTCGATCACCTTCCATTCGTGATCGCGGTGGCCCTTGTGCAGGGCCAGCGTGATCTTCCACTCACCCTTGCGCAACACCTTCTGCAGGCGCGAGAGGATCGACAGCGGCGCGGTGACGCCCTCGATCTGGAACTGCTCGTGCAAAGCCTCTTTCACGCGCTGGAAGTCACCTGTGGTCGTGTGGAGATCCGGTTCCTCGACCTCGATGTAGAAAAGTCGCGTGGCCGGGTCCATGTGGACGGTGCGCTTGTCGGCCTCCTTGCGGACGACCTGGCGGTGCACCTGGCTCTCGGGCGGCACGTCGATGACGATATCACTCAGGATCTCGGCCTGACAGCCGAGACGGCGGCCGTCCTTGAGGCCGCGGACGCGATCATAGCGCTCCTCGACCCGGTTCCATTCCGAGAGCGCATCCTCGGCGACATGGATGCCGTGCTTGGGAAATTCGCCATAGGACGGTGTCACCTGGCATTTCGAGCAGATGCCGCGCCCGCCGCAGACCGAATCGAGGTCGACGCCCATCTGGCGCGCCGCATCGAGAACCTTGGTTCCTGGCGCGATATGGGCGCGCTTGCCCGAGGGAGTGAAGATCACCAGCGGATCATTTGTCGAATCGCTCATCTCGGAATTCCCGCATCCTGCTCTCGTCGGAATTTTACCCCTGACCGATTGTCGCAGGACAGGCAATCCCGTCACTTCCACGTCCGGTTACGTCATCAAAGGGCGCCGGATGCGCATTCGCCCTTTCGTCCGAGCGGCAAAGCTGCAATAGGGAAGCGCCAGACGATGCTGCCGCCCGGGGGAACAGGATGCAGATTCGCGAGGCTCTTACCTTTGATGATGTGCTGCTGGTGCCGGGGGCATCCTCGGTCCTGCCCGCGACTGCAGATGTGACCTGCCGGGCCACGCGCGAGATCACGCTCAACATCCCGCTGTTGTCCAGTGCGATGGACACGGTCACCGAAGCGCGCATGGCCATCGCCATGGCCCAGGCGGGCGGGATCGGCGTGATCCATCGCAACCTGTCGGTGGCCGGACAGGCCGACGAGGTGCGGCGCGTGAAGCGGTTCGTCTCGGGCATTGTCTACAATCCGGTCACCCTGCGCCCCGACCAGACCCTTGCGGACGCCCGGGCGCTGATGGAGCGCTATTCGGTCACGGGCTTTCCGGTGGTGGACGGCGAGAACCGCGTCCTCGGCATCGTCACCAACCGCGACATGCGTTTCGCCAGCGACGAGGCCACGCCGGTCAGCGTGATGATGACCTCGGACGATCTGGCGATGCTGCAGGAGCCCGCCGATCTGGACGAGGCGCGCTCGCTCATGAAGGCGCGGCGGATCGAGAAGCTGCTGGTGAGCGATGACGAGGGGCGCCTGACCGGCCTTCTGACGTTGAAGGACAGTGAACAGGCGGTGCTCAATCCGGTGGCCTGCAAGGATGCGCTCGGCCGCCTGCGGGTGGCGGCGGCGACCACGGTGGGGGATGCGGGATTCGAGCGCAGCCTTGCGCTGATCGACGCGGGCGTCGACATCGTCGTGATCGACACGGCCCATGGCCATTCGGAAGGTGTCGCGCAGGCGGTCGAACGGGTGAAGCGCGCGGCGGGCGACGTGCAGGTGATGGCCGGAAATGTGGCGACGGGCGAGGGCACTCGCGCGCTGATCGACGCAGGCGCGGATGCGGTCAAGGTCGGGATCGGCCCCGGCTCGATCTGCACGACGCGGGTGGTTGCGGGCGTGGGCGTGCCGCAGCTCACGGCGATCATGGATGCTGCGCAGGCTGCGGGTGACGTTCCGGTGATTGCCGACGGCGGCATCAAATATTCCGGCGATTTCGCCAAGGCCA
>CAYUBT010000222.1:0-3291 GCA_964443055.1 uncultured Rubellimicrobium sp.
CATGGGCATCTGCCGCCCCGACGCGATCCCCGAAGCGGCGGGGCGTCTGCAGGAATATCTGCAGGCCGGACGGCACGGGCAGATGGGCTGGATGGCCGAGCGTGCGGCATGGCGCGGCGATCCCACCGCGCTCTGGCCCGAGGCGCGTTCGGTCATCATGCTGGCGCAGAGCTATGCGCCAGCGGACGACCCCCTGCCCCTCCTGCAGGAGCGCAGCCGGGGCGTCATCACCTCTTATGCGCGGGGCAAGGATTATCACGACCTTCTCAAGAAGAAGCTGAAGGTCCTTGGCCGGTGGCTGATCGAACAGGTGCCCGGGGCCGAGATCAAGGTCTTCACCGACACCGCGCCGGTGATGGAAAAGCCGCTTGCGCAGGCGGCGGGGCTGGGCTGGCTGGGGAAGCATACGGTCGTCATCTCGGGGGATTTCGGCAACTGGGTGTTTCTGGGCGCGATCTTCACCACGCTGGAACTGCCGGTCGACGCGCCCGCCGGGGAGCATTGCGGCTCTTGTACCGCCTGTCTGGACATCTGTCCGACGCGGGCCTTCGTCGCGCCCTTCAAGCTTGATGCGCGGCGGTGCATTTCCTACCTGACCATCGAACATCGCGGGCCGGTCGACGAGGAACTGCGCCCGCTTCTGGGCAATCACGTCTTCGGCTGCGACGATTGCCTCGCCGTCTGTCCCTGGAACAAGTTTGCCGTTGCGGCGCAGGAAATGCGCTACGGCACGATGGAGGCCACCGCGCCGCTGGATGAACTGGCCGCGCTTGACGATGCGGCCTTCCGCGTGCGCTTTGCCGGAACGCCGGTGAAGCGCACCGGGCGCGACCGATTCGTGCGCAACGTCCTCTACGCCATCGGCAATTCGGGTGATCCGTCCTTGCGCCCGGCGGCGGTGAGGCTGCTGGATGATCCCGACCCGGCTGTTGCCGATGCCGCAAGCTGGGCCGTGGCGCGGCTGGATGCCGAGGCGGCGCGGGAGTAAGCGGTCTCGTCACTGCGAGCACAGCGAAGCAATCTCCGGCTGGCGGGCAGATTGCCGTGTCGCCTTCGGCTCCTCGCAATGACGGTGAATGCGGGGTGGCCCCCGGTGTGCAAGCAGCTATGCTGGCGCTGATTTCCGGGCAGGTTCCAGATGCAACCTTTGCGAGCGATCACGCTCAAGGTCACTTCGGTGGCTGTCTTCTTTGCGATGGCGACGATCGTCAAGCTGACCTCGGACCAGATTCCCCCGGGTGAGGCTGTGTTCTTCCGCGCGGCCTTCTCGATCCCGGTGATCCTTGTCTGGCTCGCCTGGCTGGGGGAGCTGCCGCGCGGCCTCGCCACCACGATGCCGATGGGCCATGTCTGGCGCGGGGTGATCGGCACCACCTCCATGGCCCTGAATTTCACGGCACTCGGCCTGCTGTCGCTGCCCGAGGCGACGGTGATCGGCTATGCCGCGCCGATCCTGACCGTCGTGCTGGCGGCGATGTTCCTTGGCGAGCAGATCCGCGCCTTCCGTATCACGGCAGTCGCGCTCGGCATGGCGGGGGTGCTGGTCGTCATGGCCCCCCGGCTGACGCTGGGCGGTGACGAGGTCGGCCTGCGCGAGGCCCTTGGCGCGGTCGTGGCCTTTGGCGGCGCGCTGTTTGCGGCGCTGGCGCAGGTGCAGGTGCGCAGGCTTGTGGCGACCGAGCATACCGCGGCGATCGTCTTCTGGTTCCTGACCACGGCGGCGCTGCTGTCGCTCATCACCCTGCCGTGGGGCTGGGTGATGCCGGGGCCGGGGCTGTTCGCGCTGCTGGTGCTGACCGGGGTCCTGGGAGGCGTCGGGCAGATCCTGCTGACCGCCAGCTACCGCCATGCCGACATGGGTGTGATCGCACCATTCGAATATGCGTCGATCCTGCTGGCGATCACGGTCGGCTATCTCGTGTTCGACGAGGTGCCGACCGCGCCGATGCTGACGGGGGCGACGATCATCATCCTTGCCGGGTTCATCATTCTGTGGCGTGAGCGCAAGCTGGGTCTGGTCCGTGCGCGGGCCGCGCAGGGAGTCGAGGGTCAGGTCTCGGCCCCTACGTTAAGGCCGGGGGATGTGCCCCGTCCGGCTCGGGGCCGTCAATGAGCAGGCAAGGCTTTGCGAGTGCAACGAGGCGCGCCCGGTCGGTGATCGTCACGCGCGCGCCGTCGATGCGCAGCCCGTCCTCGCGCAGGGTGCGCAGCGACCGCGACAGGCTTTCGGCGGTGATCCCGAGATAGGAGGCAAGACGGCGCTTCTCGACCGAGAGGGTAAAGCCGAGGGCATCGCCGTGATACGCCGATTCACGCAGCATCCAGGCAGCGAGCCGTTCGCGGGCATTGCGCAGCTTCAGGTTCTTGGCATGCCGGACCATGACGCGATAGTCGCGCGCCATCTCGTCCATGGCCGCCATGGCGAAATCGGGATCGTGACTTATGGCGACGCGCAGATCTCCGGCAGGAATCAGCACGATCCGCGCGCGCGTGATCGTGCGGGCGGACATCAGATACTGTCCGTCACGCACGCAGGCGGCGAGGATGAAGGCGGTCACCGGCTGGACCATACCCATGACGGTGGGGCGACCGTTCCATTCGGAATGAAGCTCGACCCGTCCGTCCACGATGACATGCAGGAAATCCGCCGGGTCGCCCTGGCTGAAGAGGTCGAGCGCGGGCGGAAAGTTCTGGGCATAGGAGACCTGCATGAGCGTGCCGAACGTCTCTTCCGACATTTCGCGAAAGAGCGGCAGGCGGCGAAGATCTGGCTTTTCTTCTTCACGCACGAATCAGGACTCCCTCGAAGGTCTTTGCTGATTGGTAATGCGTATCTTGATGAATATCAAGTAACTTGCGGCTGTATGCCTACCTAACGGATTGACAATTGCGCGAGTTCTGATTCGGCAAGATCAATCCTTGTCGGGTTTCCCTCGGGCGGTGGCACGAGTTGATCCAAGTCAACAACGCTTGGGGGCAGTCTGCGTTCTCTGGACCGCGACGCATGCGCCACAGCGCGCGCAGGCCCGAAGAAGCGGAGCCCGTGATGACCGGCCTTTCCACGCATCCCCCGGCGCAGCGCCATCAGGCGTTGTGGCTGTCCACTGTTGCCTTCACCCTGTGTTTCGCCGTCTGGACCATCTTCTCGATCATCGGCCTGTCAATTCGTGACGATCTGGGCCTGACGGATTCCCAATATGGCCTCCTGGTCGCGACGCCGGTGCTGACCGGCTCGCTGGTGCGGCTGATCCTCGGCGTCTGGACCGAGCGGGTCGGCGGCCGCCTCGTCTT
>CAYUBT010000223.1:0-3184 GCA_964443055.1 uncultured Rubellimicrobium sp.
GGTCAGCTGTGCGGTGAAACCCGAGGGCGGCACCACCCGGTCCGGCGGCATTTCGGGCGGCACGCTGCGTGGAGCGGAAAGGATGCTCACAGATCCGCTCCCGCCGACGAGAGTCGCCCCTGCGCCAGCCGCAAGGTGCGCGCCGAGACCTGCGTCCGCGCGGCACGGATCAGGTTGAGGTCATGGGTCGCCACCAGCACCGTGCGTCCCATCCGGTTGAGTTCGGTAAGAAGCGTCAGGAGGCGCTGCGACATTTCCCAGTCGACATTGCCGGTGGGCTCGTCCGCAAGCACGACATCGGGCGAGGCGATGACCGCGCGCGCAAGCGCGGCACGCTGACGCTCGCCCCCCGAGAGCGAGGGCGGAAACTGGTCCGCCTGTTTCAGGAGACCGACCCAGGAGAGAAGTTCGGTGATATTCCCCTGCGCTTCGGGCTGGCGTCCGGCCACGGCAAGGGGCAGCATGACATTCTCGGCAAGGGTCAGATGGTCGAGAAACTGGCAGTCCTGATGGACGAATCCGATCCGCCTGCGCGCTCTGGCCACATCGTCGCGCGACATGGTGGCGGTGCGCTGTCCGAAGAGCGCGACCTCGCCCTGTGTGGGCACGAGTTCGGCGGTCAGGAGCTGCATGAGCGTGGTTTTGCCCGCCCCGGACGGGCCGGTAAGAAAGTGGAACGACCCCGGCGCAAGTGCAAGCGAGACGTCAGAGAACAACTCTCCGCCGCCGTAGCTGAAGGCTACCTTGCGCAGCTCGATCACCCGGCCCCCCGTCGCCTGGAAACGTGGCCTCTTCTGCCCCGGCGGGGAAGCGGATGCAATCGCGGTACGGTCAAGCCAGAGAGGGCTCGATCTCCTTGCAGGCGGCGACAAGGGCGGTGACGGATTCAACAGACTTCTGCAGCATCGCCTGTTCGTCGCGGTCGAGTTCGATCTCGATCACCCGCTCGATCCCGCCCGCGCCGATCACGGTCGGGACGCCGACATACAGCCCGTCGAGTCCGTAGGCACCTTTCACATGGGCCGCGCAGGGCAGGACACGCTTCTGGTCCCTGAGATAGGCTTCGGCCATCTCGATGGCGCTGGTCGCGGGCGCGTAGAAGGCCGAGCCGGTCTTGAGCAGGCCGACGATCTCGGCCCCGCCGTCACGGGTCCGCTGGACGATGGCGTCGAGGCGTTCCTGCGTGGTCCAGCCCATCTTCACCAGATCGGGCAGCGGGATGCCGGCGACAGTGGAGTAGCGTGTGAGCGGAACCATCGTGTCGCCATGGCCGCCAAGGACGAAGGCGGTGACGTCGCGCATCGAGACGTCGAATTCGAGCGAGAGGAAGTGACGGAACCGCGCCGAATCGAGGACACCGGCCATACCCACGACCTTCTCGTGCTTCAGGCCCGAGAATTCGCGCAGGGCCCAGACCATCGCATCGAGCGGGTTGGTGATGCAGATGACGAAAGCGTCGGGCGCATGTTCGCGGATGCCTTCGCCCACGGCCTTCATCACCTTGAGATTGATGCCGAGCAGATCGTCCCGGCTCATCCCCGGCTTGCGGGGAACGCCTGCGGTGACGATGCAGACATCGGCCCCGGCGATATCGGCGTAGGAGTTCGTGCCCTTGAGTTCCGCGTCGAATCCGGCGACCGGCCCGGCCTCGGCCAGGTCGAGAGCCTTGCCCTGCGGCACCCCCTCGGCGATGTCGAACAGGACGATGTCGCCCAGTTCCTTGAGTGCGGCGAGATGCGCGAGCGTACCCCCGATCTGTCCCGCGCCGATCAGCGCGATTTTCCGTCTGGCCATGGCAGGTCCCCCCGGATGAATGAAATCGCGCGTCACCTAGACCCGCACCGCCACGGGCGCAAGCCCGGCACGGCCGCCGGGGGGCGCTTCGCCCTCCGTCTGCGGCCTCGATCATGATCACGCATGTCGCCATCCATTGCACCCGGAGCGTGCATTCGGCATACGATGGTGTGCAGCGGGCGTGACACCGCCGGAAAAGGCGCTATGGATGGGGTGACTCAAGGATGAGCCCCGCAGCCACGCCCGGAAAGCAAGCAACGAGGGATCCGCCATGACAGCACAGAAGCCGGTCGAACGACCGCTTTCCCCGTTCATGCTGGGAAAATACTACCGTATCCAGATGACCTCGCTGAGCTCGATCACGACCCGGATCACGGGCAACGCGCTCATCGTTTCGGCCTTTCTGGTGGTCTGGTGGTTGCTGGCGGCGGCCATGTCGGACGGTGCCTTCGCCGTCGCGAACGCGGTCGCGACAAGCTGGTTCGGCGATCTCGTCTTCACGCTCTCGGCTTGGGCGATCTGGTATCACTATCTCGCCGGGCTGAGGCATCTCTACTTCGACGCGCTGCACGGAATGGAGATCCGCACGGCGGAGCTGCTCGGCTGGGCCTGTTTCATCGGCGCGACCGTGCTGACCGTCATCACCATCCTGCTCGTCCAGTGAGGGGAACATGCGTTATCTGACTGATCGTAAACGCGCCGAACGGGCCGGGGCCGCCGGGCGCGGGACCGAACATCACTGGTCGATGACCGTCACGGCCGTGGGTCTCGCGCTCATCGTACCGACCTGGCTCATCATCTTCGGTCGCGCGCTCGGGCAGGAGCGGGCCGGAGTGCTCGAAACCTTTTCCCATCCCTTTCCGGCGATCCTGACCGCGCTTCTCCTCGTCATCGGACTGCGTCATTTCGCCATGGGCGCAACGACGATGATCATGGACTACGCCCGCGGCTCCGCCCGCAAGATCGGCATTCTGATCGCCATCTCGCTGGCCTGGGGGATCGGGGCGGCAGGTATTTTCGCGCTGATGAAGATCGCGCTCTGAAGGACGGATCATGACGGCTTATCCCTACGAAGTGCATGAATATGACGTGGTCGTCGTCGGCGCGGGCGGTTCGGGCCTGCGTGCCACGCTGGGCATGGCCGAACAGGGGCTGCGCACCGCCTGCGTGACCAAGGTCTTCCCCACCCGCAGCCATACCGTCGCCGCGCAGGGCGGCATCGCCGCCAGCCTTGGCAACATGGGCCCGGACCACTGGCAATGGCACATGTTCGACACGATCAAGGGCTCGGACTGGCTCGGCGACATGGATGCGATGGAATATCTTGCGCGCGAGGCCCCCAAGGCGGTCTACGAGCTGGAACATTACGGTGTGCCGTTCTCGCGCACCG
>CAYUBT010000224.1:0-1548 GCA_964443055.1 uncultured Rubellimicrobium sp.
GATCGTCGCCGCCGCCCGCGAGATCGCCGAGACGACCAAGGTCAAGGCGATCTGCTGTTTCTCGGAATCGGGAACGACCGCGGCGCTCACCGCGCGCGAGAGGCCGCGCGTGCCGATTCTTGCCATGACCTCGGTGCAGGCGACGGCCCGCAGGCTGTGCCTGCACTGGGGGATCACCTGCGTGATCGTCGAGCCCGTGGACAGGTTCAAACACGCGGTCCTCGCGGCGATCCGCTCGGCCCGCGCCCTCGGCCTCGCCAGACCGCAGGATCGGGTGGTCGTCACCGCCGGCGTCCCGTTCAACACGCCGGGCTCTACCAATATCCTGCGCGTCGCCCCCTGCGAGGAACGCCTGATCTTCGCGAGCGAGCCGGAATAGGCGGCCGGGGACCGGGTGGCGTCGTCCTCGCCTCGCGGGGGTGGCGGATGGTTTCGGGCCGGTTTGCGGGGTGCGCCCGACGGGAAAGTTTGATTTTTGCGGGCAAATCGGGGTAGAATGAAGGGGACCAAACGGACGTGAGGCCGGACATGGATGCCGACCTGCTCTTCTCCATCGGAGTCGTCCTTCTCGTTCTCGCGGTGCCTGCCGCGGTCAGTGCCTTTTCGGACAGCCGCCCGCCCCGGGCCGCCGCGATCCTGCTCCTGCTCGGGGGCGGGCTTCTCGCCTTTGCCATCTGGCAGCGCTCGAAAGGTTATTCCGTGGCCGAGATCCCCGAAGTCATCGCCCGCGTGTTCGGGCGTTATCTGCGCTGAGGCTGCTTGCATCCTGTGCCGCTTCGCCCTAATGGGGCGGCTCACGTCCCGCGCGTCCGGCCCTAGCGGCATGCCGAGTCGCGCGTGTAGGGGACTCATGACAGGAGACCGAAATGCCCAAGATGAAGACGAAATCAAGCGCGAAGAAGCGCTTCAAGGTGACGGCCACCGGCAAGATCCTCGCTGGTCAGGCGGGCAAGCGCCACGGCATGATCAAGCGTTCGGCCAAGTTCATCCGCAATGCGCGCGGCACGACGACGCTGTCCGAGCCCGATCGCAAGATCGTTCTCAAATACATGCCCTACGATCGCTGAGGAGGCCCGACCATGTCACGTACCAAGGGTGGACCCGTCACGCATCGCCGTCACAAGAAGGTCCTCGATCAGGCCAAGGGCCATTATGACCGCCGCCACCGCAGCTTCCGTGTGGCCAAACAGTCGGTCGACAGGGCCAACGAATACGCCACGCGCGACCGTCACAACCGCAAGCGCAATTTCCGCGCCCTGTGGATCCAGCGCATCAATGCCGCCGTGCGCGCCTTCGACCCGACGCTGACCTATTCGCGTTTCATCAACGGCCTCGCGCTCGCGGGGATCGAGGTGGACCGCAAGGTGCTCGCCGACCTCGCGGTGCATCAGCCCGAGACGTTCAACGCCATCGCCGACAAGGCTCGCGCGGCACTGCCGCAGGGCTGAAGCAGGCTGCAGGAATGCGAGGGGGCCGCGCCACGGGCTGCGGCCCTTTTGCGTGGCCTTGCACCGGGCCTGCAGGCGCGCTAACCCGCCTGCGCACCAG
>CAYUBT010000224.1:1558-3183 GCA_964443055.1 uncultured Rubellimicrobium sp.
GACGGGGAGTGGTATTAGCAACAGGAATCTACAGATAATGCAGGAGGGGTTCTGCACTGAGAACCCCCGTCCAAAGCCGCGCCGCCTTCTGCGCCCTCCTTCTGCGCCCTCCATCCTGACCTTGCACCGGGCCTGCAGGCGCGCTAACCCGCCTGCGCACCAGTGAAGGGGCGCGGAATGGACGATCTCAGGGCCACATATCTCGACCGGGTCGCCACGGCGGCGGATGAAACCGCGCTGGAAGAGGTGCGGATTGCCGCGCTGGGCAAGAAGGGCGAGATCAGTCTGAAGATGCGCGAACTGGGCCGGATGGAGCCCGAGGCGCGTGCTGCCGCAGGGGCTGCACTCAATGTCCTGCGCGACGAGATCGACGCGGCGATCCGCGCGAGGAAGGCGGCACTTGCCGATGCCGCGCTCGATGCGCGGCTTGCGGGTGAATGGCTCGACGTGACCTTGCCGGGCCATCCGCGCCGGCGGGGGACGATCCATCCGATCTCGCAGGTCTGGGAAGAGGTCACCGCGATCTTTGCCGACATGGGGTTCGCAGTGGCCGAAGGCCCCGAGATCGAGAGCGACTGGTATAATTTCGACGCACTCAACATCCCCGGCCACCACCCGGCGCGGGCCGAGATGGACACGTTTTACATGCATCGCGAGCCGGGCGACAATCGACCGCCCGCCGTGCTGCGCACCCATACGTCGCCCGTGCAGATCAGGGCGATGGAGGGGCAGGGCGCGCCCATCCGCATCATCTGCCCCGGCCGCGTCTATCGCGCCGATTACGACCAGACCCATACGCCGAACTTCCACCAGGTCGAGGGGCTGGCGCTGGATCGGAACCTGACCATGGCGAATCTGAAATGGGTGCTCGAGGAATTCTTCTCGGCCTATTTCGGCACCCGCGTGAAGACCCGTTTCCGCGCCTCGCATTTCCCGTTCACGGAGCCTTCGGCCGAAGTGGACATCCAGTGCAGCTTCGAGGGCGGCACGGTCCATGTCGGCGAGGGGGACGACTGGCTCGAAGTGCTCGGCTCGGGCATGGTTCACCCGCATGTGCTGCGCGCGGGCGGGATCGATCCGGGTGAATGGCAGGGCTTCGCCTTCGGCATGGGGATCGACCGGATCGCGATGCTGAAATACGGCATCCCCGACCTGCGCGCCTTCTTCGAAAGCGACCTGCGCTGGCTGAGGCATTACGGTTTCGCGGCGCTCGACCTGCCGACGCTGGCGGGGGGATTGAGCCGCTGACGGCCGGGTGGGGGAGGTGTGGGCCCGAGGATGCCCACGCGTGAAAACCCAGTCAACAGGTTGATTTCAAAGAATAACCAGTTATTACCCAGGTGTTAATGAGGCCTGGGCGGTTCATGGTGCCGGGAGCGGCGGGACGCGCCGCCTCGCGCCTCCGGAAGCGCCATGTGCCGCGGGCCTCCGGCCGCGTCGCCCGACCCGCGGCGGCCGGAGCAGGCGTAACCCCGTGCAGGGCTGGCGGAAGCCGTGCCGGTCTCCTAGGTTCGGTCAATCATGCTGAAAGACGCGAATCCCGCCGGGGACCCTCCCTTCGAGATCGTGGCCGAGGGCGCGGCCGCCAACATCCTGCTCCTGTGCGATCATGCCTCGAATCGCGT
>CAYUBT010000225.1:0-3131 GCA_964443055.1 uncultured Rubellimicrobium sp.
CGGGCGCGGGGGCCGGATCGGGCGGCGTCTCCTGCACCGGCGGCGCAGGGGCGTCCGCCGTCTCGGTCTGCGCATCGGGCGTGCTTGCAGCCACGAGCCGGGCATATTCATCGCCCGAGATGGCCGTGACCGGCGTCACCTGGAATTCGAGCGGCTGATTCCTCAGCCCCCAGCCCGACACCAGCCAGACGACCAGCACGAGATGGCCGATCCCCGACACCCATCCGCCGAAGGTCAGATCGCGCAGGGAGAGACGGTCCATTTCCATGGCCCGCGCCGCCCTATCCGCCGCTGTCGGCCGCCACGCCGCCCAGACGCGGCCCGCCCACATCGGTGACGAGCCCGATATTCGAGAAGCCACCGGCATTGAGCGCACCCATCACCTCGGCCACACGGCTCCAGGCGTTGTGCCCGTCGGCGCGCAGATAGATGCGGTCGCCGCTGCGTTCGGCGGCAACGGCCTGCAGGCGGGCGACAAGCTCGTCATAGGGGACCGCGGTCGTCTGGATCATCACCTCGCCGGTCTCGGTGATGGTGACGGTGAGCGGCTCTTCCCGGTCCTGCGGCAGCGAGGCGGCCGCCGTGCGGGGCAGTTCGACCGGAACGCCCACGGTCATCAGCGGCGCGGCGACCATGAAGATGATCAGAAGGACGAGCATCACGTCCACGAAGGGCGTGATGTTGATCTCGGACATCGGCTGCGTGCGGCTGCGGCGTCTGCGGCGACGCCCTCCTCCTGACTCGGGCATGGCGTGGGCGCTCATCTCAATCCCCGAGCTGCCGCGAGAGGATGGTCGAGAATTCGTCGGCGAAAGCCTCGTAGCCGCCGGTGATGCGGTTCGCGTCGCTCGAGAGCTTGTTGTAGAACACCACCGCCGGAATGGCGGCGAGCAGGCCCAGGCCGGTGGCGAGCAGGGCCTCGGCGATCCCGGGGGCGACAACGGCCAGGTTCGTGTTGCCCTGTTCGGCGATCTCTATGAAGGCGTTCATGATGCCCCAGACCGTGCCGAAAAGGCCGATGAAAGGCGCGGTCGAGCCCACGGTCGCCAGAACCGGCAGGCCGCGCTGCAGGGCCTCGGCCTCGCGGGCGATGGCGACATCCATACCGCGATCGATCCGCGCATGGGCCCCGGCGATCAGATGGCCGTCAGTGTGGTGGCTGCGACGCCATTCGGTCATCCCGGCAACGAATACGCGCTGGCTTGGCCCGGACGGATTCGTGCCGATCTGTTCGTAAAGCGCATCCAGTGGCTCACCCGACCAGAAGGCACGGTCGAAGGCCGCCGCCTCGGCGCGGGCGCGCCGATACTGGATGAGCTTGTCGATGATGACCGCCCAGCACCAGACCGAGGCTGCAACCAGCCCGATCATCACCAGCTTGACGGTCAGGGTCGCGCGCGCAAAGAGCGCCCACATCGTGAAATCGCCGACTGCGTCCATCTGCCTGCTCGTGTCCCCTTGCCGCCGCTTGCGGGCGCGCTTGCCCGGGCATTAACGCACGGATGCCACAATTGCCAACAGGAACGCGCTCACGTTGCCGTTTACGCGCCCGATTCAGGCGAATGTGTGCCGAAGAGCCACGGGCAGCCGCACCGGCACGCCCCTTTCGCCCACGGCCACCAGCATGACCCGGGCGGAAAAGAGCAGGGTCTCGTCGCGCCGCAGTTCCTGCAGCAGGATCAGGCGGGCGGGCGTGGCACGCTCGACAGTGGTCGTCACTGTCAGCAGATCGTCGAACCGCGCGGGCGAAAGGTAATCCGCCTCGACCCGCCGCACGGCAAAGACCACGCCCTCGTCTTCCTTCAGCCGTGTCTGGTCGATCCCCAGATCGCGCACCCATTCGCTGCGGGCGCGTTCGATGAAGCGCAGGTAGTTGGCGTAATAGACGATGCCCGCCAGATCGGTGTCTTCGTAATAGACGCGGGTCGTGAATTCATGGGCCATGCCGGTTCATGCCCCTTCGGCGGGGATGATGTCGAGCGGATAGTCCGCGAGACGTTCATACCGCGCACCGCTCTCGCGCAGATGCGAACGATAGAGGGTGAGCGTGTCCGCCATGACATCGGGCAGCCCCGTCAGCCTGCCCGAGAGAATGAGATCCTGCAGCCGCCCCTGCTGGCGCGCGCCGCCTTCGGGGTTCAGGCGGATGACGGTCACATGCGGACGAAAGCGCGCCGCCGGAAGCATGACACCGGCGAGGCGCGCCGCCCGGACCACCCGCGCCTGCAGCACCATGAGCGCCGGGTCCGGCTCGACGGTCAGGGCGAATACACGCGTGCGCGTCCCGCCGAAGAAATCGGGCGGCCCCCAGCGCAGGCGCGGTGCCTCGGCCCGGATCATCACAAGTTCGGCGTCGAGCGCGGTGAGCGACTGCAATGTCTGGTCACCAAGGAAGGCGAGCGTCAGATGCAGGTTCTCGGCCGGAACCACCCGGCCCGCCTGCACCGTTGCGGCGCGGCGTTCGAGATCTTCAGCCAGATCATCAGGCAGGGGCAGGCCCACGAAGGACCGCATGAGGGCACCTATTCGAACAGATCGGATTGCGGGCGCGGCGGCTCGAGCCCAAGATGCCGCCATGCGCCCTGTGTCAGCATCCGCCCGCGCGGGGTGCGCTGGATGAGCCCCTGCTGCAGCAGATAGGGCTCGATCACTTCCTCGAGCGCATCGCGCGCCTCGGAGAGTGCGGCCGAAAGCGTCTCGATCCCGACCGGGCCGCCACCATAGGCTTCTGCAATCAGGGTCAGATAGCGGCGGTCCGCACCATCCAGGCCGATATGATCCACCCCGAGCCGCGTGAGCGCACGGTCGGCGATCCCGCGCCCGACCGTGCCGTCACCTTCGACCAGCGCGAAATCGGCCACCCGGCGCAGCAGCCGCCCGGCGATCCGCGGGGTGCCGCGCGCGCGCCGCGCGATCTCGCGCGCACCGCCTTCATCCGCGGGCGTGCCCATGAGGCGGGCGGCGCGGGTCACGATCTGGAAGAGTTCGTCCTCGGTATAGAATTCCAGCCGCGTGGGGATGCCGAAACGGTCGCGCAGCGGCGTGGTCAGCAGCCCCAGCCGCGTGGTGGCACCGACCAGCGTGAAGGGTTGCAATTCGATCCTGACGGTGCGTGCAGCCGGCCCCTCGCC
>CAYUBT010000226.1:0-3129 GCA_964443055.1 uncultured Rubellimicrobium sp.
GCCGTCACCGCACATATGCGCGGGTCACGGGCGGCGGCATCAACCAGCGCATCGGCAAAGACCGAGGTATAGGTGGGCGCGTTCGACACCGCTTTGACCTGCGCGCCGGTAGCAACGTCGAATTTTGCCGTCGCATGGCCCTTGTCGCGCGCCCCTTCCGCTGGGGCATAACCCTTGCCCTTCGTCGTGATCACATGGATCAGCACCGGCCCCGTCGCCCGTTCATGCACCGTGCGCAGGACCGAAAGCAGCACCGGCAGATCATGGCCATCAATGGGGCCGACATATGAGAAGCCCAGCTCCTCGAACAACGTGCCGCCCACTGTCAGATGCTTGAGCATCCCCTTGGCGCGTTTCGCCCCGTCACGCAAAGGCTGCGGCAGGAACGACACCGCACCCCTGGCCGCGTCACGCAGATCGTGGAACGAGCCTTGCCCGTACAGCCGGGCGAGATAGGCCGACATTGCCCCCACCGGCGGCGCGATGGACATTTCATTGTCGTTGAGCACGACGAACAGCCGCTTGCCCAGATGGCCCGCGTTGTTCAGCGCCTCATAGGCCATCCCGGCAGAAATCGCCCCGTCACCGATCACCGCGACGGCCTCGCCCAGACCGCTTTCGCAACTGCCGCCGAGATCGCGAGCGGTGACGAAACCCAGCGCCGCCGAGATCGAGGTCGAGGAATGTCCCGCGCCAAACGGATCATAGGGTGATTCGGCGCGGCGGGTGAAACCGGACAGCCCGTCCTTCTGGCGCAACGTCCGCATCCGCTCGCGGCGGCCGGTCAGGATCTTGTGCGGATAGGCCTGATGGCCCACGTCCCAGATGATCTTGTCCTTGGGTGCGTCGAAGACAGCATGAAGCGCAACCGTCAGTTCGACCACCCCCAGCCCGGCCCCGAGATGGCCGCCCGTTTCCGAGACGACGGAAATCGTCTCCTGCCGCAGCTCCCTCGCAAGCATCACGAGTTCGTCATCCCCCATCCGCTTCAGGTCGGCGGGTGAGGAAACACGATCAAGCGTTGGTGTGAGCGGGCGCTCGGCCATGGTCAGTTCTTTCGGGAAACGGCGAAACGGGCGAGGTCCTCCAGTGCTACGGCCCTTTCACCATAAGGTTCAAGGGCGGCGATGGCTTCGTCAACCAGTGAAGCGGCCTTTTCGCGCGCGCCCCCGAGGCCCAGCAGGGTCACGAATGTCGCCTTGTTCGCCGCCGCATCCTTGCGCACCGCCTTGCCCAGCTCGGCTGCGTCGCCCACAAGATCGAGCAGGTCATCGGCGATCTGGAAGGCAAGGCCCAGGGCGTTTCCCTCGGCGACCAGCGCATCGTCATCCGCACCTGCCATCCGCGCACCCGAGGCCGCCGCCCAGATGATGAGCGCACCCGTCTTGCCCGCCTGCAGCCGGGTGATTTCTTCAAGTGATAGCGGCGCTGCCGCACTTTCAGCCGCAATATCCATGGCCTGCCCGCCCACCATGCCCCGGATTCCCGCGCCCTGCGCCAGCGTGACGATCAACCGCAACGTGTGGGGACTGTCCAGTCCGGCCAGCAACTCGAACGCCAGCGCCTGCAACGCGTCACCGGCCAGCACCGCAGTCGCCTCGTCCCAGCGGCGATGCACGGTCGGGCGGCCCCGGCGCAGATCATCGTCATCCATACAGGGCAGATCGTCGTGAATCAGGCTGTAGGCGTGGATACATTCGATGGCGGCGGCGGCCGGCAGCGCCCTGTCGGCCATCCCGTGCAGCGCCGCCGATTCCAGCACCAGAAACCCGCGCAGTCCCTTGCCGCCCGCCAGCGCATATTCCATCGCCTCGGCCACGGGCTGGCCGGTCCCGGCCAGATGCCCCACGACCAGAGCCTCGATCCGGTCACGCGCAGCCTCCATCGCCTCAGTCAGCGTCAAGCGGCACCGTCCCCGTCGGCTGACCCTCGGCGGAGAGAGTGATCTTCGCCACCTTCTCCTCGGCCTCGGCCAGTTTCGCCTCGCAGCGCGCCTTGAGCGCCGCGCCGCGTTCATAGAGCGCAATCGATTCCTCGAGCGCGACCTCGCCGCGTTCGAGCTGACCGACCACGGTCTCAAGCTCCTTCAGAGCCTCCTCGAAGCTCATTTTCTCGACCGGTTGTTCCGTCATCCCCGCCCTGCCAGTTCATCCACATGCGCCGCGACGCTTTCACCCAGCGCGCGCAGATCATAGCCCCCTTCAAGGACCGAGACGACCCGTCCGCCCGCGTGAATGTCGGCGAGGTCACATAACGCACGTGTGACCCGGCCGAAATCCTCTGCCTGCAATTCCAGCCCGGCAAGCGGATCGCGCGCATGGGCGTCGAAACCGGCCGAGATGAACAGGAGTTCCGGCACGAAGGCATCCACGGCAGGCATGACATCACGGTCCACCGCCGCGCGAAAGCCCGCACCATCCGTGCCGTCGGACAATGCGACATTGATCACGGTGCCATGCGGCCCGCGATCATCGGGCGCGCCGGTACCGGGATAGAGCGGCATCTGATGGGTCGAGGCGAAGAGAATCCGCGGATCATCCTGAACAAGCGCCTGCGTGCCGTTGCCGTGATGCACATCGAAATCGACAATGGCGACGCGCGACAGGCCGTGATGGTCAAGCGCATGTTTTGCGGCGATGGCCACATTGCCCAGCAGACAGAAGCCCATCGCCCGCGCCTGTTCGGCATGATGGCCGGGCGGTCGCATGGCGCAAAATGCGCGCGTGGCCTCGCCCGCCATCACCATGTCCACCGCCTGCACCGCCGCCCCCGCCGCAAGCCGCGCCGCACGCAGGGAACCGGGAGAAAGCCATGTATCGGCATCGACCGGGACAAGCCCCTCATGCGGTGCGGCGGCCACCAGTGCCTCAAGATGTTCCGGCGGATGTGCACGCAGGATCTGTTCATCCGTGGCCTCGGACGGCTCGACGCGGAGCAGATCCATGGATTCCAGCGCCCGCAGAACGGCATCGAGCCGCGCCGGGCGTTCCGGGTGCCCCTCGGGCACCTCGTGCAGGAAGCTGTCAGGATGGGCAAGAAGCGCAGTTATCATGGTGCGCAGCAAACACGCTCGCCCGGTCGGGGGCAAGGCTCAGTCCGGGGCCAGAAGATAGCCCTCGCCGCGCACGG
>CAYUBT010000227.1:0-3118 GCA_964443055.1 uncultured Rubellimicrobium sp.
GCGCGGCACGGCGAACAGGTGTAGGTAGTTGTGGGAACGTCATAGCGCAGGGCCAGATCGGCCGGCGAGGTCGTCGTGAGCGCCTCGCGTCCCAGAAAGGGGATGGGAATGCCGCGCGCGACATGGATGTCGAACAGGATCGTCATCATCCCCCCGGCGCGCAGCGCCCGCACGAAACCGGCCGTCTCGCGGCCCTGTTCGAAGACCTCGCCGGAGACATTGCGCAATGTCTCGATGTAATGCCGGTTGGCATGGCGGTTCTTCATCGCCTTGTAGATGCCGCCGATCTCGTGGCCCATGGCGGCGAGACAATGGCGCGGAACCTCGTGGTTGCCGAAATGCCCGGTGACGAACAGGACCGCCCTTCCCTGCGCGCGCGCCTGTTCCAGCGCCGTGATGCCGGGCCCGTGCGGGCGGGTCGCAGCGAGATGGCGGGCGAGGTCCTCGCCCGAGTAGTTCTCGATGAAGGTGCGGCCGAAATTGTCGAGCGAGGCGAGGGCAACAGCCTTGCGCCTCGCCTCGGGCCAGTCGGGATGGATGAGCGCGAGATTGGCCAGCGCGCGGCGGCGGTAGCCTGCGAGAGGCGCGATGACGCGGGCGGCAAGAGCCCCGGTGAAGGCCACGCGGCGGCGGTAGGGCATGTATCGGGCCACAGCGAGAAGCGCGCGCAGGAGCAGATCGGTTACCCTGTCGCCCGCCGCCCGGAGCCCGCGGCCCCCTGTCGCCCGTTCTGCCACCTGACGCGCTCCTGACACCCTCGTGCACCTCTGCAGGGGGATAAGGCAGCCGGGGGCGCATGCCAAGATTGGGCGGCGGTCATGGCCAGGGGTCCGGACGCATGTCCTGTCATTGCAAGGAGGCGCAGCCGGTGCGGCGAGCCACCGACGTAGGGACTGGGTCGCTTCGCTGCCGCTCGCAATGACGGAAAGAGCGATGGAGGCGGCACCCTGGCGGCGACCGCATGTCGCGGCAGGGAGGGCAGCGCCGGGAAAAAGGTGCTGCCTCGTGTCCGGTCAGGTCGTCCGGTGCCGGATGGCGATGATCCCGGCGAAAGCGATGAGGGCGATGCCTGCTGCTGAAGCCGGATCGAGCCGTTCCGAGAACAGCGCAACACCCCACAGGACCGCGAAGGCGAGATAGGAAAAATCCCAGGTGGCGACGATGGACGGCGGCCCTGACTGGTAGGCGATGGCGGACCCGACGCTGCCGATCAGCATCGTCCCGCTCAGCAGCAGGATCAGCGCCCATTGCCAGGCGTCCATCGTGATCCAGGCACCCGTGAACAGGCCCGGCTGGATGGTGCCCGGGCCTGCCAGGCTTGCCATGCCGCCAAGGACAATCGCGATCAGGTTGAAGATCAGGGCCAGAACGAACGGGTTTTCGGAACGAACCTTCGTCCGTGTCACGATCATCCCCACCGCATAGAGGATCGCGGCACCGAGCGGCAACAACGCATGGATGTTCAGATCCCCGGCTTCGGGCCTCAGCATCAGCAGCACCCCGCCAAAACCGATGGCCACCGCCACCCATCCTTTCGGACCGACCGGCTCCCTGATCCAGAGGGCCGCAAACAGGGTGATGAACAGCGGGATCGTGTAATAGACCGCCGCCGCCATCGAGAGGTCGAGGCGCGGCAAGGAGGCATAGTAGAGGAGCAGGCTTGCAAGCAGCAGGGCGCTGCGCAGCGTGGCCCAACCAGGCCGGGCGGGCAGTAACGGCGTTTGCGGGAAGCGCCATTTCAGGATGACGACCAGCAGGGGAAGCGTGATGCAGGACCGCAGGAAGATGAACTGCGCCAGCGGCATGTTCGAGATCGTGACCTTGATGATGGCATCGGCAACGGAAAGCGTGAGGCAGGTGAACACCATCACCACCACGGCGAAGCCGGTCCTGTCCGCCCGCCCGTCATTCGCGTTCCTCGCGTCTGCGAGCGCAGGTTAGGACGCCACCACGAGCCTGAAAATGTGGCCGGTATGGAAATACTGTTCCATAGCACGGATAATCACCCGTGGCGTGAACCGGAGGGCAGGACGATGGACAGCGTGGGCGACATGATCCTTCTGGCCGAGATCGCGGAGACGGGAAGCTTCACGCAGGCGGGACTGCGGATCGGGATGCCGAAATCCACCGTCAGCCAGCGAATCGCGAGGCTTGAGGCGAGGCTGGGGCTGCGGCTTCTGAACCGCTCCACCCGCCACGTCAGCCTCACAGGTGCCGGCCGGATCTATCTGGACTACTGCCGCCGCGTCCGGACCGAAGCCATGGCTGCGACCATCGCGATGGGCAATCTCAGGGAACAGCCGGTCGGGACGTTGCGCATCACCTGCCCGGAGGTGACGGCCAGCCACTTCATGCCGGGCTTCCTTCAGGGATTCGCCAGGGCATACCCTCGGATCACCGTCGAACTGATCGCCACGAACCGCAATCTCGACATTATCCGCGAGCGCGTCGATTTCGCGTTCCGTGTCGGCATCGTCATCGGACAGGACATGATCGTGCGGCGGATTTCCTCGATCCGGCGGATTCTGGTGGCCGCTCCGGCCTATCTGGACGCCAGCCCCCCGCTCAGGGAGCCCGACGACCTGCTGCTCCACCGCTGTCTGGTGCACGATGCGCAGCCGGAATGGGAGTTATATGCGGGCGACATGCGATGGGTGCAGTACCCTCCCGCCGCGGCCATCTCGGATTCGATGGGTTTTCTGCTGAACGCTGCCGTGGCAGGTGCCGGGGTCGCGCTTCTGCCGACATATATCTGTCGGCCCGCCCTCGCGACTCGCCGCCTGAGCGCGCTGCTGCCGGACTGGAACATACCGCCATACGAGATGATTCTGGCATTTCCTCATGTGAGGAACCAGTCGAGGGCACAGGCCGCATTCCGCGACTATGTGAACGGTTCCGACTTCTCGGCCTTTGCCGGAGCCCCGTAGCCGACCTGGCACGGGCCCGGACGGCAATGTCGAACCTTCCGGGGCGATCCGGCAGCAGGGGCCGACCGCCAGGGCGGCGGGGAGTCCGGAGCCGGGCCCATCGCTCCTTCCGTCATTGCGAGCGCAGCGAAGCAACCCGGCTTTCTGACGCACTGGCTCCGCCTCCCCGCAATGCTGGGACATGTGTTCGG
>CAYUBT010000228.1:0-3096 GCA_964443055.1 uncultured Rubellimicrobium sp.
GGTCGGCAACATCCTGCGGTTCGAAAAGGACTTTCCCGGCGCGCGGGTGATCCGGCTGGAACAGAATTACCGCTCGACCCCGCATATCCTCGCCGCCGCATCGGCGGTGATTTCCGCCAACAAGGGACGGCTCGGCAAGGAACTCTGGACCGAGGCCGAGACCGGCGAAAAGGTCCGCCTGATCGGCCACTGGGACGGCGAGGAGGAGGCGCGCTGGATCGGCGAGGAAATCGAATCCATGCAGCGCGGCACCCGCGGGATGGACCCGTTCTCGCTCGACGACATCGCGATCCTCGTACGCGCAGGCCATCAGATGCGCGCCTTCGAGGACCGCTTCCTGATGATCGGCCTGCCGTACCGCGTGATCGGCGGCCCGCGTTTCTACGAGCGGCAGGAAATCCGCGACGCCATGGCCTATCTGCGCCTTGCCGTGAGTCCGGGCGACGATCTGGCCTTCGAGCGCGTGGTGAACCTTCCGAGGCGCGGCCTGGGCGACAAGGCCGTGCAGACGATCCGCACCACGGCGCGTGAGCACGGGCTGTCCCTTGCGGGCGGTGCCGCGGCGGCGCTGCAGGACCGGCGCGTCACCGGGAGGGGGGCGAAGGGGCTGCAGGAATTCCTTGACGCTGTCACCCGCTGGCATGATGCGGTGCTCGATCCGGCCACGCATCATGTCGAACTCGCGCAGGTCATCCTCGACGAATCCGGCTACACCGCCATGTGGCAGAACGACCCCGCTCCCGATGCGGCCGGTCGGCTCGACAACCTCAAGGAACTGGTCAAGGCGCTGGGTGAATTCGACAATCTGCAGGGCTTCCTCGAACATGTCGCGCTGGTCATGGACAATGATTCCGACGAGGCGGGCGAACGCGTCACGCTCATGACATTGCATGCGGCCAAGGGGCTCGAATTCCCCGCCGTATTCCTGCCGGGATGGGAGGACGGGCTCTTTCCCTCGCAGCGCAGCATGGACGAACAGGGGCCGAAGGGCCTCGAGGAAGAGCGCCGCCTCGCCTATGTCGGCATCACAAGGGCCGGGCAGCTCTGCACCATTTCCTTTGCGGGCAACCGCCGTATCTATGGCCAGTGGCAGGCCGCGCTGCCCTCGCGTTTCATCGACGAACTGCCTGAGGATCATGTCGAAGTCCTGACTCCGCCGGGCCTCTATGGCGGTGGTGGCGCGCCTGCGCCCGCCGCATCCACGGTCGAGGAACGTGCGGTCCGGGCCGATGTCTACAACTCGCCCGGCTGGCAGCGGATGAAGGCGCGCGGGCTGCAACCGCAGACTCCGGCGCGCAGGCTGCAGGCGGCGGATGTTCCCGCATTCGACACCGGCGCGCGCGTCTTTCACCAGAAATTCGGCTATGGCACCGTCACCGCCGTCGAGGGTGACAAGCTCGATGTCGGCTTCGACAACGCGGGCGCAAAGAAGGTGGTCGCGCATTTCCTCGTCGACGCCGAATCGGCGGGCGATATGCCCTTCTGAGCCGCTTCATCCTCGCGGAAATACCTCGGGGCGGGGGAGGGCCGGGAACGCATGTCACAGTGGAAGCCCGTCATTGCGAGGAGGTGTTAGCCGACGCGGCAAGCCGGAAACGTTGGGACTGGGTTGTTTCGCTGCGCTCGCAATGACGGACGGAGTAACGGATTCTGAGTCCTGCCCGCCGGAAGCCGCCGTCCGTGCGTCAGCGCGGGCGGGAGGATGAGGCCGCGCCGAAGGCCCGGCCCGGCTGCAGCCGCTCGATCGCCAGGGTGAAGAGTCCCGCGGCCAGACCCCAGAATGCCGCACCGATCCCGAACAGCGACATGCCCGAGGCGGTGATGACCAGCGTGATCACCGCCGCGAACCGTGAACCGTCCGGCACCAGCGCTGCGGTCATCGCCCCGGTGATCGGTCCGAGAAGCGCAATTCCCACCAGTGCCGCCATCACGGGTGCGGGCAGAGCCTCCATCAGCGCCACGACCAGCGGGCCGGACAGACCGAGCGCGATCCAGACTGCGCCATAGGCGATGCCGACGCGCCAGCGCTCGTTGCGGTCGGGGTGGACATCATCGCCCAGGCAGATTGCCGCCGTGATCGCCGCCATGTTCACCGTATGCGCGCCGAAGAATGCAGCGATGGCCGAAAGCGCGCCGCTTGCCGTCAGGGCCGGGGCCACCGGCGGGTCGTAGCCCGAGGCGCGCAAGGTGGCGAAGCCCGGAAGATTCTGCGAGGCCATGGTGACGAGGTAAAGCGGCAGTCCGAGCCCGATGAGCGCGCCGGGCTCGAATGCGGGCCGGATGAAGATCGCGCGGGGTGCGACGAAAGCGCCCTCGACCGGGGCAGCCGCGCCGGTGACGAAAGCGAGGCCGATTCCCACGGCCAGCGCGGCGAGCACCGCATAGGACGGGTTCACCCGGCGCAGCAGAAGAAAGACAAGCGCCATCGGCAGCACGCTTGCCGGCTCGCTGACGGCGGCGGGCGCGAGGGCGAGGACGAAGGGCAGCAGAACGCCCGCGAGCATTCCCGCCGCCACCCCGTCGGGAATACGCCCGATCAGCCGCGCCAGCGGGCGGATCAGGCCGGTGAGCATGATCAGCGCCCCCGCGAGGATGAAGGCTCCGACTGCCTCCTCCATCGTGATCCCCGTGGTTGCCGCGATCAGTGCCGCGCCGGGTGTGGACCAGGCCAGGATCATCGGGATGCGCGCCCAGATGCTCAGCCCGATGGAACCTACCGCCTTGGCGACGCAGACTGCGAGAACCCAGCTCGCCGTCTGGGCAGCATCAGCCCCCACCGCCTGGGCCGCCGCAAGGACAAGCGCGATGGTCGAGCCGTAGCCCACGAAGGCGGCCACGACCGCCGCCGAGATCATTGATGCGCGCATGTGCCCTCGCCTGTCCGCCCTGTCTTGTCGAGCGCCCCGGGGCCAATTGCAAGCGGCCGGGAAATGGGGAGGGCTCCGGGCCCGTCCCGGCGGTCTCAGTATCCGTCAGAATCGCCCTGCCACGGCTGGGCGAGGTTGCCGAACCGGGTGAAGCGGCCCTCGAAGCTGAGATTCACCGTGCCGATGGGGCCGTGGCGCTGCTTGCCGATGATGACCTCGGCCTTGCCGT
>CAYUBT010000229.1:0-3094 GCA_964443055.1 uncultured Rubellimicrobium sp.
CGTCTGGACCGAGCGGTTCGGCGGCCGCCTCGTCTTTTCCCTGCAAATGATCCTGTCGGGCGTCGCGACCTGGGCGCTGACCTGGGCCGACAGCTACACGACCTTCCTGCTCGCGGCCCTGGGCGTGGGGCTCGCGGGTGGCTCGTTCATCGTCGGTGTCGCCTATGTCTCGCGCTGGTTCCCGATGGAGAAGCAGGGCACCGCGCTGGGCATCTTCGGCATGGGCAATGTGGGCGCGGCGGTGACGACCTTCCTTGCGCCCTTCGTGCTTGTGGCCTGGGGCTGGCAGGCGGTGGCGCAGATCTGGGCGGTGGCGATTGTCGGGATGGGAGTGCTGTTCTTCCTGCTCGCCAAGGACGACCCGGAGTTCGCGGCACGCAAGGCCAGGGGCGTGAAGGGCCCGAGCCTGGCCGAGCAGTTCGCGCCGCTGCGCAAGCTGCAGGTCTGGCGCTTCTCGCTGTATTATTTCTTCGTTTTCGGCGGCTTCGTCGCGCTGGCACTGTGGTTGCCGTATTATCTGGTCGAGGTCTATTCGGTCGACATACGCACTGCAGGGATCGCGGCGGCACTGTTCAGCCTCTCGGCAAGCATCTTCCGCGCCTATGGCGGAGTGCTGTCGGACCGCTTCGGCGCGCGCACGGTCATGTACTGGACCCTCGGCTTCTCGGCGCTGTTCCTGTTCATGCTGTCCTACCCGCCGACCGAATATGCCATCCGCGGCCGCAACGGGCTCATCCATTTCTCCACCGAGATGGGCCTCTGGCCCTTCGTCGCGACGACCTTCGCGCTCGGCTTCTTCATGAGTCTCGGCAAGGCGGCGGTGTTCCGGCATATCCCGGTCTACTACCCGAGCCATGTCGGTGCCGTGGGCGGTCTCGTCGGCATGATCGGCGGTCTTGGCGGTTTCATCCTGCCGATCATCTTCGGCGCGGTGCTCGACATCACCGGGATCTGGACCTCGGCCTTCGCGATCCTGCTGCTGATCGTCGTCGTCTCGCTGGCCTGGATGCATTTCACGATCCGGGCGATGGAGCGTGCGGCCGAAGGCCGTGCCCTCGACCGGCTGCCGAGCTTCCCCGAACTGGCCGAGGTCCACGACCCCGACCGCACGGTGATGCCGACGGTCATCCAGGACTGGCGCCCCGATGATCCGGCCTTCTGGGAGGAGAAGGGCCGCCGGATCGCAAAGCGCAACCTGTGGATTTCGATCCCGGCGCTGCTTCTGGCCTTTGCGGTCTGGATGGTCTGGTCGGTTGTCGTTGCGCGGCTGCCGGCCATCGGATTCACCTTCACGCAGGATCAGCTCTTCTGGCTTGCGGCGCTGCCGGCGCTTTCGGGTGCGACCTTGCGCATCTTCTACGGCTTCATGGTGCCGATCTTCGGCGGCAGACTCTGGACCACGATTTCCACCGCCTCGCTGCTCATCCCGGCGATGGGAATCGGCTATGCGGTGCAGAATCCCGAGACGCCCTACCTGATCTTCATCACCCTCGCGCTGCTGTGCGGGCTGGGCGGTGCGAATTTCGCCTCGTCCATGGCGAATATCAGTTTCTTCTTCCCGCGTTCGGAAAAGGGCAACGCGCTCGCGCTCAATGCCGGACTGGGCAATCTGGGCGTGTCGGTCATGCAGTTCATCGTGCCGGTCGTCATCACCATGGGCGTCTTCGGGGCTTTGGGCGGCCCGCCGCAGGAACTGTCGGACGGCGGACAGCTCTGGATGCAGAATGCGGGCTTCGTCTGGGTGCCCTTCATCATCGCCTCGACGGCCGCCGCCTGGCTGGGGATGAACGACCTGGCCGACGCGAAATCGAGCTTCCGCGAACAGGCAGCGATCTTCGGGCGCTCGCATAGCTGGATCATGAGCGTTCTCTATGTCGGCACCTTCGGCAGCTTCCTCGGCTATTCAGCCGGCTTCCCGCTGCTGATGGGTCTCGTCTTTCCCGAAGTGAACGCATTGCAATATGCGTTCCTCGGCCCGCTCGTCGGCGCGCTGAGCCGGGCGGGGACGGGCTGGATCTCCGACCGCTGGGGCGGCGGGCGCGTCACCCTCTGGGTCTTCGTCTTCATGATCCTGTCGCTGCTGGTCGTCATGCAGGGGTTGAACGCCGGCAACTTCCCGATGTTCTTCGCAGGCTTCATGGCGCTGTTCTTCTTCACCGGGGTCGGCAATTCCTCGACCTTCCAGATGATCCCCGTGATCATGCGGCTTGAAATTCCGCGCCTGAGCCCCGGAGCCTCGCCCGAGGCCAGCCGCCAGCAGGCCGAACGTGAATCAGCCGCCATCGTCGCCTTCACCTCGGCCATTGGCGGCTATGGCGGGTTCTTCATTCCCAAGGCCTACGGTTCCTCCATCGCGATGACCGGCAGCGCGATGGGCGCGCTCTGGCTGTTCCTCGTCTTCTACATCGTCTGCCTCGCCATCACCTGGGCCGTCTACACCAGGCGCGGCGGGCTTCTTCACGACACCGAACGCGGTATCGCCCCCGCTGCCGTTCCCGCAGGTTGACCCACGGAGACCACAATGAGCCATCTTCTTGACCGACTGAACTTCCTCAAGACCCTGCGCAAGGACACGTTCGCGGACGGCCACGGCCAGACGACAATCGAGAACCGTGACTGGGAGGAGGTTTATCGGAACCGCTGGCGACACGACAAGATCGTGCGCTCCACTCACGGGGTGAACTGCACCGGCTCGTGCTCGTGGAAGATCTACGTGAAGTCCGGCATCGTCACCTGGGAGACGCAGCAGACCGACTATCCGCGCACCCGCCCCGATCTGCCTGACCACGAACCGCGCGGCTGCGCGCGTGGAGCAAGCTATTCCTGGTATCTCTACTCCGCCAACCGCGTGAAGACGCCGCTCATTCGCGGGCGGCTGATGAAGCTCTGGCGCGAGAAGCGGAAGACCCTGTCGCCGGTGGCCGCATGGAAGGCGATCCAGTCCGACCCCGATGCAAGGAAAAGCTACACCCAGATTCGCGGCAAGGGCGGATTCGTCCGCGCCAGCTGGGACGAGGTGCTTGAAGTCATTGCGGCCTCGAACGCCTATACCACCAAGGAATACGGACCGGATCGCGTGTTCGGCTTCTCGCCG
>CAYUBT010000230.1:0-3064 GCA_964443055.1 uncultured Rubellimicrobium sp.
CCGCAGCTCACGGCGATCATGGATGCTGCGCAGGCTGCGGGTGACGTTCCGGTGCTTGCCGACGGCGGCATCAAATATTCCGGCGATTTCGCCAAGGCCATCGCGGCCGGGGCCTCGGCGGCGATGGTCGGCAGCATGATCGCGGGGACCGATGAAAGCCCCGGCGAGCTGATCCTCTATCAGGGCCGCACCTTCAAGTCCTATCGGGGGATGGGGTCGCTCGGGGCGATGGCGCGCGGCTCGGCCGACCGCTATTTCCAGAAGGATGCGGCCAGTGACAAGCTCGTGCCCGAAGGGGTCGAGGGACAGGTGCCCTACAAGGGCGCGGTCGCGGCGGTGCTGCATCAGATGGTCGGGGGCTTGCGTGCGGCCATGGGCTATACCGGCTGCGCCAGCATCGAGGACATGCGCCGGGGTTGCGACTTCGTGCGCATCAGCAGTGCGGGCCTGCGCGAAAGCCACGTCCACGACGTGACGATCACCCGCGAAAGCCCCAATTACCGGGCCGGGGGATGACACCCGGTGCGCGTATCGCGGCCGCGATCCTCTGCCTTGATTCCATTCTCGCCGGGGCGCCCGCCGAACAGGTGCTGACCCGCTGGGCGCGGACTGCGCGCTATGCCGGATCGGGTGACCGCGCGGCGGTGCGCGACCATGTCTTTTCCGCCCTGCGCAAGCGCCGGAGTGCGGCATGGGTCGGTGGTGGCGAGACGGGCCGTGCGCTGATGATCGGCGTCCTGCGCCTTGAAGACACGGACCCCGCCACGCTTTTCACCGGTGCGGGCCATGCGCCGGCTCCGCTTGCCGCCGGCGAGGGTGGCGGCGTTCCGGACGAGGCCCCGCTGCCGGTGCGCGCCGATCTGCCCGACTGGCTCTGGCCCCGTCTGGTGGCGGAACATGGTGAGGACGGCGCATTGCGGATCGGCATGGTGCAGCGCGAACGCGCAACCCCCTGGCTGCGCGTCAATATTGCCCGCTGCACGCGCGAGGAGGCGACGGAAGCCCTCGCGCGGGACGGGGTGGAGACCGAGCCGCATCCTTCGGTCCGCACCGCGCTCGCCGTGACCGCAGGCTTGCGCCGCCTGCGCAACGCCCGCGCTTTTCTCGACGGGCTGGTCGAGCCGCAGGATGCCTCCTCGCAGGAGGCTGTGCTGCACCTGCCTTTGCGGCGGGACATGCGGATTCTCGACTTCTGTGCCGGGGGTGGCGGCAAGGCGCTGGCCATGGCCGCGCTGACGGGCGGGATGGTCCATGCCCATGATTCCGATCCCGCGCGCATGACCGATATCGCCCCGCGCGCAGCCCGCGCGGGGGCCGATATCCGCATCCTGTCCGATCCGGCCACCGAAGCGCCCTTCGATCTTGTCCTTGTCGATGCGCCCTGTTCGGGCAGCGGCACCTGGCGGCGCGCGCCGGACGCGAAATGGCGGCTGACGGAGGAAAGGCTGTCCGATCTGCTGGTGCTTCAGGGCCGGATCGCGCGCAAGGCGGCGGGCCATGTGGCACCGGGCGGCTGCCTTGCCTGGATGACCTGTTCGGTTCTGGAAGAGGAGAATGCCGCGCAGATGCGTTCCCTTGTGCAGGAGGGGGGCTGGAGGATCGAGCGCATGCATGACTGGCTTCCTGACCTTCGGGGCGACGGGTTCCATCTTTCCCTGTTGCAGCAGAATCATCGCATGTAACGTGTATATATCCCGTTAATGCGCTCTCGATGCCTGTGTTAACCGCTTGTTAGAACCGATGCGCTAGACCGATTCCCGATGGCGGATTCACGCGGCCGGGGCGAAATGGCGGGTTTCGAGGCAGGGCGGAGAGGCTGGATGGGTGCGGTATCGCGCCACCGCAGCCCTTCGGTGCCGCTGCTGGCGGCCGCGCTGGCCCTTGGTGCGCTGGCCGTGTTGCTGCGCGGACCCGGTCCGCCGGGGATGATCGTGCCGGCGTTCGCGGGCGGGGCCGTCGCCGTGCTTGTGACTTCCATATCCCTGCGCTGGTTGCGGCGCATGTTTCTGCTGCGCGCTGCGGGGGCGCTCATCGCGGCAGGGCAGGATGCGGCAATCATCGCCGATGACTCGGGCCGGCCGCTGGCCCTGAACGATGCCGCGCGTGAACGCCGCGCCCGGGGGCCGGCCGGGCAGGGGGATGCGTCGGGGCCGGCCCTGTCGGTGGCGGCCTTCCTCGCGCATGTCCTTGCCGACCCTGCGCAGACAGTCGCGGCGCTGCAGGCAGAGGCTGGCGCAACCGGCTCCGCGTGCGAGGAGATGATGACCCGCCATGGCCCGCTCCATGTCAGCGCGGCACGGCTGGGCCACGGGTTGTTCCTCTGGCGTCTTGCCAGCCCGGGGGCCGCCCCCGCGGCACGGGACGAGATCGGCCTGCCTTGTCTGACCGCAGGCCCCGACGGAACGGTGCTTTACATGAACGCGGCCTTCCGCCGCCTCGTTGGCCGACGTGCCTGCAGTCTCGACGACATCTTCACCGACCTTCCGCTCGAAAGCGGGCGGCGACATGTGGTGCAGGCGGCGGGCGGTCCGCGCTCCTGCCTTGTCGCCAGGACTGCCGGTGCCGGCGGGCGGTGCGAGGTCTATCTCCTGCCCGGAGTCGGGGGTGCCGACGTGGACTGGGACGGGATCGGTCATCTGCCGATTCCGCTTCTTCTGCTTGCCCCGGACGGTCTTGTCCGCGCCGCCAATCGCGAGGCCCGCGCGCTCCTGCCGATGGAAATCGGCTCCGGGACGCGCTTCTCCGATCTGGTCGAGGGGCCGGGCCGCCCTGTCTCCGACTGGGTGCGCGACGCCGCCGAGGGGCGTGGCAGCGACCAGGCGCAATTCCTGCGCGGCAGCGGCAGCCACCGCGACCTGTTCCTGCGCGTCACGCTCAGCCCCGGTGGCCGGGCGGAGACGCGCCATGTCCTCGCCATCCTTGCCGATGTCACCGATTACAAGATGCTCGAGGCACAATTCGTCCAGAGCCAGAAGATGGAGGCGATCGGCCAGCTTGCGGGCGGGATCGCCCATGATTTCAACAACCTGCTGACCGCGATTTCAGGCCATTGCGACCTGCTGCT
>CAYUBT010000231.1:0-3050 GCA_964443055.1 uncultured Rubellimicrobium sp.
TGGCCACCAGCACACGCAGCTCACCCGAGCGGAAGGCGGCGAGGGCACGGTCGCGCTGGCCCTGGCTCTTGTTGCCGTGAATGGCGGCGACGGCGAAGCCCTTGGCCTCCAACTGGCGCGACAGCTTCTCCATCCCGTGTTTCGTACGCCCGAACACCAGCGCGAGTTCATCACGATGCGCATCGAGCAGTTCGACCAGCAGATCGAACTTCGCGGCCTTGGCGATGAAATGGACCGATTGCGCGATCCTCTCGACCGGCTGGCCGGGCGGGTTCACCTGCACGCGCACCGGGTCACTCAGATAGTTGGCAGCGATCTCGGCCATGTCCTTGGGCATGGTGGCCGAGAAAAGCATGGTCTGGCGGTCGGCAGGCAGCAGGGGCGCGATACGGCGCAGGGCATGGATGAAGCCCATGTCGAGCATCTGGTCGGCCTCGTCCAGCACGAGAAAGCGCGTGCGCGAGAGGTCCACCGCCTTGCGGTCGATCAGGTCGATGAGGCGACCGGGCGTGGCGACGATCACCGCCGCGCCGCGTTCGAGACGCCGGATCTGCCCGGTGATCCCGGCCCCGCCGGTGACGAGCACGGTTTTGAGATGCGACGATGCGCCGGCCAGTGCCGCGAGCGTGTCGCTGATCTGGCGGGCGAGTTCCCGCGTCGGCGCAAGGATAAGCGCATGGGCGCCCTTGGGCACCGCCTTGCGCGGCTCTTTGAGCAGATGGTCGAGCATCGGCAGCCCGAAGGCGAGCGTCTTGCCCGAGCCGGTCTGGGCGAGGCCCATGACATCGCGCCCCTGCATCGCATGGGGAATGGCGCGGGACTGGATCGGCGAAGGGGTGTCGATTCCCATTTCGCCAAGCGCGGCGGTGAGGCGGGGATGGAGCCCCAGCATGTCGAAATCCATGAAAATCCTTTCGGGCCCCGGACAGGCCGGGGCGGCGCGGCATGGGTGCCGCATGGCGAATACGACCCGAACAGGTCGCGGCGTCGGGTTGCGCGCAATCTCGCCCCGGGCCGGATTGCCCCATGGCCGACAACGCGCGGCCCCTCGCGTGAAGATGGGAACCTGTGCGACCCTGCCCTCGCCCTGTCGGGCGCGCTGCTCACGCGGCAGAACCGGCGCGGATCGTCAGGGGGCAGATGTGGCTCGAAGCGCGCAAAGTCAACCCCTTGTCTGCATCACCTGCTTCCCCTACCCGGCCCGGGGCGGCTATTGTCCGCACGGGGCAAGAGGGCGGATAGTGGCGCATATCATCGTCACCGGCAACGAGAAGGGCGGCGCGGGCAAATCGACCGTGGCCATGCATGTGGCCACTGCGCTTGCGCGGATGGGGCACCGGATCGGCGCGCTCGACCTGGACCTGCGGCAGAAGAGCCTCGGGCGCTACTTCCACAACCGCACACGCTACATGGCCGAAGCGGGGCTCGACCTGCCGACGCCGCTGTTCATCGACCTGCCCGAAATCGACCAGGCCACGCTCGCCCCCGGCGAGAACGCGATGGACCACCGGCTTTCGGCTGCGGTGGCCGGGCTCGAGCCCGACGTCGATTTCATCCTGATCGACTGTCCGGGTTCGCATACGCGGCTCAGCCAGGTGGCGCATTCGCTGGCCGACACGCTGATCACGCCGCTCAACGACAGTTTCGTCGATTTCGACCTGCTTGCGCATATCGACACGGACGGGGAGAAGATCCTCGGACCATCCGTCTATGCCGAGATGGTCTGGAACGCGCGGCAGTTGCGCGCCCAGGCCGGGCTGCCGCCGATCGACTGGGTCGTTGCCCGCAACCGGCTCGGGGCGCAGGCGATGGTGAACAAGGAGAAGATGGAGCGCGCGCTCCACCGGCTCAGCCGCCGGATCGGCTTTCGTGTAGCGCCGGGCTTCACCGAAAGGGTGATCTTCCGCGAACTCTTCCCGCGCGGGCTCACGCTGCTCGATCTGCGCGATCTGGGAGTGAAGAGCCTCAACATCTCGAATATCGCCGCACGGCAGGAACTGCGCGAACTGATCCGGGCGCTGAACCTGCCGGGCGTGAAGCCCGATTTCTGAACTCAGCCCGGCGCGCCGCTGTCCGGGGCGGCACGGGCAGCGCTGGTGACGGTGGCGGACGAGCCATCGCCCCACATCGCCGCCGCCAGCATCCCGCCAAGCGCGACCGCCACAAGGACGATCGCCGCCCGGTGCAGGCTGGCCGCGATCCGGTGCGAGCGCACGGGCGCGGCGGACGGCCCGGGGGCGGAGGCGTTCTCGGCAAGACGGCGTTGCCATTCGGCCGTGCGTGCGGGGGTCATCGCGGGAACGGACTCGTCCACGGCTTCGGCTTCAGGTCCGTCAGCGGCGACATCTGTCGTTACACTAAAGGCTGCCAGCACGAGACCGAGAATGCAGACCACCCCCCCGATCCGCGCCATCGCACCAAAAGGCGTCGCGGCCCCGGTCACCTCGGCCAGCAGTGCAGGTACCGCCACCCCAAGCGCCTGCATTGCGGCTCCCGAAGCGAGGGTCAGCACCCCCAGCGAGATGAGCCGCAGCGGCAGTCGTCGGGGGTTGGTCGGGGGTGACAGCATTGGCAGCGCTCCATTTCGTTGTCGGGCCGGTATCACCCCACATTCGGGCGGGAAGGCGGCGGGACTGGTGCGTTTTGGAGCAACGGACGGGACATGCGCGCCTTATTGCTTAACCACATCGCCAAGCACCGCACGACCCGCGCAATCTGCATTTTTTTCAAGAGGCGAAGGGCAGGCACGGAAAGGGCGGAGCCGAAGCCCCGCCCTTCCGTCTCACACGAGGGAGTGTGATCAGAACGACATCAGTACCAACTGGCTGACCGCGCTATGGCCAGGATTCAGCGCCGCACCGGCAACGCTGTTCGCGGGCACCACGATGCCGTGGCGGTCACCCATGGGTATCGTCACGCTGAGCGTAAAGCCGTCGAGGGTCAAATCTCCGCCACCACCCGACGGGGTGACCTCGGCAGCCGAATACTCAAGTGACGCGACCAGCGGCAGGTTTGTCATCGAGGTCATGTCGTAGCTGACGCCTATACCG
>CAYUBT010000232.1:0-3043 GCA_964443055.1 uncultured Rubellimicrobium sp.
TCGAAAGCGATGTGAACAGTCCCGACATGCTGTTCATCGACAGTGCTGGCGGCCAGACCGTTCGCAACAATGCCGATCTGATGGTCTGGCGCGACCGTTATCCGGCGCTGACGCCAGACATGGCGGCGATGGCGCTTTATACGCTGCAAGCCTTTGCGCCCTCGGGCGGCGCGGGCAACCGCACCTCGATGCGGGGTGGCGGGCCGATGGTGACGTTGGTGCAGCCTGAAGGGGGCCTCTGGCCGTTGATCTGGGCCAATGTGCCTTATGGCAAGCCGGCCACGCCCGAGGCGCTGCCATGGATGCGCCCGACGGTGACGTCGGACGGCGGAACACAGGTCTTTCCCGAGCAGGCCCACCCGGTCGAGGCGTTCTTCGGCATGCCGCGCCGGTTGCGGCTGGTCGGGGATGGCGAGGTGATCACCGGCGTCATGCAGCGTCCCTATGGCACCAATTATGCCGGCTGGGATCATCCGCTGACGCCCTATTACCGGCAGAGGCTGACAGATGAATGGCTGCCGAAACACCCGCGCGCCGGGCTGTTCGGTTATCGCAACTGGCTGGGTGTGATTGTTGCCGAGGACAAGGGAGACGGGTTGCAGCAACGCGCCGCGACGCTGCGCAATTGGCACGCACGCGGCGGGGGCAGGGCCGCGCGCGTTCTGGTCGCCGGCTGGGCGATGGACAACATGAAACCGCGCGATTTCGTCTTGTCATCGCCGCCGTTCGTGTCGTTGCAAGATCGGGCTCTCGCCACGCTGGTCGGAATGATCGAGGCAGGCGACCTGTTCGGCCTCAGCCTGCGCGCTGCACTGGCCCCGGTTCTGGCTGAAGGCGAGGCCCGCGAGGCAGTACGTGAAGCCTTTCACGCCGAAACCCAGGCTGCTTTCGAGGCGCGCCTGCGCGAGCTGGAGGCAGGCATCGAACCCGAGCAGGTGGCGCAGGGGTGGGTGGCGGACATGCGCGCTACAGCCCTGAAGCTGTTCGAGGCCGGCGCCCTGCCAGGACTGGGCGAACGCGACATCGAAAAGCAGCGCGAGATCACTGCCGCACATCGCAATCTCGGCGCGTCGTTTGCAGGCTATGGTGCTTATGGCGGCAAGGCGTTCGGCGAACTGATGCTGCCCGTTCCGCCGAAGAAGAAAAAGGAGGCCGCATGAGCAACGAACCTTCGACCCCGGGTGCCGTGATTCTTGGCTGGTGGGGTCAGAACATCGGATTGCGCGATTCTGGTTCTGCGCGGGCGCTGTCGGCCCGGTTGCGGCGCAATACGGATGTGGAGATCCTGTGCGAACCGGCGGTGCAGGAACTGGCCCGCAAGCTTGACCTGGCCAATGTCGGGAATGCGCACCGTTTGCTGCGTCTGGTCCGAGTCCTGGCCGAGTTTCGCGACAACAGCGGCGAAAGCTTTGCCCACCGTCTCGGCGGCAGCGATCCTGTACTGTCCTCCGCCCGCTTTCAGCGTCTGCTGCGCGCGGAGGGCGAGGAACTGACCACCGCGCTCGTTCGCGCCGCCCGCATGCTCGGCCCCGCCGAAACACGGCGCTGCAACATCGCCCGCCTTGGCGAGGATCTGCTGTTCTGGAGCGACCGGACCCGTATGCGGTGGAGCTTCGATTATTTCCACGTCCCGGCGCCGCAGGCGCAGGCCCCCACCCCGACGGAGATGCACGCATGACCACATTCGTCCAGTTCCACCTGCTGACCGCCTATCCGCCCTCGAACCCGAACCGCGACGATCAGGGCCGCCCCAAGCAGGCGACGATGGGCGGGGCACCGCGGCTGCGGCTGTCATCGCAATCGATCAAGCGCGCGGTGCGGGAATGCAGCTATTTTGAAAACGACCTTGCCGACAATACGGGCACCCGCACCAAAAGGCTGTTCGAGAGGTTGAAAGAGAAACTGCTTCAGGACGGCGTGTCAGAAAAGGACGCACAGGATACGGCGGAGAAAGTCGCGAAGATTTTCGGCAAGCTTGAGGCGCCGAAAAAGGAAGAACCTGAAAAGCTGATTGCGACCACGCTGGCCTTCATTTCTCCCGACGAATGGCGGCTGGCCGAGGATCTGGCGGCAAAGATGCTGGCGGGTGAAGATCTTCCCAAGGACAAGGATCTGAAAAAGCTGGTCCTGCGCCGGGCCGATGGCGCGGTGGACATCGCCATGTTCGGGCGCATGCTGGCGGATGACCCCGATTACAACCGCGATGCCGCCGTGCAGGTTGGCCATGCCATCACCACCCACCGGGTCCTGGCCGAGGATGACTGGTTTGCCGCCGTCGACGACCTGAAGACCCGCGCGGAGGACGCAGGCGCCGGCCATCTGGGCGAAACCGGCTTCGGCTCGGGCGTTTATTACCTCTATGCCTGCGTGAATGTGGATCTGCTGGTGGAAAACCTTGCCGGTGATCGCGATCTGGCGGCGCGCGGGCTGGAATCGCTTGCCCGCGCGCTGGCCACGGCCACCCCGCGCGGCAAGCAGAACAGCTTTGCCCACCATCCTCGCGCCGGCTACATCCGGGTTGAAAAGGGGGGGCAGCAGCCGCGTGACCTGTCGGGCGCGTTCTTTGCCCCGGTCAAGGGCGAGGATCTGCTGGCCGCGTCGAAATCGGCCCTTGCCGCGACGGCGGATCAGATCGACCGCGCCTATGGTGACTGCTGCGACGCGCATCTGGTCATGGACGTGACGGCGGGTATCGGTTCACTTGACGAGATCGCCGCTTTTGCCGCCGGGGCCGTCGATGGCTGATTTCCTGATCTTCCAGCTGACTGCCGCGCTCGGCGCCATGGGCGAGTTTGCGGGGCATGAGCGGCGCGGGTCACTCACCTGGCCGGGGCGCTCAGCCCTGATCGGGCTGATGGGGGCGGCGCGCGGCATCAGGCGGGACGGGGATTTCGACGCACTGGATCGGCTGTCGCTGGCCGTGGCAATCTTTAATGCGGGGGCAGTCCTGCGCGATTATCACACGGCACAGACCGTGCCTTCGGCGGCCGCACGCAACCCGCAGTCACGGCCGCAGGCGCTCCGCGATGCAGGCTTGCGCACG
>CAYUBT010000233.1:0-3036 GCA_964443055.1 uncultured Rubellimicrobium sp.
TGCCCACCATCCTCGCGCCGGCTACATCCGGGTCGAGAAGGGCGGCCAGCAGCCGCGTGACCTGTCGGGCGCGTTCTTCACCCCGGTCAAGGGCGACGATCTGCTGGCCGCGTCGAAGGCAGCCCTTGATGTGACGGTGGCGCAGATCGACCGCGCCTACGGTGTCTGCTGCGACGCGCATCTGGTCTTGGATGTGGCGGCCGGCGAGGGCTCGCTCGATGAGATCGCCGGCTTTGTCGCCGGGGCGGTTCATGACTGATTACCTGATCTTTCAGCTGACGGCCGCGCTCGGCGCCATGGGCGAGTTTGCCGGGCATGAGCGGCGCGGCTCGCTGACCTGGCCGGGGCGTTCGGCGCTGATCGGGCTGATGGGGGCGGGGCTCGGCATCAGGCGGGATGGGGGTTTCGAGGTGCTGGAGCAGTTGTCGCTGGCGGTGGCGATCTTCGATGCCGGCGCGGTCCTGCGTGACTACCACACCACGCAGACCGTGCCTTCGGCGGCGGCACGCAACCCGCAGTCACGGCCGCAGGCGCTCCGCGATGCAGGCTTGCGCACGAACACCACCATCACCCTGCGCGACTATCGCATGGCGCCGCTTTATGGTGTTGCGATATGGGGCGGCGATCTGCGAGGGCTGGCCGATGCGCTCGCGCGCCCGGTCTTTGCGCCCTACCTGGGACGCCGATCTTGCCCGCTGGCCGCGCCGCTCGATCCACAAATCGTTGTGGCCGACAGCCCGGAGGCTGCCCTGACCCATCTGCGCCTGCCGCCATGGCTGCCGCAGGGCACCAGGGCACATCTGATGGCCAGTGACGACCGGCCTGACGCACCCCGGCACGAGACCCGCCACGATATCGCCACCGACCGCCGCGCCTGGCACTTCGCCCCGCGCCAAGTCGCGATGATCCCGGTCGAGATCGTACCGGCCATCGCAGAGGTCGCGCCATGACGCTTTACCTCTCGCGCCTCCGCCTTGCCCGCGATCCGGCGGTGCGGGCGCTTGACGGCCTGCTCAATCCCGATACCGCAGGCGCGCAGAAGCATGCCCATCACCGGCTGATCTGGTCGTGCTTTGCCGGCGATCCCGACCAGAGGCGCGATTTCCTGTGGCGGACAGAAGGCAGGGGGCAGTTTCTTACTCTCTCGCAGCGTCCGCCGGGGCAAAGCCCGTTGTTCGACCCGCCGGAGGTGACGGAATTCGCCCCCGATCTGCGTGCGGGCGACCGGCTGGCCTTCGCCCTGCGTGCCAATGCGACGCGAACTGAAAAGACCGGCGGGCTTTCCACCGGGGGGCGGGAAAAGAAACGACATATCGATCTGGTCATGGACGCGCTGAAACCGGTGCCGAAGGACGGGCGGGCCGAGGTGCGGATGAAGCTTGCACAGGATGTCGCGGAAAGCTGGCTGGCGGCGAAGGGTGCGCAGCATGGCTTTGCCCCCGGGCATGTCGCCGTGACCGACTACGGGGTAGCTGTCCTGCCCGGTCATCGGGGGCCGCGTCACGGGCAGCCGCAATATGGCATTCTCGACCTCACCGGCACGCTGAGCGTATCCGACCCCGCCGCCTTCCTGTCCGCGCTCGCTTCCGGTTTCGGCCGGGCCAAGGCATTCGGCTGCGGCCTGATGCTGATCCGTCGCGCCCCCGACAGGCCATGAAGGGCCTGCCGCCACCGAAGCCGATCCCGCTCAAGGACCGGGCCTCGCTGGTATTTGTCGAGCGTGCGCAGCTCGATGTCCTTGACGGAGCTTTCGTCGCGGTGAACGCCGACGGCACGCGCACTCATATCCCGGTGGGCGGGCTGGCGGGGCTGATGCTCGAGCCGGGGGCGCGGATCAGCCACGCTGCTGTTGCTCTTGCGGGGCGCACCGGCACGCTGATCACCTGGGTGGGCGAAGCTGGCGTGCGGCTCTATTCTGCGGGCCAGCCGGGCGGGGCGCGCTCGGACAAGCTGCTCTGGCAGGCCTCGATCGCACTTGACCCCGCCGCCCGCCTGCGCGTTGTACGTGCCATGTATGCTGCGCGCTTCGGCGAGCCGGCCCCACAGCGCCGCTCGATCGATCAGCTGCGCGGAATCGAGGGCGTCCGCGTGCGTGAATCCTACGCCCTGCTGGCCCGGCAACACGGTGTCGACTGGAAGCGCCGTCGCTACGACCCCCGCGACTGGGAGGCCGGCGACATTCCCAATCGCTGCCTCTCTGCCGCCACGGCCTGCCTGCACGGATTGACCGAGGCTGCCGTCCTTGCGGCAGGCTACGCCCCCGCCATCGGCTTTCTGCATACCGGCAAACCTCTGAGCTTCGTCTACGACATCGCCGATCTCTACAAGCTAGGCACGGTGGTGCCCGAGGCCTTCCGCATCGCGGGCCAGCATGCGCGCGGCAAGCTCGACATGCCGCCCGACCGCGCCGTGCGGCTGGCCTGCCGCGACGCCTTTCGCCGCACCGGGCTGCTGGTGCAGATCATTCCCATGATCGAAAAGATCCTGTCGGCAGGCGAACTCCCCCGTCCCGACCCCCCGCCCGAGGCATCGGGCCCCGCCTTCCCGGACGAGGTGTCAGGAGATGATGGTCATCGTGGTTGAAAGCGCACCGCCCCGGCTGCGGGGCAGGCTCGCGGCCTGGCTGCTGGAGATCCGTGCCGGAGTCTATGTGGGCGACTACTCCGTCCGCACACGCGAGCGCATCTGGGAACAGGTCGAGGCCTCTATCGAAACTGGCGACGCGGTGATGGTCTGGCGCGCTCCGACCGACCAGGGCTTCGCCTTCAGGACGACGGGCCGAAACCGAAGAGTCCCGGTCGATTTTGACGGCTTGACCCTCGTTCAGTTCCGCCCTGAAAAGGGCTGACAAACCCGGTAACTCCCTTTTTCCTTGAGAATCGTCGGTAGATCAATCATCTGCAGCAAGACTGTTCCCCGCAGGTGCGGGGATGAACCGGGTTGTCCGCCGGTGTGATACTGCGAATGTGGCTGTTCCCCGCAGGTGCGGGGATGAACCGGATGCCTTGGAGGCTTGCCAGATACTAGGCGACTGTT
>CAYUBT010000234.1:0-2293 GCA_964443055.1 uncultured Rubellimicrobium sp.
GATCAACACCGCCTGATCGGGTGCATGGGGGCCGCGGTCCCAGCGTAGCCAGGGGGTGACGTAATAGATCGCCAGCGTGACCGCCATGACGAGCCATTTGAAGCGCCGGAACGTGCCGCTGACCCGTTTGGGAAAGATCTTGCGCCTTGCCTCATAGAGCGGCTGGCGCAGCTTGGCCGAATTGACGGCGGTTGCGTCGAATGTCTCGATTTCGGACGCGTCACTCATCGTGTCGTTCTCCTGCCGGGTGGCAATGCCGTTCCGGCGCGTTGTCCGCCCGGCGGCCCCGGGCGGGACAGGTTCGGCGCGTCCCCGCCAGTCTTGGCCCCGCCGCTATTCGCCCCCGCCGAGCGAGTGGACATAGACGGCGAGTTCCTTCACCGTCGTCTCGCCCAGCCGCGCGCCCCAGCCGGGCATCATGCCATGGCGCGGGTTGCGGATCTGTGCCGCGATCTCGCCGACCGAGGAGCCGTAGAGCCAGATCGCATCGCTCAGGTCGGGCGCGCCGAGGTCAGTATTCCCCGTGCCGTCGTCGCCGTGGCAGGAGGCGCAGAAGTCCATATAGATTGCTGCCCCTTCTTCAAGGTCTGCGGCGTCAAGATCCGATTCATGGCCCGAAAACGTCGTGACGTAATTTGCCAGCCAGTTGATTTCCACCGGCTCGAGCAGGTCGGAAAAGGACGGCATCTCCGAGTAGCGCGTATCAGGATCGTCGTCAAAGCGGACCCCATGGGCGATGGTCAGGCGGATGTCCTCGGGCGAGCCGCCCCAGAGCCAGTCATCGTCGTTAAGGTTCGGGTAGCCGGGGCTGCCCTGTGCGCCGCTGCCGTGGCACTGGACGCAGTTGACGCGGAAGGCGGCGGCACCTGCCGCTTCGGCGAAGGTGCGCAGATCGTCGTCGGCGATGATCTCGTCCACGGTGCTGGACGCGATCTCCTCAAGATAGCCCGCCTTTGCGGCCTCGGCCGCCGCGAGTTCGGCCGTCAGTTCTGCGCGGCTGGAATAGCCCAGCAGTCCCGTGGTGGCGGTGCGAATCAGCGGCCAGGCCGGATAGGCGATCATGTAGCCCACCGCGAAGACGACGGTCGCGTAGTAGGTCCACAGCCACCAGCGCGGCATCGGCGTGTCGAGTTCCTTGATCCCGTCCCATTCATGGCCGGTCGTCTGGGTGCCGGTGACCTCGTCGATATCCCTGTCGGTCATGTCAGTCTTCCTTGAACGGGATCTGCGCGGCGTCGTCGGCCAGCTTCCGGCTGCCGGGACGGAAGGCCCAGAGGATGGCGCCGACGAAGAACACGACCATGGACAACAGGCCCCAGCTGTCGGCGAAATGGCGGATGGCGGTGTAGCTTTCCATGTCCTGTCCTTCCGTCAGCGGTAGCCTGCGGCGGCGTCATAGGTCGAAAAATCGACCAATGTGCCGAGCATCTGCAGATAGGCGACCAGCGCATCCATCTCGGTCAGCCGGTCCGGCTGGCCGTCGAAATCTCCGGAACGGACGTTGACATAGCGCGCCTCCAGCCCGCTCGTGTCGGCATCCGGCGTGGCCTGCGCGCGCAGGTCGGCCTCGGCATTGGCGATCATGTCGTCGTCATAGGGCACGCCCACCCGCCTGTTGGCGACCAGATTCGCTGCGATCCCGCTGACCGGCAGCGGCGCATCCATCAGGAACGCATAGGAGGGCATGACCGATTCGGGCACCACGGCCGTCGGCTCGATCAGATGCTCGACATGCCATTCGTTCGAATAGCGCTGGCCCACGCGGGCCAGGTCCGGCCCGGTGCGTTTCGAGCCCCACTGGAACGAATCGTCATACATCGATTCCGCTGCGAGGCTGTAATGGCCGTAGCGCTCGACCTCGTCGCGGAACGGGCGGATCATCTGGCTGTGGCAGGTGTAGCAGCCCTCGCGCACGTAGATGTCGCGCCCGGCCAGTTCGAGCGGCGTGTAGGGCCGCATCCCCTCCACCTCCTCGATGGTGTTCTCAAGGTAGAACAACGGCACGATCTGCACGAGCCCGCCGATGGAGACGACGATCAGCGAGACGACCAGCAGCAGCGTCGCGTGGCGTTCGAGCGTGCCATGATTGCTCAGGAATGACATGGATCGCTCTCCCTTATTCGGCGGCGGTCGCGGCGGCGGGGACGGGAGCGGGGCTGCCGTCCATCGGCACCTCCTGCGCTGTGGTGGATGTGACCTGCTGTGCCTCGGCGGCTGCATGGCATGCCGTCACCTCCCGGCCCGGTCGCCCGGATCCACGGTGGCACGCCTCGCATGTGCGGTCCGCCTCGAG
>CAYUBT010000234.1:2303-2991 GCA_964443055.1 uncultured Rubellimicrobium sp.
TCGTCCCGCATGTGGCCCTTGATGGTCATCCAGACGTTCCAGACCATGATGAACCCGCCGACCAGATAGAGAAGTCCGCCCAGGATGCGCATCACGTAATAGGGATGCATCGCGGCGACGGTCTCGACGAAGGAATAGACCAGGAAGCCCTGCGGATCGTATTCGCGCCACATCAGGCCCTGCATGATACCCGAGACCCACATCGCCGAGGCGTAGATGACGATCCCCAGCGTCGCCAGCCAGAAGTGCCAGTTGATCATGCGCACGGAATACATCCGCTCGCGGTCCCACAGGCGCGGCACCATGAAGTAGACGGCGGCGAAGGTGATCATCCCGTTCCAGCCGAGCGCGCCCGCATGGACATGGGCGATGGTCCAGTCGGTGTAATGCGACAGCGCATTGACCGACTTGATCGAGAGCATCGGCCCCTCGAATGTCGCCATCCCGTAGAAGGCGATGGAGGTCACCAGCAGCCGCACGATCGGGTCGGTGCGGATCTTGTCCCAGGCACCCGAGAGCGTCATCAGCCCGTTGATCATGCCGCCCCAGGACGGCATCCACAGCATGATCGAGAACACCATGCCCAGCGTCTGCGCCCAGTCCGGCACCGCCGTGTAATGCAGGTGGTGCGGGCCGGCCCAGATATACAGGAAGATGATCGACCAGAAGTGCACGATGGACAGCCGGT
>CAYUBT010000235.1:0-2967 GCA_964443055.1 uncultured Rubellimicrobium sp.
GACTTCGATGACGGTCATGACCATGGCCACGCTCACGATCATGCTCACGATCATGACCATGACCACGGGCACAGCCATGGGCATGGCGAGGACGGGCTCGACCCGCATGCCTGGCTCGACCCGGCTGTTGCGCGCGCCTGGATCGGGACTATTGCCGACACGCTTGCGGCGGCGGACCCGGAGCATGCCGATCTCTACCGCGCCAATGCCGAGGCTGCCGCGGCGGAAATCGCCGGGCTGCGCGACGAGATCGCCGCCATGTTCGCCCCGGTCGCCAGACGGCCCTGGCTCGCTGCGCATGACGCCTATCAGTATTTCGAACATGCCTTCGACATTCCCGCCGCCGGTGCCGTGGCCCTGTCGGATGCCGCCGGGCCGGGGCCTGCACGGATCGCGGCCCTGCGTGACCGGATCGCGAGCGAGGGGATCGCCTGCATCATCGCGGAGCCTGACAGTTCTCCGCGCCTTGTCGCGCTTCTGTCCGAGGGGCAGGAGATGCGCATCGTCACCGCAGATCCCGACGGGCTGGCTCTGGAACCGGGGCCTGCGCTTTACGCCGACCTCGTCACCGGCATCGCCGAAGCACTGGCCGAATGCCTGCAATGACTGACGGGGGTCAATGCACCGATGGCGCGCGGTCAAGAAGCTCGCGCACCATCGGGATGACGCGGGTGCCGTAGAGTTCGATCGAACGCATCATCGCCTCATGCGGCAGGGTGCCTTGCGAATATTTCATCTCGAATCGCTGCGCTCCCAGGGCCCCCAGTGTCGCGGCGATCTTGCGCGCCACGGTCTCGGGCGCACCGACATGCATCGCGCCCCGGGCGACTTCGGCATCGAACTGGGCGCGGTCGGCCTGCGGCCAGCCGCGCTCGCGGCCGATGCGGTCATGCAGCACGCGATAGCCCTCCCATGCCTCTTCCGCCGCCTGTTCGTCGGTCTCGGCCACATGGCCGGGCGAGTGGACGCCCAGCGGCCGCGCGGGGCGGCCCGCCTGTTCCTGTGCCTGGCGATAGAGTTCGGCAAAGGGCTGGAACCGGCGCGGATCGCCGCCGATGATGGCGAGCATCATCGGGATGTCGTGGCGTACGGCGCGCACCACCGACTGCGGACTGCCGCCGACGCCGACCCAGACACGCATTCCGCTTTCGGGAAGTGGCGGGTAAAGCGTCACATCCTGCAATGCGGGCCGCGTCTTGCCCTGCCAGGTGACGCGCTTCTCCCGGACGAGCCGCATGAGCAGATCGAGCTTTTCCTCGAAAAGCTGGTCGTAATCGGCCAGATCGTAGCCGAAGAGCGGGAAGCTCTCCGTGAACGAGCCCCGCCCGGCGATGATCTCGGCCCGGCCTCCCGAAAGCGCGTGCAGGGTCGAGAACCGTTCGAATACGCGCACGGGATCGTCGGTCGACAGGACGGTGACCGCCGTGCCCAGACGAATGGCCCTGGTCCGGGCGGCGATGGCAGCCAGCACCACCTCGGGCGAGGAAATGGCGAAATCGTCGCGGTGATGTTCGCCCAGGCCGAAGAAATCGACCCCGACACTGTCGGCGAGCACCGCTTCGTCGATCACGTTGCGGATCACCTGATCCTGCGGCGTGAGGCTGCCATCCGGCTGCACTGTCACGTCACCGAATGTGTCGAGCGCGAATTCGAGAGGCATGGCGGGCTCCTTTGTTGCGCGCATCATATAGGCGGATCGGCCCGCCGTTGAATGTGCATCCGCGCACAGCCTCTAACCGCGTGCCTCCAGCCAATCCGGCAGTTGCAGAATCGACTCGAGCACGACATCGGCCATCGGTGCCAGCGTGTCGTGCGGGACGATGCCGGTGAGGACACCGACCGCCGCCATCCCGGCGGCACGTGCGGCGTGCAGGTCGTGGAGTGAATCCCCGACCATGACGCAGGCCGCCGGATCGAGATCCAGGCCATGCGCAAAGGCGAGAAGCTGGCCCGGTTCCGGCTTGCTGCCATGACCGGAATCATGACCGGCGATGAAATCGAAGAAATCGCCGACCCCGGCATCCTGCAGATGGGTGCGCGCCGGGGCCTCGCTGTCATTGGTCGCCACGCCCAGCCGCAGCCCGCGTGCTGAAAGGATGTCGAGCACGTCGCGCAGGCCCTCGACCGGCTGTTGCGGCGCTGCTGCGGCACCGGCGTCAAGGCGGGCAAGAAGCACGGTGCTGTCCTCGCCCGGCAGGAAGCGCAGGATCTCGGCGGCGACTTCGGCAGATGTATGGCCGATCATGACACTGTCGGGCAGAAACTCGCCCCGCTCGGGATTGAAGCCCAGTGCCGCGGCGATCTGCGCGGCAAGGGCGGCGTCTCCGCGCGACTCCTCATGCAGGATGGTTCTGGTCCAGGCGCCCCAGCTTGCCTGAAAGTCGAACAGGGTTCCGTCCTTGTCGAAGATGACGCCGTGAATGCGCAAGGAAACCTCCTGTCAAGAAATCGGCTCTACCTGCCGTGGTGGCAGGGGAAGGGCAAGGGCTCAGGTCCAGTGGACGGGTGTTCCGCCCGGCAGCGCGGCAAGGGCCTGCGCCGGCTCGTCGGGCTGCCGCCCGGTCGCTTGGCAGAAGTCGAGAATGCGGCGGTCGTCCTGCATGAGAAAGGTCAATATGGCGATCATCACATCGACATCGCCCGCGCGTGCGGCAAGATCCTGCGGAACCACGCCCGTCGTGTCGAGAAAGGCCGGGCCGAGCCGGTCATCCTGCACCACATGGGCGAGCGCCTCGAGCGCAAGGGTTTCGGCACGCTCACGATTCATTCAGCTTCCTTACGCAGTCCGAAAGAGAATCTTAACCAAATACCGCGAGACTCCGGCCAGTGTTCAGTCATCCGGTTGCCACCATGTCCGGCCATATCCTGATTGTCGAGCCGACGACCAGCCACCCCAAACGCCCGCGCGGGCGGGTGGTGGGTGGCGAATAAAGGGCGGCGGCCAGCGGGACGGCGGGGGCGGCGCGG
>CAYUBT010000236.1:0-2937 GCA_964443055.1 uncultured Rubellimicrobium sp.
GGTTGCTTCGCTGACGCTCGCAATGACGCGGCGGCGCAGCCGGCCCTCGGGCCCCGCCTCCCTCAGAACGCCTTGAAGGTCAGCGTCGTCAGGGTCCGTTCGACCCCCTCGATGTCGCCCACCGCCTCGTTGATGAAATGGCCGACATCCGCATCCTCGGGCACGTAGAGCTTCAGCAGCAGGTCGAAATCGCCGCTGGTCGAATAGAGTTCCGAATGGATCTCCTTCAGGGCGATGGCGTCGGCCACCTGATAGGTCGTGCCGGGGCGGCAGCGGATCTGAACGAAAACGCAGGGAGTCATCGGGGCGGGTCCTTCGCGAGCCTTTCGGATGCCCGACCATCGAACCACCGGCAGCCCGGCTGCGCAATCCCCCCGGCTGGTGGCAAGGGCTCCAACTCCATCACTTCCTTCGTCATTGCGAGCGTCAGCGAAGCAACCCAGAATCACCAACGTCTCTGGCTTGCCGCGTCGGCTGACGGCTCCTCGCAATGACGAAGGGCATGGGGCCGCCGCCGCCCTTCCGCTCACTCCAGTTCGACCAGCAGGTCCTTTGCGTCGATCTGCTCGCCCGGCTGGACATGGACTGCGCGCACCCTGCCGTCGCGGTCGGCGTGGATGCCGGTCTCCATCTTCATCGCCTCGATGGTCAGCAGCAGGTCGCCCGACTTCACCGCCTTGCCCGGCTGCGCGGCGACCGTGGCCACGACGCCGGGCATCGGCGCGCCGACATGGGCAGGATTGCCGGCCTCGGCCCTCGGGCGGCGGCTGGTCAGCGCGGCGAGCTTGCGGTCGGCCACGCGGATCATGCGCGGCTGGCCGTTCATCTCGAAGAACACCCGCACCTCACCCATTTCGTCGGGCTCGGAATGCGACAGCATCCTGATCTCGAGCGTCTTGCCCGGGTCGATCTCGGCCGAAATCTCCTGGCCCTGCTCCATCCCGTAGAAGAACACCTGCGTGGGCAGGGTCCGCACCGGCCCGTAAAGCTGGCGGCGCGTCATGTAGTCGGTGAAGACCTTGGGATACATGAGATAGCCGGACAGATCCTCGTCGTCGATCTGCGCGCCGTCGAGTTCGGCCGACAGCGCCTGCCGCCCGGCCTCGAGATCGACCGGCGCCATCTTCGCACCCGGACGCCCCGTGATCGGTGCCTCGCCCTTCAGCACCTTCTTCTGCAGCGCCTTCGGCCATCCGCCCGGCGGCTGGCCCAGATTTCCGCGCAGCATGTCAACGACCGAATCGGGGAAGGCGACATCCGTGTCCGCATCCTCGACCTGCGCCCGCGTCAGGCCCTGCGCCACCATCATCAGCGCCATGTCGCCCACGACCTTCGAGGAGGGCGTGACCTTCACGATATCGCCGAACATCATGTTCACGTCGGCATAGGCGCTGGCGACCTCGTGCCAGCGGTCCTCGAGGCCGAGGCTGCGCGCCTGCGCCTTGAGATTGGTGAACTGGCCGCCCGGCATCTCGTGCAGATAGACTTCGGAGGAGGGGGCCTTCAGGCCGGACTCGAAGGCCGCATATTGCACGCGCACCGCTTCCCAGTAGTTCGAGAGCGTGCGGATCGCAGCCCGGTCGAGGCCCGTCTCGCGTTCGGTATGGGCGATCGCCTCGACGATGGAGCCGAGCGCGGGCTGGCTGGTGTTGCCCGCCAGACTGTCCATCGCCGCATCGACGATATCGACCCCGGCTTCGGCCGCTGCCAGCACCGTGGCGGTGGAGGCACCCGACGTGTCATGCGTGTGGAAATGGATCGGGATGCCGATCTCGTCCTTGAGGGCCCGGAACAGGACGCGCGCCGCAGGGGCCTTCATCAGCCCGGCCATGTCCTTCAGGCCGAGGATATGCGCGCCCGAAGCCTCAAGCTCGCGTGCCATGCCGACATAATATTCCAGATCGTATTTCGCCCGGTCCGGGTCGAGGATGTCGCCCGTGTAGCAGATCGACGCTTCGCAGACCTTGCCGGTCTCGAGCACGGCGTCCATGGCGACGCGCATGTTCTCGACCCAGTTGAGGCTGTCGAAGACGCGGAACACGTCCACGCCGCTTTCGGCCGCCTGCCGGACGAAGAAGGTCACGACATTGTCGGGGTAGTTGGTGTAACCGACCCCGTTCGAGGCGCGCAGCAGCATCTGCGTCAGGATATTGGGCATCCGTTCGCGGATGTCGCGCAGCCGCTGCCAGGGGCATTCCTGCAGGAAACGATAGGCCACGTCGAATGTCGCGCCGCCCCAGCATTCGACACTGAAGAGCCCGGGCAGAAGGGCGGCATAGGCCGGAGCGGCGCCGAGCATGTCGATCGAGCGCATCCGCGTGGCCAGAAGCGACTGGTGCCCGTCGCGCATCGTCGTGTCGGTGAGAAGGAGCCGAGTCTGCGCAGCCACCCAGTCCGCCAGCGCCTTCGGCCCCTTCTCGTCAAGGATCTGCCGGGTTCCCGGCACCCATGCGGCAGGTGGCGGGACCGGCGGATGCGGGGCGCGCGCCTCGGCCGGCGGGCGCGGTCGGCCCGCCACCTCGGGGTGACCGTTCACCGTGATGTCGGCAATATAGGTGAGGATGCGCGTCGCCCGGTCGCGGCGTTTCGGGAAGTGGAACAGTTCGGGGGTCGTGTCGATGAACTTCGTCGTATATTCGTTGTTGAGAAACACCGGGTGCTTCAGCAGGTTCACGACGAAGTCGATATTGGTCGAGACCCCCCGGATGCGGAACTCGCGCAGGGCGCGGTCCATGCGGGCGATGGCCATTTCGGGTGTGGGTGCGCGGGCGGTGATCTTGGTGAGAAGCGAATCGTAATAGCGCGTGATGACCGCGCCTGAATAGGCCGTGCCGCCGTCAAGCCTGATCCCCGCACCGGTGGCCGAGCGGTACATCTGGATCCGGCCATAGTCGGGGATGAAGTTGTTGAGCGGGTCTTCGGTGGTTACGCGGCACT
>CAYUBT010000237.1:0-2887 GCA_964443055.1 uncultured Rubellimicrobium sp.
TGCCGGCGTGAACGAGGAATGGATCGGCGACAAGACGCGGTTCTGTTACGATGGCCTGCGCCGCCAGCGGCTTGACGTGCCCTATCTCCGCGAGGGGGGCCGTCTGCGCCGAGCGACCTGGCCCGAGGCCCTGGCGGCGGCTGCGGCTGCGATAAACGCGCGCAAGGTCGCGGGCCTTGTCGGTGATCTCGCGCCGGTCGAGGCCGTCTACAGCCTGAAGCTGATGGTCGAGGGGCAGGGCGGTCATGTCGAATCCCGCACCGATGGCGCGCGCCTGCCGCCGGGCAACCGTTCCGCCTATGTCGGCAATGCCCGGATCGAGGATATCGACCGTGCACGCCGAATCCTGCTGATCGGCACCGACCCGCGCGCCGAGGCGGCAGTGCTCAATGCCCGTATCCGCAAGGCGTGGCTGGCCGGGGCCGAGGTGTCGGTGATCGGGCCTGCGGGCGATCTCACTTATGATTACGACCATCTGGGCGACGACCGCGCGGCGCTGCTGAAGCTGTCCATGTCGGACCTGTCCGGCTGGCAGGGCAGGGATGCTGTCGTCATCATCGGCCAGGGCGCGCTGTCCGAGGCCGATGGCGAGGCCGTGCTCGGCCATGCGATGAAGGTGGCCGGGGCCGCAGGGGCGAAGCTTCTGGTCCTTCATACCGCCGCCGCCCGCGTGGGCGCGCTCGACGTGGGGGCTGTCACCGAAGGTGGGCTCGAGGCGGCCATCGACGGGGCCGGGGTGATCTTCAACCTCGGTGCGGATGAAGTGGAGATCGCCCGGGGCGATGATGGCGGACCCTTCGTCATCTACCAGGGCAGTCATGGTGATCGCGGCGCCCATCGCGCCGATATCATCCTGCCCGGGGCCGCCTGGGCGGAAGAAGGCGGGATCTTTGTCAATACCGAGGGTCGGCCGCAGCTTGCGCAGCGTGCGGGCTTTCCGCCGGGCGAGGCGCGCGAGAACTGGGCGATCCTGCGGGCGCTCTCGGGTGAACTGGGCGCGGCCTTGCCCTGGGACAGCCTGTCCGAGCTGCGGGGCGCGCTGTTCGAGGCGCATCCGCATCTGGCGCGGATCGACGAGGTGCCCGACAACGGCCGGGAGCCGGTCGGACCGGGCGCGCTTGGTGCCGCGACGTTCCGTCTGGCGATCACCGACCATTACCTGACCAATGCGATCACGCGCGCCTCCCCGCTGATGGCCGAGCTGAGCATGGCCGAGACGGCGCGGGGCCAGACGCAGCACGTGGCGGCCGAGTGATCCGCATGGTGGCCGCCCTCGCCCTTTCCCTGCCGGTGCTGGCCGGATGCGACGCACCGCCCGAGGACGGGCCGCGCGAATATCTGGGCATCGAGACGCGGCTCATGGATGGCGACCTCGTGAATTTCCGGGTGAGCATGACGGGTGCGGGTGATCCCGAAGACGTGATCGCCTATGCCCGCTGCGCGGCGGCGGGCTACACGCTGATCCGGGGCTACGGATTTGCGCGCCATGTACGGACATTGACCGACCGGCGCTCTGGCATCCTGAGCGCAGATGCTGTTTACACCATCTCGCCTGCGCTGCCGCGCGGAACGCGAACCATAGATGCCGAAGTGGTGGCGGATGCCTGTCGCCTGAACGGCATTCCGACGGTATGACAGAGACGAGGCCCGAGGGACGCACATGATCGCATTCTTCACCGAAAACCCGTTCGGAATTGTGCTGCTGATCCTGGGGCAGGGGCTGCTGATCCTGGTGCCGCTCCTCATCGCGCTGGCGTTCCTCATGTATGCCGACCGCAAGGTCTGGGCGGCAGTGCAGATGCGGCGCGGGCCGAATGTGGTCGGGCCCTGGGGCCTGCTCCAGAGCTTCGCCGACTTCATCAAGTATATCGTCAAGGAAATCGTCGTCCCCGCCGGGGCAGACCGGCCGGTCTTCTTCATCGCGCCGCTGATCACCTTCGTCATCGCCGTGATCGCCTGGGCCGTGATTCCCTTCAGTCCGGGCTGGGTGCTGGCCGATATCAATGTCGCAATCCTCTATGTCCTCGCGGTCTCGTCGCTCGGCGTCTACGGGATCATGATGGGAGGCTGGGCGTCGAACTCGAAATATCCGTTCCTCGGGGCGCTGCGGTCAGCGGCGCAGATGATCTCGTACGAGGTGTCGATGGGTCTCATCATCATCGGCGTGATCCTGTCGACCGGCTCGCTCAACTTCGGTGAGATCGTGCGCGCGCAGGAGGGCAGCTACGGCCTGTTCAACTGGTACTGGCTGCCGCATCTGCCGATGGTGGTGCTGTTCTTCGTCGCCGCGCTGGCCGAGACCAACCGCCCGCCCTTCGACCTTCCCGAGGCCGAACAGGAACTCGTGGCCGGGTTCATGGTCGAATATTCGTCGACCCCGTTCCTGCTCTACATGATCGGCGAACTGATGATGGTCGTGCTGATGTGCGCGCTCACGTCGATCCTGTTCTTCGGCGGCTGGCTGTCGCCCATTCCGGGCCTTCCCGACGGGATATTGTGGCTCATCCTGAAGATGTCCTTCTTCTTCTTCCTCTTCGCCATGGTGAAGGCCATCGTGCCGCGCTACCGCTATGACCAGCTCATGCGGCTGGGCTGGAAGGTGATGCTGCCCTTGTCGCTCGGCTGGGTGGTGATCGTGGCTTTCCTCGCAAAATTCGAAGTGTTCGGCGGGTTCTGGGCCCGCTGGGCGATCGGGGGCTGACATGACGCAGATCGACTATACCCGCGCCGCCAGGTATTTCCTGCTCTGGGACATCTGGCTCGGCTTCAAGGTCGGGATGAAGCATTTCTTCCGGCCCAAGGAGACGGTGAACTATCCGCATGAACGCGGGCCGCTGTCGCCGCGGTTCCGGGGCGAACATGCGCTGCGCCGCTATCCCAGCGGCGA
>CAYUBT010000238.1:0-2876 GCA_964443055.1 uncultured Rubellimicrobium sp.
CCATCATGACGGGAATCCCGCGCCGTAAACCCCGTCATTGCGAGGAGGCGGAGCCGGTGCGGCAAGCCAGCAGCGTGAGGACTGGGTTGCTTGGCTCGCGCTCGCAATGACGGGAGGAGATGGCCTTGAACCCCTGAATGGCGGGTCGCAGCGCTTGACTCCGGTCGCCTGTGGGCGCGATCTGAACGCCGGATGCAACGGCGAGGTTCAGCGTGCAGGTCGATCTGGCGGACAAGGTGGTGGTCATCACCGGGGCAGGGAACGGTATCGGCGCGGCGGCGGCGTGTCTGGCCGCCGATTCGGGCGTCGGGGCGCTGGTCCTGACCGACCGCGACGGACAGGCGCTCGGGCGCGTGACAGAGGAGATCCGCAAGAAAACCCGTATCTCGCTCCATATCGGCGACCTCGAGGACGACCGGACGCCCGCAGGCATTGCCCGCTCCGCCATCGGCACCTTCGGGCGTATCGACGGGCTGGTGAACTCGGCAGGCCACACGTTCCGCATGGGGATCGAGGATGCGACGATCGAGGGATGGGAGCGGATGCAGGCGCTCAATACCCGTGCGCCGTTCTTCCTGATGCAGCAGGCGGTGGCCGACATGCGCAGGCGCGGCAAGCCCGGCAGCATCGTCAACATCCAGTCGATGCACGCCCATATCGGCCTGCCCGAACTGGCCGTCTATGCCGCGAGCAAGGCGGCGCTGCAGGTTCTCACCCGCAATACCGCCAATGCCTGCAAGCGTGACGGTATCCGCGTGAACGGGCTGAACCTGGGCTGGATTCTCACCGAATCGGAACGGCGGATGCAGGCCGAAACCCTCGGCCGCGGCCCCGGCTGGGTCGAGGAGACGGCGGCGACCCTGCCGCTCGGCCGCCTGATCACCCCCGAGGAGGTCGCGCGGCAGGTTGTCTGGCTGCTCTCGGACGCCTCCGCGCCGATGACCGGGGTTTCGATCGATTTCGACCAGAATGTCTTTGGCGGTTGAGGGGAGCGGGATGAAGGCAGCAGTCATCGGCACCGGGTTCATCGGCACTGTCCATATCGGCGCGCTCAGGCGGATGGGGATCGAGGTCGCGGGGGTTCTGGGCTCGTCGCCCGCGCGCAATGCGGAGCGCGCTCGGGCGCTTGGCGTGCCGCGCGCCTATGCCTCGCTGGATGAACTGCTGGCGGATGGGAGCATCGAGACCGTCCATGTCACCTCGCCCAATCATGCCCATCACGGACAGGTCATGGCGCTTCTCGCCGCGGGAAGGCATGTGCTCTGCGAAAAGCCGCTGGCGCTGACGGCGGCGCAGTCGCGCGAGATGGTCGAGCGCGCCCGTGCCTCGGGCAGGATCGCGGCGGTCTGCCACAATATCCGCTTCTATCCGCTGAACCAGCAGGCGCGCGGCATGGTCGCCGCGGGCGATCTGGGTGACATCCGTCTGGTCACCGGCCATTATCATCAGGACTGGCTCGCGCTCAGATCCGACTGGAACTGGCGGCTCGAGACTGAGGCGGGCGGCGAATTGCGCTCGGTCGGCGACATCGGCACCCATTGGGCCGATCTGACCAGCTTCATCATCGGCGAGAAGCCGGTGCAGCTCATGGCCGAACTCGCGACCTTCATCCCCGAACGCGACCGGCCGACAGGTCCGGTCGAGACCTTCGCTGCGGCACGAGGCGCGACCGAGCCGCGTGCGATCCGCACCGACGACGCCTCGATGATCCTGTTGCGCTATGCCAGTGGTGCGCGCGGGGCCTTCACCACCTCGCAGGTCAGTTTCGGGCGCAAGAACTCCCTGCAATGGGAGATTGCGGGCGCAAGATCCGCCGTTGCCTGGGACAGCGAATATCCCGATCACCTCTGGATCGGCCAGCGCGGCGCGCCCAACCAGATCCTGCAGCGTGACCCGGGGCTGATGAACGCCACCGGGGCCGCGGCGGCAGCGCTGCCCGGCGGCCATGTCGAGGGATTTGCCGACAGCTTCCACAGCTTCCTCCGCGCGGTCTATGCCGACATTGCGGCGGGCGGGCGGCAGGCGGGCTCGACCTGGGCTACCTTCGAGGACGGCCATCACGAGATGCTTCTGTGCGAGGCGGTCCTTGCCTCGTCCCGTGCGGGCGGCTGGGTCGACATCCCTGCGGCCTGATCACCCTAGCTGGTGGCTTCCAGCTCTTCCAGGGTGCGGGCCACGAGGCCCAGCCGGCGCGCGCCCTCAAGCGAGACAAGCGGCGAATCGGGGCCCCAGCGGCGCTGGTAGTCCTGCACGGCGCGGCGGGTGGCGGTATCGAAGATGCCCGTGACCTCATCCCGGTGAAAGCCGCGCGCGGAGAGTGCGCGCTGCAGGCTCTCGACGAAGGCCTGGGTGTAGACGGGCGGGCAGAGCGTCTCGAACGCCTGTTCGCCGCGCTCGCGGATGATCTGCTGGCGCACGACGGTGCGGAAGGTGGCCGGCGAGACGAGCGAGCCGTCTTCGGCATGGACGGCCGGGGTCTCGATCTCGTGGGCGGTCACGGTCTGGATCACTGCGGGTGCGGTGTCGTGGGCCCAGCAGCGCCCCTCGGCGTCATGGCTGATCTCGGCGGCCAGAAGGGCGGGCAGGGGCGGGCGCGCGCTTTCCTCGACCGGCGTGCAGCCGACCGCGCCGCAGGCGGCGATCAGGAATGCGGTCCATCGCATGCGCCAGGCCTCTTGCACCTCCCGGGCGGCCTGCGGGCGGCGGGCTCTGCCCCCGTCCCCCTGCGGACGCCTTCCCCGGGGGTATTTGACGCGAAGATGAAGAGCAAGCATCGTGATGCCGGGAGCGCACGGAAGCCGTCTCGCCTTCCGTCATTGCGAGCGACAGCGAAGTAATCCAGTCCTCACGCCGTTCTGGCTTGCCGCACCGGCTGA
>CAYUBT010000239.1:0-2850 GCA_964443055.1 uncultured Rubellimicrobium sp.
GGCTGAACTATCAGCCGACGGCGCCGAGCGCGGGGAAGGTCTCGAGCAGCCAGAACGCCAGATCGGTGAACTGGCCGGTGAGCATCATCAGGCCGACGGTCCAGAGCAGCAGGCCCGAGATTCGCTCGATCCGCTCCATGTGGCGCTTCATGAAATTCATCGCGCCCCTGAGGCGGGGGAAGAACGCCGCGACCAGCAGGAAGGGCACGCCGAGCCCCAGGGCATAGGCGGCCAGCATGACCGCGCCGCGCGACACCGATGCCTCGTTCGCCGCGAGGGTCAGGATCGCACTGAGGATCGGGCCGAGGCAGGGCGTCCAGCCGAACGCGAAGGCAAGACCGAGGATATAGGCCCCGAACACCGAACCGCCCTGGTCGCCCGCATCCATCCGCGCCTCGCGATCCATGAATCCGAGGCGGAAGACGCCGACGAAATGCGCACCGAAGATCATCACCACGATCCCGGCGACAATGTTCAGCGTCGGCAGCCAGGGCAGGATCAGGCGTCCGAGTGCCGAGGCTGCCATGCCCAGCAGCAGGAACACTGTGGACAGGCCGAGGACGAAGAACAGGGCTGTGTGGAGCACGCGCCTGCGCCCGGCCTGCGCGCTTTCCATTTCGGACATCGAGACGCCGCCCATATAGGCCAGATAGGGCGGCACGACCGGGAGCACGCAGGGGCTGAGGAACGACAGGATTCCCGCCGTCAGCGCGATCAGCAGGGCCGGGACGAGGGTCGCATCCATGAACATCTGGACCGAGAGCATGTCGCCTCCTTCTGCGTGATGGCGGGGAAGTCCTCCCGCCGCCTAACATGGCCACCCGGCGATGTCCCGCCAAGATCGCGTGTGGTCGCAGGGTAGGCAGCCCCCTTTCCCCTTCGTCATTGCGAGGAGGCGTCAGCCGACGAAGCAAGCCAGAAACATGGAGATTCTGGTTGCTTCGCATTCGCTCGCAATGACGGCGGGCTTATCCCGTGACAGGCACCATCGGCCCGGCCGCGCGGCCGCGCCGTCCTTCGTAGCGGGCATAGCCCAGATCGGCATGCTGGATGTCGGGCGCATGGCCCGAGATGATGTCGGCCAGAAGCCGCCCCGAGCCCGCTGCCATCGTCCAGCCCAGGGTGCCGTGGCCCGTGTTGAGGAACAGGTTCGGATAGGGCGATGCCCCCACGACCGGCGTGCCGTCCGGCGTCATGGGCCGCAGGCCGGACCAGAATTCGGCCCGCTGCTGATCGCCTGCGCCGGTGAAGAGCGCCTCGACCGATTGCACGAGCGTCGCCTTGCGCCGTTCGTTCAGCGACAGGTCATAGCCCGCGATCTCGGCCAGCCCGCCCACGCGGATGCGGTCGCCCAGCCGGGTGATGGCGATCTTGTAGGTCTCGTCCATGACGGTCGAGACGGGCGCGCGCGATTCGTCCACGATCGGCAGGGTGATCGAATAGCCCTTCATCGGATAGATCGGCATGCGGATGCCCAGCGGACGCGCCATGGCAGCCGAATGCGGCCCCATGGCCAGCACATAGGCGTCGGCCGTCAGCGTTCCCCGGTCGGTCTCGACCCCGGTGATGCGGCCGGCCTCGGCACGGATATTCTTCACCGTCACGCCCCAGCGGAAGGTGACGCCGTGCGCCTCGGCCATCCCGGCCAGCCGCGTGGTGAAGATCTGGCAATCGCCGGTCTCGTCATTGGGCAGGCGCAGCCCCCCGGCAATGAGGTCGGCAGAGCCCGTGAGCCCCGGCTCGGCGGCAATGCAGCCCTGACGGTCGAGCACCTCGAAGGGCACGCCGCCTTCCTTCAGCACGGCGATATCCTTGGCCGCGTCGTCCACCTGCTTCTGCGTGCGGAAAAGCTGCAGGGTGCCCTGCTGGCGCCCCTCGTATTCGATGCCGGTCCGGTCGCGCAGGGCAATGAGGCTGTCGCGCGAATATTCCGCGAGCCGCACCATCCGCGCCTTGTTCACCGCATAGGCCGACGAGGTGCAGTTCATCAGCATCCTGGTCATCCAGGCGAGTTTCGCCGGTTCGGGCGTGAAGTTCACGACGAGCGGCGCATGGCGCTGGAAAATCCATTTCATCGCCTTGAGCGGCACACCCGGCGCGGCCCAGGGAGCGGAGTAGCCGGGGCTGATCTCTCCGGCATTGGCGAAGGAGGTCTCGAGCGCGGGCGCGTCCTGCCGGTCAATCACCGTCACTTCATGGCCCGCTTCGGCCAGATACCAGGCTTGCGTGACACCGATGACCCCGGCGCCGAGAACGATGACCTTCATGGCAAGCGCCTCCTCTTCCAGTGATGGCGCAGATTACCACGACCGGCGCGGAAGTTCTTTTCTTAATCTCCCGGTGTGCAGACTATTTTCGCATGATTGTTCGTCATATAACCATCATGACGCATATTCTTGCGAATATCCCTACAAACACACGAAGATCGTCCCTGCGCCCGACTCACCCGCCGGCAAGGTCTTCGAGGATCGGACAATCGGGCCGCGCGTCGCCGTGGCAGTTGCGCGCGAGATGGGCAAGCGTGGCGGACATCTCGCGCATTTCCTCGATCCGGCGTTCGAGATCAGCGACATGGGCGAGGGCGATGGCCTTCACATCCGCGCTCGCCCGTGCGCGGTCCTGCCAGAGGGCCAGCAGTTCGGTGATTTCCTTCATCGAGAAACCCAGATCACGGGCGCGGCGGATGAAGCGCAGGGTCTGGATGTCGCGTTCGCCATAGGTGCGATAGCCGGCGGCGGTGCGCGTGGGCGCGGGGATCAGCCCGCGCTCCTCGTAGTAGCGGATCATCTTGACCGAGACGCCGGTTGCGCGCGCGGCCTCACCGATATTGACCGCGCCTGTCATGCCTCC
>CAYUBT010000240.1:0-2810 GCA_964443055.1 uncultured Rubellimicrobium sp.
GGGTTTCATCGTCCGGCTCATACATGCCCTGTTCCTCGATCATCCAGGTCCAGAGGTAATCCCAGCGAGCGTCGGAGAGTGACTGCTGCCGGATGATCGCGGTCGAATGGCAGGCAACGCATTGATAATAGGTATCCTCGGCACCCGGAGCATCGGGGAGATTGCCAAGTTCCGGATTGGGCGCGAACGCTGGCTCGTCACTGCCCGCCTCTGCCATGGGTGCGGCTGGCACAAGCGGATTGACTGCCGGGCGCATAGGATCGAAGCCCTGCTGTGCGAGGCTGGCCGATGCCCCGAGAAGCAGACCGAAGCAGAGCGCAGCAGCGCCGAGGAAGAAAGTCTTGGGCATGTCGGTTCCTTGTAACAGGCGCGGCCCGGACCTTCCGTCCGGGCCGGAACCGTCATTCAGACTGCGATCAGTGCGATGCGGTGCTGCATGTTGTTGCCATATCCGCGCGGGTTCCAGCCAGGCACGACAGGCGGCTGAGCCACACCGTTCATGTCGGTCGCCCGCGCCCAGACCTCGTAATACCCTCCCTCGGGGAGCGTCACATGGGCGCGGAACCGCTGCCAGGCGAAAAGGTTGACCGGGTCGTCAAGTTCACAGGCGACCCATGTCTGGCCAAAATCGATCGAGATATCGACCGAGGCAACGTCGCCGCTGCCCGCCCAGGCATGGCCGCGCACCTCAACGGCCTCGCCTGTCGCGACTTCTGCCCCGGTCTGGGGATGGGTGATCAGCGATTTGACCGGCATCTCGGTCATGATCACCATATCCTCTTCCGGAACCTCGGTCCCCGGTGCCACCGGATAGGCAGGCAGGCGATAGGAATAGCCGGTCATCTTGGAACCGTCATGGACCTGATCACGCACCCAGATCCGGGTCAGATATTTCTGGGACACCGACCCCGGATAACCCGGAATGATCACGCGCAGCGGAAACCCGTGCAATGCCGGAATCGGCTCACCATTCATTTGCCAGGCAATGATCCCGCCTTCGGCCAGCGCCTTTTCGATCGGCACCCCCCGCGAGATCACCTCTTGTTCGGGATCACCCGAGAGATGCAGGTCGTTGCCATAATGGCCGGTGTAGACGGCGGTGTCCTTGACGCCGGCTGCGTTCAGAACATCGCTCAACCGTACGCCGGTCCACTCGGCACACCCTACGGCACCGGTGGTCCACTGGTTTCCGGATGCGCCGGGATTGAAATATGCCCGCCCGTTGCCCCCACATTCGATGACAAGGCGGCGGGTGATGACTTCGAACTGTTCCTTGAGGTCGGCAATGGTCAATTCCAGCGGTGTCTCGACCTCGCCGTCGACGGTGAGGGTCCAGCCTTCGGCATCCATCTCCAGCGCGGTATCGGGCACGAGGCCGTTGCTGCGGACGAAGAAACGTTCGTAGGGCGTGACATCGTCGTCAAGCAGATGGGCCGGAGTCTCGGCGTTGATGGGCCGGTCGTTCAGCAGGATGAGCCCGTCCTTGTCATTCATCAGGTCTTCCTCGAGAACCTGAGCCATCGCGGTCATGTTTCCAAGATACGGGCTGCCCATCCACGCCATCGCACCCAGGGTGCCAAGACTTGTTGACTTGAGGAATGTTCTGCGAGCCGGCTCTCTGGCGGTCTCGTCAACACTCGGGGTGTTCACTTCAGTTGCTTCGGGCATGACGACGGCTCCTCCCAGAACTCTGAATATCATATACTGATTTAAAGGGGTGAAAGTGAGACGAGTCAATCATTTCGTGTGGGCAGGCGTGGCGGCAGGAGGGAAAACCGCGGCGCTGCCCATGCGCTGGCCCGCCACGGTGGCGGCATCGTGCCCAATGGCCGGCTGGCCGAGGGTATCGGGCAGCTGCCGGTTGCGACGCTGCGCATCAACCACGCCATCGCCGGGGAGCTGGCGCGGGTCGGGCTCATGCGCATTGCCGATCTGGCTCATCTGTCTTCGGGTTGTAGGCACGAAACGGGCCGCTTCTGCGGGTTGAGTAATTTCAGTGGCTTACAGCACAAGCCGCGATCGTGTCTCAGAAGTGGTGGAAATTTGAAGGCGGCGTATCCACATCGCCCTAGGGAAAACATGTCCGAGCACCACACACTGGCCGACCGCCTGCGTGCCCGGGCCGACCAGCTCGGGCTCCCGCCGGCCCATGTTGCCAAGATGGCGGGCGTGAACCGCTCCTTCGTCTACGACATCCTGCGCGGTCGCTCGACGCGACCGGGGCTCAAGAGGCTGACCGGCAGATCGGTGCCATTGTCGATCCGCCCGGCCACCGCGGCGAGATGATCGACTGGCTGGCGCGTGGCCGCCATCTCGGCATCCGCATGGACATGCTCGAACCAGTTCATGCCCTGCGCCGCCTGCATCCCGGCAGCCTTTCGGACGGTCGCTCCGCCGAACGCGACCGGGGCTACGTCCTGCCGTCCTGCGAGAGCTTCACCTTCATGGTGCACGCCGTCTACCCGCAAGTGCCACCGCTTCGGGGGCTTGCGCGGCCGCACTGCGGCCACGGTCTCCCTCGGCACCATCGCCGCACGGGGCGCGGTTGCGATCATTCCGCCTCGCGAGAATGCCACGCCATGGACGCCTGACACCGCCGGGGCACGCGCCCGCAGCGCAATCCTGCGCATCTCGAAGCATGTCGGTCGAGCCATCTGGTGATGATGGAGCGGATACCACCGCCGGAGCCGTGCCGGGACCAGGAAGCCCTGTATCAAGCTGCCGGGGCAGCGGTCGGCCGCCCGCGACATCGATCGCCAGGTCGCCGAGGTCCGGATCCGCGTGACCATCCTGAACGGATTCACTGCACT
>CAYUBT010000241.1:0-2773 GCA_964443055.1 uncultured Rubellimicrobium sp.
CCCAGGTGCGCATCTGCGCGAAAGGGGAGGCGGCCATGCCCCTGCCTAGCCGCGCGCCCCCGCCGGTGCAAGCCGTGCGCACTCCGGGCCAGGGTGCCGAGTCCCAAATGTCTTTCGTCATTGCGAGCGTAGAGAAGCAACCCAGTCCCCAGCGTTCTGGCTTGCCGCGTCGCCTGCGGCTCCTCGCAATGACGGAATTTCGGGGGTATCCTGCGGACCGGATGCCCGTTCGCGCTCCTGTTTGAGGTGGTCACATGAGGTCAGGGGAGGATCTGAACCTCACCGCAACATGAGCCGGGAGCCCCGCCGGGGCGAGGTGTCCTCATGCTGCGGCTGGCGTATCCTGTCCCGGGACAAGCGCGAAACGTGCCTCGCGCCATGGCCCGCCGCCGGTCTCGACCCGTCCCGTCTGTGCGAGGGCCAGGAGATGGGCGAGACACGTCAGTTCCGCGGCACGGATCAGTTCGGAAGCCAGGCCCCGGTAAAGTCGGGCGGTCAGATCGGGGCAGGTGGCGGAGCCGCGGGCGAGCGCGGCCAGCAGCCGCGCCTCGCGTCCCCTGCGGCGGGTCTTGAGTTCGGCGATCCGCGCGGCCGGATCGGTCAGAAGCTCGCCATGGCCGGGGAGGCCGAGACGGGGCCGCAATGCCGCGAGCCGGTCGAGCGAGCGCATGTAATCGCCCATGTCGCCCGCAGGGGGTGCGACGATGCTGGTCGACCAGCCCATCACGTGATCGCCGGTGACCAGCGTGCCGTCCTCGCGCCACAGGCAGACATGGTCGCCAAGATGGCCCGGCGTGTGGATGATCCGCCATCCTTCGACCGTCACGCCATCGGCAAGACGGATGTCGGGGCGGAAGACGGCACCTTTCCCCTCGCCTCCCGCGCCCGGGCGGACCATCTCGAGCCCGAGCCCGTCGAGCGCACTGCCGGGGGCGACGGGGCCGAAGCCCATGAGCGGCGCATCCAGCTCCCCCGCGAGGCGCGGTGCGAGGGCGACATGGTCGCGGTGACTGTGGGTGACGACCACCCCCGCCACCTCGCGCCCCGCGACGGCGGCCTTCAGTGCCGCGAGATGGGCGTCGTCCTCGGGGCCGGGATCGACGATCAGAACCCGCTCTTTACCCAGCACCCAGCTGTTGGTCCCGCTCCCGGTCATGGGCGAGGGATTCGGTGCCCGAATGCGCAAGAGTCCGGGGCCGATCCTCGCCTCTGTCGTCGCCGCTGCCGTCATCGCGCTTTCCCGTCATCGCAAGCCGCCCTAGTCTGGCGTCATGTCGAGCCGAACGCCACCCGCCGGAGTGCCGGGCATGATCAAGCGCTTTCTTCCGCGCGGCCTTTACGGTCGTGCGGCGTTGATCCTGATCGTGCCCATCGTGGCGCTGCAACTCGTGGTGACGCTGTCCTTCATCCAGCGACATTTCGAGGGCGTCACCCGGCAGATGACGCAAAGCGTCGCCGACGAGATCGCGCTGATTGCAACGACTCACGCACGTGACGTACAGGCGGCCGGGGAGCTGGCTGTGGCACTTGGCCTGCAACTGCTCGACCCTGCGCCCGAGGTCGTGCCGGAAAGCGGCAGGCCCGTCTGGGACCTGTCGGGCCGTGTCGTGGAACAGGTGTTGCGCGAGCGGTTGCCGACGCTCGAGTCGCTCTCGCTTGCCGACGGGCGCGAGGTGATGCTGTGGCTGGCGGATGATGCGGGTGACTTCGGCATCTCCTTCCCGCGCCGCAGGGTCTCGGCCTCCAATCCGCACCAGCTTCTCGTGCTGATGGTGGTGTTCGGCGCGGCCATGACCTTCATCGCCTATCGCTTCCTGCGCAACCAGTTGCGCCCGATCGCGCGGCTGGCGGCGGCCTCGGAGGAATACGGCCACGGGCGCATCGTGCCCTATCACCCTGGCGGCGCACGCGAGGTGCGCGCTGCCGGCAGCGCCTTCCTGCAGATGCGCGCGAGAATCGAGGAACAGAACCGCAGCCGTCAGCTGATGCTCTCGGGTGTCAGCCACGATCTGCGCACGCCGCTGACGCGGCTGCGCCTCGGGCTCGAGATGATGCCGGGCGACGACAGCGCCGACCTGCGTCGCGATGTGGACGAGATGGAGAGGATGATTGCGGCCTTCCTCGACTATGCGCGCGGCGACCGCGAGGAGGGTTTCGAGGAGGTCGATGTTGCCGCCCTCGTCCGGCAGGTGGCCAATGATGCGGCACGCACCGGCGCGCGCGAGGTTGCGCTTCTGCCGGTCGAGGGCGTGCCCGCGCCCGCGCGCCTGCGCCCGCTCGCCATCCGCCGCGCGCTCGGCAATCTGGTGGCCAATGCGTTGCGCCATGGTGACCGGGTCCGGATCGGGCTTGTCTTCGCGCCGGGAGAGATCCGCATCGCCGTCGAGGACGACGGGCCGGGTATCGCCCCTGAACGGGCCGAAGAGGCCGTCCAACCATTCGTGCGGCTTGATGATGCACGCAACCAGGACCGGGGGGCGGGGGTAGGGCTCGGCCTCGCCATCGTCGACGAGATCGCCCGGGCCCATGGGGGCACGCTCGGCCTCGGCCGGTCACCCGTGCTTGGCGGGTTGCGCGCGGAACTGACGCTGCCGCGCTGAACCCGGGCGCTCCGAATCCATCACGCCATCCCGTCATTGCGCGTGGCAGCGAAGCACCCAGTCCGTTGCGAATGTGCTAGAGAGGTGGCGGGCGGGAGTTCGCAAGCAACCTGGCGCCTGACGCCGCTTCGGGGCATGAACCCCGCCCGCCCTGGTTTGTCCTGCACACTTGA
>CAYUBT010000242.1:0-2773 GCA_964443055.1 uncultured Rubellimicrobium sp.
GGCCATCGCCGCCGGCAACGCCTTCGTGCTGAAACCCTCCGAACGCGACCCCTCCGTGCCGCTGATGCTTGCGGAACTGATGACCGAGGCGGGCCTGCCCGACGGCATCCTCCAGGTCGTCAACGGCGACAAGGAGGCAGTCGATGCGCTGCTTGACAATCCGCAGGTGAATGCCATCGGCTTCGTCGGCTCCACCCCGATCGCCGCCTATATCTATGCCCGCGCCGCCGAGAACGGCAAACGGGTGCAGGCTTTCGGCGGTGCAAAGAATCACATGATCGTCATGCCCGACGCTGACATGGAACAGGCCGCCGACGCGCTGATCGGCGCAGGCTATGGCGCGGCGGGTGAACGCTGCATGGCGGTCTCCGTCGCGGTTCCGGTGGGCGACGAGACGGCGGACCGACTGATCGAACTGCTGATTCCCCGGATCGAGAAGCTGCGCGTCGGCCCCTACACCCTGGGTGACGATGTGGATTACGGCCCGCTGGTGACCGCCGAAGCCAAGACGCGCGTGCTCGGTCTGGTCGAACGCGGGATCGAGCAGGGTGCGAAGCTGGTCGTCGACGGCCGCGACTTCAGGCTGCAGGGCTACGAGGACGGCTTCTTCGTCGGCCCGCATCTGTTCGACAATGTCACGAAGGACATGGACATCTACCGGACCGAGATCTTCGGCCCCGTCCTCTCGACCGTCCGTGCGCAGACCTATGAGGAGGCGCTGGCGCTTGCCACCGACCACGAATACGGCAACGGCGTCGCGATCTATACCCGCGACGGCGATGCGGCCCGCGATTTCGCCAACCGCGTGCAGGTCGGCATGGTCGGGATCAACGTCCCGATCCCGGTGCCGCTGTCCTATCACACCTTCGGCGGCTGGAAGCGGTCGGCCTTTGGCGACCTCAACCAGTATGGCCCGGATGCCTTCCGCTTCGTGACCAAGACCAAGACGGTCACCGCCCGGTGGCCCTCGGGCATCAAGGAGGGCGGCGAGTTCCACTTCAAGCAGGCCGACTGACGCCCCGGGGCTCCGAACGCATGTCGCAGTGAGGTTCACACTCTCCCTCGAGCCGCGGACGGGCCTTCCGCCCCGAGCTTCCCGTCATTGTGAGGAGGCGCAGGGGACGCGGCAAGCCAGACGGCGTGGGGACCGGGTTGCTTCGCTGCGCTCGCAATGACGAGAGGCAGCCCCCGTCCCCATCGTCATTGCCAGGAGCCGAAGGCGACGCGGCAAGCCAGAACACTGGAAAGCCGGGGTTGCAATGGCTTCCCCGGAGCACATCTATGATAATATCAGGACAAGATGATATATTGTCCCGGACAGTGTGGAAGGAGACCGTCATGTTCCCCATCAACGAAGGAATCGTCGACCGCGCCATCCGTATCGTGATCGGCGCGGGATTGCTCGTCTGGTTTTTCGTGGAGCCGACCACCGGCTTCTGGCACTGGATCAAGCTGATCGGCATTCTGCCGCTCGTGACCGGGCTGGTCGGACATTGCGCGCTCTATTCTCTTCTCGGGGTTTCCACCCGGTCGGAAGAGAAGGGCTGAACCTAGCCGATCCCCGTCACCTCGCGAATCCAGTCTTGCCGGGCGCGCACCATACGCGCGCCCTCCTCGACGGCTTCGGCCGCGCGATGGAATTCGAGCACGCCGAGTCCCGGCAGATTCGCGCCCAGCATCACGTCGGGTGGATCGCTCGCCAGTCGCGCGCGGCGGATGCGGTCGGTCATGATGTCGATGGAGGTCGTGACCGTCTCGAAATAATGCGGCGGGCCGGGCTCCGGTTCGGCATGCGCCTCGGGCAGCAGCCCGCGCAGGGTTTCGGGCATGGCGGGCAGAATGCCGGACATGGCGTTGCGCAGGGCCGAGGGCGCGCCGGGCTGCCAGTAGCGGGGCGCGTTGCGGTGATTGGGGTTGATGGCGATCACGACATCAGCACCCATCGCCCGCGCGGCCGACACTGGCACCGGGTTGACCAGACCGCCATCCACCAGCCAGCGTCCCGCCAGTTCGACCGGCGCGAAGACACCCGGCATGGCCGCCGAAGCCCGCACCGCAGCGGCCAGCACCCCCTCGCGCAGCCAGATCTCCTGCCCGGTTTCAAGACTGGTGGCGACAGCAAGGAACGGCAGCGCCAGATCCTCGATCCGCCCGTCAAGGCCGAGTCTGCCGAGAAAATCCTCGATTCCCGCACCGCCGACGATCCCGCCGCCCCGCAGTCGCATGTCCATGAGCGCCAGCACGTTGCGCCAGGTCAGGTCGGCGGCGCTGCGGGCCAGATTATCAAGCCGCCCGCCCGCATGGGCCGCGCCCACCAACGCCCCCATTGACGAGCCGGCCACGACATCGGCCTCGATTCCCATCTCGGCCAGTTCGCGGATCGCGCCGATATGGCACCAACCGCGCGCGCCGCCGGTGCCGAGGGCAAGCCCGATCCTGGGCCGGTCCGCCATCTATTCCGCCGCGACGCTGTGCGGCTTCAGAAGTGGTGCGAGATAGCGGCCGGTATGGCTCTCGCCCACCGCCGCCAAGTCCTCGGGTGTGCCAATGGCAACGATGCGCCCGCCGCCGTCGCCACCTTCGGGACCGATGTCGATGATCCAGTCGGCGGTCTTCACCACGTCGAGATTATGCTCGATCACCACGACCGTATTGCCCTGCTCGACCAGTTCGTGCAGCACTTCCAGCAGCTTGCGCACATCCTCGAAATGCAGCCCCGTCGTGGGCTCGTCGAGGATGTAGAGCGTCCGCCCCGTGGCGACGCGCGACAGTT
>CAYUBT010000243.1:0-2703 GCA_964443055.1 uncultured Rubellimicrobium sp.
GCGGATCCCGGCAGCGAAGGGCGGCAGGGTCCAGAGTGATTCATCGCCCGGCGGCACGACATCGGTATGGCCGTTGAAGCCGAAACTGCGGGCGGCACCCTTCGGCCCGATGCGGGCGAACAGGTTGCTCACCCCGCCCCGGTCCACCCGCGTGCACTCGAAGCCCGCGCCGGTCAGCAGCCGTTCGAGCAGCAGCAGCGCGCCGCCCTCGGCCGGTGTCACCGAGGGGCAGCGGACGAGATCGGCGGTGAGGGCGACGGGATCGACGGGTGCGGCGGTCATGGCGGCCTTTCAGTCGTAGAAGGGGGTCATCTGCACGACGACAACGCTGTTCTCGTCAAGGGCCCGGGCCATGAGCGCACGTTCCTCGGCACCCACCTCCTCACCCGCGGCCGCGCGTTCCTCGGCGGTGCCATGCCCCTGGACATCGAGGGGCGCGAGCCCGGCCTGTCTGAGAAGGGCAACCGTCTCGCGCACGGCCTCGGGCTCGTCCACACCGCTTGCATAGACGAGAAGCGCCCCGCCCGTCGCCCCCTCGGGCAGGCCGTCATCCGCCTTGCGGCCGACCTGGACAAGCAGGGTGAAGACCTGCTGCGGGCGTTTCGGTTTCTTCGCGGGCTCCATCCCTGCCTCCCGGCTGACCCGGACGAGGGATGCCAGCGGAGCGGCGTGGCCGCAAGGGGCGGGATGAATCGTCATCGCGAGCGACAGCGCCGTGATCGGCCGGCCGGGGTCCGGGTCGCTTCGTCCACACCCGTCACGACGACGCCTGGCCTGCGGGAACCGTTCTCCGATCACATCCGTTTCACAATTCCGCGCACCGTGCATAGATTGCGGCAGACGGCCGTCGCGAAGGCGGCCCGGGGGATGGGCATGATCAATTCGCTTTCGGGGCGATTTCTGATCCTGACGACGGTCTTCGTCCTGCTGGCCGAGGGCTTCATCCTCTTTCCGTCCGTTTCCGCCTATCGCCAGGACTATCTGCAGCAGCGGCTCGAACGGGCGCAGATCGCCTCGCTCGCCGTCCTCGCCGATGAGATGATCGACGCCGAACTCGAACGCGAGCTTCTCGACAACGCCGGGGTCTACAATGTCGTCCTGCGTCGCGACGCGGTGCGCCAGCTTGCATTGTCCTCGCCCATTCCCGAACCCGTCTTCGCCACCTACGACCTGCGGGGCGAGACCCGCGCGGGGCTGATCGCCGACGCCCTCGCCACGCTCATGGACCCCGAGGACCGGATCATCCGCGTCATCGGCCAGCCGGTGCAGGGTGGCGGGCTCCTGATCGAGGTGACGATGGAACAGGGGCCCCTGCGCGAGGCAATGTGGGACTATGGACTGCGGGTGCTCACACAGTCGGCGCTGGTGGCAGTGGTGCTGGCGGCGCTGCTGTTCTTCGCCGTGCGCCGCCTGATCGTGCAGCCGATCACCGGCGTGGTGCGCGCGATGGAAAGCTATGCCGAAGCGCCCGAAGACGCCCGCCGGGTCATCACCCCCCGCGCCCGCATCCGCGAGATCAGGCTGGCCGAGGAGGCGCTGGCCACCGTGCAGACGCAGCTCTCGGGGGCGCTGCGGCAGAAGGAGCGGCTTGCCCAGCTCGGCAGCGCGGTGGCCAAGGTGGCGCATGACCTGCGCAACATCCTGACCTCGGCGCAGCTTTTCGCAGACCGGCTCGAGGGTTCGGATGACCCGCTGGTCGCGCGGATGGGACCGAAACTCGTGGGCTCGATCACCCGCGCGGTGCATCTGACCGAATCGACACTGGCCTTTGGCCGCGCCGAGGAGCCGCCGCCGCGCCTCGTCAGGCTGCCGCTGGCGATGCTGGTAGCCGATGTGATCGAGGGCGAGCGGCTTGCGGCAGGCGAGCATGACATCTCGTTCTCCGAGGACGTGCCCGCCTCGCTCACCATCCGCGCCGATGCCGAGCAGCTTCACCGCGTGATCCAGAACCTCGTGCGCAACGCCCGCCAGGCGATCATCGCGGCCGGACAACCGGGCGAGATCTCGGTCCATGCGGGCGAGGAAGAGGAGTCCTGGATCATCACCATCAGCGACACCGGCCCCGGCCTGCCGCAGCGCGCGCAGGACCACCTGTTCCAGCCCTTCCAGGGCGGCACGCGGCGCGGCGGCGCGGGGCTGGGCCTGACCATCGCCGCCGAACTGGTGCGCGGCCATGGCGGCAGGCTGGAGCTTGCCCGTACCGGCCCCGAGGGCACCGCCTTCACCATCCGCCTGCCCCGCAGTGATGCGGCCATCGAGGAGGAAAGCACCCCGCTGGCGATGAACGCGGGCGCATGACGGGAGGCAAGAACCGCGGCCGGTCCCTTCATTGCGGAAGGCTCCCGGGGCGCGGGGCCGGGCACCGGACCCAACACTCCCCCGCCAGAGCGAGCGTCAGCGAAGCAACCCAGGTGTCCCACGCCCTGGCTTGCCGCATCGCCTTCGGCTCCTCGCAATGACGGGGATTTCGCGGGAATTCTTCTGGTTGAATGCCTGTCGGCGACCCTTTTCAAGATCACCACATCACTTCAGCGAAGGATGTGAACCTCACTGCAGTACAGGTGCGGAGCCCCGGGCGCGGGACTTTCGCCCTTGCATCCCCCGCCCCGCACGGCTACATCGCCCGCACTCTGCCGCGCGCTGGTAGCTCAGCTGGATAGAGTACTTGACTACGAATCAAGGGGTCGGGGGTTCGAATCCTCC
>CAYUBT010000244.1:0-2694 GCA_964443055.1 uncultured Rubellimicrobium sp.
ACCTCGGCAATCAGCGCCTTGTCCGCACCCTGCGCGGCATTGATGAGCGCCGCCGCCTCGACATCGGCATCGACCACGAAGGCGAAATCGCGCTCCACCGCCTGCAGATCGCTCAGGACGAGCGGTGGACGCGCCGCTCCCTGCCTGCGCGGCAGCGGCACCACATCGGGCCAGATCGTGAAGGCGACCGCCGGCCCCTTCACGTCAAAGGCCGCAAGAATGCGCGGATGCAGTTCGCCGAACACGCCCATCACCACCTTGGGCCCGAGACCGAGAATCCCGTGCCGTCCCGGATGCCAGAACCCGGCAGCACCGCGCCGGACCATCACCTTTGCAGGCGCGCCCACGGCAGCAAGCACCGCTTCGGCATCGGCCTTGGCGTGATAGGGATCGACGGGCCTTTGCCCGCCATGGACATCACGCGGCGCGTCGCGGCCGACCAGCAGGCCCGCGACTTCGAAAGTCTGCTCGCCGGGCTCGCCGCCCGAGAACACCGATCCCGCCTCGAACAATGCGAGGTCCATGAACCCCCGCGCCTGATTGCGCGCCGCCGCCTGCAGGAGCCCGGGCAGGAGCGAGGGGCGCATGTGACTCATCTCGCTCGAGATCGGATTGGCGACCATCGTCGCATCCGCACCGCCGCCGAAGAGTTCAGCCGAGTGGCGGTCGATGAAGCTGTAGCTCACGCATTCATTGTAGCCGAGCGCCGCCGCCTGCCGCCGCGCCGCCGTATGACGGGCCTGAAGCGGGGTGAGCACGGGCCGGGTCACGCCGTCGGGGCGGGGCAGAGGCCGGCCCTCGAGCCCGCCAAGCGAGGCCACGCGCGCGACCTCCTCGACGATATCCGCCTCGCCCTGCACATCGGGCCGCCAGCTGGGGACATGGGCCATGCCCTCTCTCACGTCGAAGCCCAGGGCGGTGAGCGTGGCGACCTGCTCCGCCTCGGGAATCGTCATGCCGACGATCCGCTCGACCGCCTGGGGGTCGAACGCATAGGCACGGGCCATGTCGGGTGCCTCGCCCGCCTGAACCAGCGGTGCAGCCTCGCCCCCTGCATGTTCGAGGATCATCCGCGTGGCAAGTTCCAGTCCCGGGCGGGTGAAAGCCGGATCAATCCCCCGCTCGAAACGATAGCGCGCATCGGAATTGAGCTTCAGTGCACGGCCGGTATGGGCGATGGTGACCGGATCCCACCAGGCGCTTTCGACCAGGACATTGACGGTTCCGTCGGTGCAGCCCGACTCCTCGCCGCCCATCAGCCCCGCAACGGACAGCGGCCCGGACTCATCGCCGATGATCATCTGGCCGGGCCGGAACGTGTAGGTCTTGCCGTCGAGCGCAAGCATCTGCTCGCCCCCCTTCGCACGATGAACACGCAGATTGCCCTTCACCTTGTCCGCGTCGAAGACATGCAGGGGCCGTGCCCGGTCGTAGGAGAAGAAATTGGTGACATCGACCAGGAAATTGATCGGGCGCAGACCGATGGCACGCAGCCTGTCCTGCAGCCAGCGCGGCGATGGGCCGTTCTTCACGCCCCTGATCTCGCGCAGGCAGAAGACCGGGCAGCCGTCGAGCGTATCCGCGTCGATGGTCACCGTAACGGTGCCTTCCGCCGTCGCGGGCACGGTCACCTCGGGTGCGGGCTTCAGCACGCCAAGACCGCGCGCCGCCAGATCGCGGGCAATCCCGCGCACGGCCAGCGCATCGGGGCGGTTCGGGGTGATCGCGATCTCGATCACCGGGTCGATCCGGGCCGGGTCATTCCTGGCCAGCCAGTCGACGAACCTTTCGCCTACCTCGCCCGATGGCAGTTCGATGATGCCGTCATGCTCGTCCGACATCTGCATCTCGCGTTCGGAGCACAGCATCCCGTGGCTCTCGACACCGCGAATCTTCGAGACACCCAGCGTCAGGTCGATGCCGGGGACATAATCGCCGGGCTTGGCCAGCACCGCGATGATGCCTGCCCGCGCATTGGGCGCACCGCAGACGATCTGCCGCTCGCCCTCGTCGGTGAGCACGCGGCAGACCCGCAGCCGGTCGGCCTCGGGGTGCTGTTCGGCCTCAAGGACATGTGCCAGCGTGAACGGTGCCAGCGCTGCGGCCGGATCACTGACGGATTCGACCTCGAGGCCGAGATCGGTGAGCGCATCGGCGATGTCCTCGACCGTGGAGGCGGTGTCGAGATGGTCCTTGAGCCAGGAGAGGGTGAATTTCATATGGGCCGCTCCAGAGGGTCGGGCAAAAGCACCCCGCGCCTAGCGCAGTGATGTGGAAAAGGAAAGTCGGGGCGAATGCGGGCCGGGCCTCGCCTTCGTCATTGCAGGCATCAGCGACACGATCCGGCGGCACCTCCCCGCAGTGACAATCCCCCGTCACTGCGAGCGGTCAGCGAGGAAAGCCAGATGTCCCGACACCTCAGGCCTGCCGCACCGGCTGCACCTCCTCGCAATCGCGAGACCCCGCCCCAACCGTCAGGTGCTGAAGATGAAGTAATAACTGACGGCCGCAAACAGGATGGCCAGCAGGAACGGCCCCAGCACCGGGGAGTTGATCACCCGCCAGAGCCTGCGCCAGCCCCCCGGCTCCTGCCCGCCGCTCATCCCGCCATCCCGCCGCGCATCACCGGCACGTCGAGCGCGGCAAAGCCGTAATGGCGCAGCCAGCGCAGGTCGGATTCGAAAAACGAGCGCG
>CAYUBT010000245.1:0-2631 GCA_964443055.1 uncultured Rubellimicrobium sp.
TCTCGATGGAAATCAACATAAATAGCATCAAACAGGATGAAACCCTATGAAAGCGGAGGATGGTGACTCTTAATCAGCGGGTCGCAGGTTCGATCCCTGCACAGCCCACCACTTTTACAAATTATATAATGAAATCAGCGGGCCTATGTCCCGCAGGCGGCGAAGTCAGCCCTATACGGATCAATAGGTTGCGACGCACGTGTCCCGCAGATTCTATGGACCGGGCCGAGGCACAGCGCCTCGGCTCCCATATTTGGGGGCACGGCTGGCAGACGCGGCTAGCCGAGGCAGTGGAAGTGCAGTCTCGCACCGTTCGGCGGTGGATCGAGGTCTGCTAACGCAATCACTCAAACTCTGCGCTTGGCGGAACCCCACAGCCGTGATCTATTGGTTGAGAAAAGAAGAAGCCAAACCGGCCAACAGGGTCCGAGGGCAGCATAAATTCCGCTGGAAACAGCCCCAGGGTCAGGCGTCAGTTCAATAAGGGAGACCCGAGATGAACGACCGAGCCGTCCGTCTGACCATTCTGGCGCTGGCTATCGCCTTTGCCGTATCACCACTGCTCTCGAACGGCTTTGGCGGTTTTTACGCCGAGAGCTTCCCCGTGCAGGTCGATCGCTGGCCCGCCCAACCTGCCGGATGGGCCTTTTCGATCTGGGGACTGATCTATTTCGGCTTGATCCTTTCCGCCGCCTGGGCGCTTTGGCGGCCCGCGACAATGCCGCAATGGGATTATGGACTTTGGCCCCTCGGCATCAGCCTGTTTCTCGGCATCTTCTGGATCCAGACCGCGATGTTTTCGCCGCTACTCGCGACCGCCATGATCCTGCCGATGGCGGCAGGTGCTATCCTGGCAATGTATCGCGTCGGGGCAGGCTGGCAGGCATGGGCGGCTCTTGGGCTTTATGCCGGCTGGCTGACGGCGGCCTCAGGCGTGGCAGTTTCGGTATTGCTCACGGGCTACGGGATCATGCCGCCGCGCCTTGCAGCGATTTTGCTGATAGTGTTGGTCCTGGTTGTTTCGGTCGCGGTGGCGGCCTGGCGGCCCCATATCTGGACCTACCGTGCCGGAGTGGTCTGGGCGCTGATCGGGGTAATCGCCGCCAATACCACTGCGGGCGATTGGCTGATCGTGGCGCTCTGCGTATTGGGGATCGGGGGCCTCGTTGCCATGACCCTCCTTCTGCCCAACCGGAGAGGCGTGTCTTGAGCCCAGCCATATTCTTGCAAAAGATCCCCGACAGTATGCCCGGAGCCCCCTACCGCCACGTCCGCCGATCACAATAGCCCTCGGCAATCATGACCTCGCCGATGTCCCTGCCGTCGGGGAGGTCGCAAACACCGACCTCGCGGCCATAAGACCGTCGCCCCTCGAGGGTGCATCCCATCTGTACGCCGGCCACCAGTGAGCTGATCCTGCGCGTGGCCCTGTCACCCGCTGCGGTGCCGCGCTGTTCCGCGCACCCGTATCGAGCGGCTGGTCAAGGAGGAGACCGCGATGACCGTCGACACCGCACAGCGGCTTTCCCGGGCGTTCGGCACATCGGTCGAGTTCTGGATGAATCGCCAGTTGCACCATGACCTCACCCGGAACCAGCCGGACCCGGATGTTCTGGATATCGAGCCGCTGGTGGCCGCCTGACCCGCTACAGCCCCATCACGTCCAGCATCTTCGCGTTCTGCACATGCACGTCGAACCGCTCCCCGGCGAGGCGGCGGCTTTCGCGGCCCATCCGCTCCACCAGCGCGCGGTCGTCGGCGAGGCGGCGCATGGCTTCGGCCAGGGCCTCCGCGTCGCGGGGCGGGACCAGCAACCCGTTCACGCCGTCCTCGACCGTCTCGCGGCAGCCGGGCGCGTCGGTGGTGATGATGGCGCGGCCCATGGCCATGGCTTCCTGCGTGGAGCGCGGCACGCCCTCGCGATAGGAGGGCAGGACGAAGACATGCGCCTGTTCCAGCCAGGGGCGCACGGCGACATGGCCGGGCCATTCCACCAGCCCCTCGGCCACCCAGGACTCGACCTCGGCCCGGGGGATCGCGGCGGGGTTGTCGTCGGGCGAGCCGAGCAGCAGGACGCGCGCCTCGGGGTGGCTCTGGCGCAAGGCGCGCGCGGCCTCGACATATTCGCCCACCCCCTTGTCGCGCAGGAGCCGCGCGGCAAGGGCGAAGGTGATCGGCCCCTCGGGCAGGGGCGCAAGCGGCCAGTCGTCGAGATCGACGCCGGTTGCCCCCACGAGCACCGCCTTCTCCGCAGGCAGGATGCCGAGCGACAGGAACTCGCCCATGTCGTCGGCGTTCTGGAACATTACCCGGTCGCTGCGGCGAGCGGCGGTGCGGGCGAGCGTCACGATCACGCGCTGCAGCATCCGCCGCTTCAGCCCCTGCCCCTCATCGGCCGTGAAGGCGAAGCCCAGCCCCGCATAAAGCCCGAACCGCCTCGGCACCCCCGCCAGCCAGGCCGCAATCGTGCCGTAGATCACCGGCTTGATGAAATAGCCGAAACACAGATCGGGGCGGTGCTGCCGCAACAGCCGGTGCAGGTGCCGGATCACCCCAAGCTCACGCAGGGGATTGGCCCCGGCCCGGCACATGGCGCAATCGACCGGCTCCACCCCGAGCGCCGCCAGCGCC
>CAYUBT010000246.1:0-2630 GCA_964443055.1 uncultured Rubellimicrobium sp.
CCTGGTGCGCGACTACCATGTGACCGGCGGCCTTTTCCGCGAGTCGCGCACCGTCCATGCCGTAAAGGGCATCGACCTCGCCGTCGAGGAGGGCCGGACGCTGGCCGTCGTGGGCGAAAGCGGCTGCGGAAAGTCGACGCTGGCGCGCATGGTCACCATGATCGACCCGCCCACCGCCGGCGAGATCTTCATCGACGGCAAGAAGGTCGACATCGCCCGTCACGGCCTCGACCCGCAGATGCGCCGCAAGGTGCAGATCGTGTTCCAGAACCCTTATGGCTCGCTCAATCCGCGCCAGAAGATCGGCGACGTTCTGGCCGAGCCGCTGAAACTCTCGACCGATCTCGGCCCGGCGGAGCGGCGCGAGCGCGTCATGGCGATGCTGAAGCGCATCGGTCTTGGCCATGAACATTACAACCGCTATCCGCACATGTTCTCGGGCGGCCAGCGCCAGCGCATCGCCATCGCAAGGGCACTGATGGTCAACCCCGAGCTGCTGGTGCTGGACGAACCCGTCTCGGCGCTCGACCTCTCGGTGCAGGCGCAGATCCTCAACCTGCTGCAGGACCTGCAGGAGGAATTCAGCCTCACCTATGTCTTCATCAGCCATGATCTTTCCGTCGTTCGCCATGTGGCCGACGAGGTGATGGTGATGCAATTCGGCGAAGTGGTGGAATATCGTTCGCGCGACGACATCTTCGCCGCGCCGGAACATCCCTATACCCGCACCCTCTTCGAGGCGACACCGCGCATCGACCCCGCCCGCATTCGCGCCCGGATCGAGGCCAAGGCCGCCCATCGCGCAAGCAGCGGCTGACCCGCCGGAGATCAGGACCGATCGCCTCTCCCCGTCATTGCGAGTATCCGTCTTGGTCAAGTTGTTTTCAGTGCCCATTCGCGGTTCTGCGCGACGAGGGTGTTGGCCCGGATCATGAGCTTGCGCATGAGGGCGACTAGGGCGGGCATGTCGAGGGGGTGGCACAGGAACTTGCGGCCGCCCTGGAGGAAGGCCTGCCCGCGCCACTGGCCCCACTGGCGGGTCATCGCTGCGACACCGGCGAGGCTGGCGGCCTGTTTCTTCGTCATCGTGCCGAGTTCGGGGCATTCGACGAGGAGCGCCATGGCGGTGATCCTGCCCGCGCCGGGGATCGTGCAGAGGAGGTCGAAGGCGCGTGCGCGCTCGGGCGAGCGGCGCAGCACATCGAGGAGCGCCTCGTCGCAATGACGGGGAATTCACCCCCCGTGCACCAGTGACGCGAACAGCCTCGGGTCGAGGCTCTCGCTGTCGAAGGTCGGGCCCTCGGTCAGGATGCTCACCGCGTCATGGCTGTGCAGGCTTTCCTGATGGCTGGCCATGACCCGGAAATCGCCGATGCGGGGGTCGGCGCGCAGCCCCTCGCAGAAGAGGCGCACGGCGTCCTCGACGAAGACCGGATTGGCGGCGTTGAGTTCGGCGAATGCCTGTTCGTCCTCGCGTTTCACCATCACCTGCGTTTCGGTCGGCACGGCGGCGCGGGCGATGGCGATCAGTTCCTCGAACCAGAGCACCGGCCGGCCGGGCAGCAGTTCGACCGAAAGCCGCGCCACCGAGCGTTGCGAGTGGGGCGTGGCGAGCTGGCCCCGGAACTGGCGGGCGTGTTCCGACAGTTCCAGCGAACAGGGGCAGGTCGAGGAATAGACATAGTCGAGATGGACGATCTTCTTCATCACCCCGCGCCGGTCGACCAGTTCCAGTGCGATATCGTAATACTGGTAACCGGACAGGCCGGAACGGAGTGAAGGCAGCAGGACCGGGAAACGGAACCGCATCTGGATACGGGCGTCGAATGAGTCCAGATCGGCCTTGTAATCGGCCAACGCCGCCTCGATCACGTTGAAGGAGAAGGTCTTCTCGGCGTGGCGGTAGAAGGAGCGCATGATGCGCGACATGTTGATGCCCTTCCTGCCCGCCTCGAGGCTGACCGTGCCGGTCACGCCGGTCTCGAGCGTGACCTCGCCCCTTCCCGCCGTGTGAAAGCGGATCGGCAGGCGAAAATTCGAGATGCCGACATGCTGGATCGGCGTCCGGGCACCACGGATCAGGCTTTCCGGGCCGTTCTGCAGGTCTGGCATCGAGGCGAGATAGGCTTCGTCGGCAACGAAGGCCTCGGGGTAGGCGCGGGCCAGCGCCGGGTAGTTCACGATCTCGCGGCCGGGGATCAGCCGCGAGACCAGCGGGTCGAGCGCGGCCACTTCCTCGGGCGCGACCGCGCCGATCCAGCGGCGCAGCAGGTCGAGCGCTTCTTCGGCCTCGGCTCGGCCGGGGCCATGAGAGGGGATGTTGTCGCGCATGGTGTCAGGCCCTCGCAAGTCCACGGGCGATGTCGGACAGGAGATCGTCCACCGCTTCCAGCCCGACCGAGAGGCGGATGAGGCCGGGGGTGATGCCGAGCGCCGCCTTGTCCTCGTCGCTCACCCGATGATGGGTTGTCGTTGCCGGATGGGTGACAATGGACTTGGCGTCGCCCAGATTGTTTGAAATCACGATCAACTCCAGCGCATCCATGAAGCGGAAGGCTGCCTCGCGGCTGCCCAGGTCGAAGGACAGGACCGTGCCGCCGGTGCCGTATTGCTCCATGCCGATCGCATGG
>CAYUBT010000247.1:0-2597 GCA_964443055.1 uncultured Rubellimicrobium sp.
TTCATGCTCGCCACCATGGTCATCGCCGTGCCGACCGGGATCAAGATCTTCTCCTGGATCGCGACGATGTGGGGCGGCTCGATCGAGTTCAAGCCAGCCATGCTCTTCGCCATCGGCTTCCTGGTCGTCTTCGTCATCGGCGGGGTGACCGGGGTGGTCGTGGCCAACGCCACGCTCGACCGCAGCTATCACGACACCTATTACGTCGTGGCCCATTTCCACTATGTGATGTCGCTCGGCGCGATGTTCGCGATCTTTGCGGGGATCTATTTCTACCTGCCCAAATTCAGCGGCAAGATGCTGCCCGACTGGGTGGGCTGGGTGCATTTCGTGACCTTCTTCATCGGCACGAACCTCACCTTCTTCCCGCAGCACTTCCTCGGCCGTCAGGGCATGCCGCGCCGCTACATCGACTATCCCGAGGCCTTCGGCCTGTGGAACAACGTCTCCTCCATCGGCGCCTATCTCGGCTTCCTGTCCTTCGTGTTCTTCCTCGTTGCGCTCTTCGCCGTGCTGATCTTCGGCAAGAAGACCGCGATGGCGAACAACCCGTGGAACGATTGGGCCGATACGCTGGAATGGACCGTTCCCTCGCCCGCGCCCGAACACACGTTCGAGACGCTGCCCAAACAGTCGGACTGGGATCACGGCCACGCCCGATAGGGCCCACGGCCACGACAACACAGGGGCCCCGGCAGCAATGCCGGGGCCCTTCTCATTGGCGGGACGGCATTCCGGCCCCCTTGCCGGGGCTGCGAATCCATCCGTCCTTCCGTCATTGCGAGCGAGCGAAGCAACCCGGTCCCCACATCTCCGGCTTGCCGTGTCGGCTGACGCCTCCTCGCAATGACGGGGCTGCCGGGGGACTCCCATGGCCCGCATGCCCGTCCGCAACCCCGTTCGAATCATGACATCCGTTCAGGGAAGGATGTGAACCTCACCGCAACATGCGTTCGGAGCCCCGGCCCCGCCCCGCCCCTTGCGCCGAAGGCAAATCGCGCAAAGAATGATCCACGCCACAAGAATCCACGCCGAACCCCGATGCCCTATCACTGGACCCCTGCCGACCCGCCGCATGAGGCTGCCGCGCATCTACGGCTCTGGCCGCACCAGAGCCTCGAGCCTGCGGGCTTCGTGACCTTCTTCGGCGTCACCGCCTCGCTGCTGGCGCTGCCGATCCTCGCGCTCGTGGGCACATCGGCGCTCTGGGGCATCCTGCCCTTCTGTGTCGTGGTGTTCTGGGGGATGTGGGCCGCGCTGCGGCTGAACGGGCGGCGTGCCTCGCTCACGCATGAGGAGCTCACGCTCTCGCCCGAAAGGATCACGCTCGAACACGTGCCATCCTCCGGCCCCGCACTGCTGTGGGAGGCGAATCCGCATTGGGTGCGGCTGTCGCTGCATGAAACGGGCGGGCCGGTGCCCGATTACCTGACCCTGCGTGAAAGCGGGCGCGAGGTCGAACTCGGGGCCTTCCTCTCCGAGGACGAACGCCGCGCCCTTTATCGCGATCTCGCCGACCGCCTCGCCCGGCTGCGCTGAAGGTCCGGTCAGGCCAGCCGCGTTCGCAGCACTCCGCCCGCCGCGCCGAAATCCATCTGCCCGGCATGGCGCGCCTTCAGGACCGCCATCACCTTGCCGATATCGCGAAGCGAGGTCGCGCCCGTCTCGGCGATGGCCTCGGCAATGGCGCGGTCCGCTTCGGCAGGGCTGAGCTGACGGGGCAGGAATTCCTCGATCACCCGGATCTCGTCCTGCTCCTTTTCGGCCAGTTCGGCGCGCGCGCCTTCAAGGAACATGCGCGCCGATTCCTGCCGCTGGCGCACCATTCTGCCCAGAAGCGCCACGATCGCGGCATCATCGACCGGCTCGTCGCTGCCCTCGCCGCGCGCGGCGATGTCGCGGTCCTTGATCGCGGCATTGATGAGCCGCAGCGTGGCGAGACGCTCCATCTCGCGCCCCTTCATCGCCTCTTTCACCGCCGCATTGATCCGCTCACGCAGTGACATGCCATCGCCCCGTCATCCGTTTCGTGTCCCTTCCGGGACAGGCAAGCACACTACCGCCCGTCGCCCGCCATGGGAAGCCCGCAACAGGGCTCAGAACCTCTCCTCCCCTCGTCTTGGCGAGCGTCAGCGAAGCAACCCGGCGATCCCGCCGTTCCGGGCTGCCGCGTCGGCTTCGCCTCCTCGCAATAACGAGGGGAGGAGCGAAGCGTTCGGACCCCGCTCCCTTGACCGTCGCGGCCCACGCTCCTAATGAGCGGCGACATCCGACAAGGGGGAAACGCCATGGCCGATCATGCCAGCCCGCGCGCGACGGCCGTTCTCGCGCTTGCGGACGGAACCCTGTTTCACGGCGAGGGTTACGGCGCGACCGGACAGGCGGCGGGCGGCATCCATTTCGACACATCCATGACCGGATACCAGGAGATCCTCAGCGACCCTGCACGCCGGGGCCGGATCGTGGCCTTCACCTTTCCCCATATCGGCAACACCGGCGCGGCAAGGGCCCGCGACCAGTCGGAGGCAGACGGTGCCGCCGGAATCGTGACCGCCTTTCCGCCGACCGCCCCCTCGAACTGGCAGGCCGAAGAGGAC
>CAYUBT010000248.1:0-2588 GCA_964443055.1 uncultured Rubellimicrobium sp.
TCTTCCGATCCATGGCGGATGAGCGTGTTCATGTTGTACATCTGCCCGTGACAGGCCCCGGAGTTTCCGCCCGAGCGGTTGATCTCCTCCATGATCACGCTCGCCTCGGTGAGGCCCAGGCCCGATCCGCCGTATTCCTCGGGAATCAGGGCCGCCAGCCAGCCGGCTTCGGTCAGTGCGGTGACGAATTCCTCTGGATAGGCGCGCTCCGCGTCGATCCGTCGGTGATATTCGTCGGGGAACCCGGCGCAAAGCGCGCGGACGCCTTCGCGGATTTCCTGGTGATCGTCGGTGGCGCTCTGCGGCATGGCTGACCCCTGTGCTGACCCCTGTTCCGGTTCGACCAGATGGTCGCATGCGGTTGTCGATACCGGAAATATATAGTTCCGATAGGCGGCATCTGGAATTGTGATGCGCGTCCGGCCCTCAGCCGAACAGGGCGCGGACCGACGGCGCGGTGGACAGGCCGGCAAGGCGTTCGAGCCAGGCTTCCGCCCCGCCGTTGGTGACCGGCCCGGTCAGGGCGGTGAACTTGCGCGCGATGGCATCGGCATCCGGGAAGGTCTCGGGTTCTCCGGAGGGATCGGGAATGCGCAGATCATGGGTCCGGCCTGCGGCCTCGACCTGCAGGACCGCGCCGAACGGATGCCGCAGCCCCTCGAGGCTCGTGTCACGGACGACATTCACGCGGGCGGAAATCAGGTCGGCCTGCGGATCGCCCAGCAGGTCGTAATCATCCCAGCCGAATCCGTCCCGGATCAGCGCGACCGCCGCGGCGAAGGGCATCGAGAACTGGCCTTCGACAATGCTGCGTGCGCGCTGCTTGTCGGCCAGCGGCGCGCCGACAAGCGCGATCCCGTTCCGGTGCAGGCCGACGGTGACCGCAGTCACGTCATCACCCGCCCAGCCATGCGCCCGTTTCAGTTGCAGGAGCCCGTCAACAGCAGCATGGGTGTAGCGGCAGGCCGGATAGGGCTTCACGCCGATACGCATGGTCTCCCAGACCGTCCCGAGGTCTGCCGTCACCCGTGCCGCCTGTGCCCCGTCGCTGTAGCCACTCAGGAAGCCGTGCTTGCCCTCGAGTGCGTTGCTCGCACCGACAAAACCTTCAGCGGCGAGTGTGGCGGCCATCAGCCCCTTCATCGCCGCCTCTCCGACCTGATAGCGTTTGTTCCATGCGCCGTTCTCGAGGAATTGCAGCGACCCGGAGGCCTGGCTGGCCGCTGCGCCGAAGGCCGCCTCCATGCGGTCGGCATCCAGGCCGAGCAGCCGCCCCGCCGCAGCCGCCGCGCCGAAGACCCCCGCTGTTGCGGTCGGGTGAAAGCCCCGCGCGTAATGGGCCGTCGGGTCCAGCGCCATGCCGATCCGGCAGCACGTCTCGAATCCGGTGACGATGGCGGCCAGCAATTCCGGGCCACTGGCATCGGCCAGTTCCGCCGCCGCCAGTGCGGCCGGAACGACCGGCGCGCTCGGGTGCAGGGACGAATCCGCATGGGTGTCGTCAAAATCGAGCGAATGACCGAAAGCCCCGTTCAGGAGCGCCGCCGCACCGGCCCCGAAACGGCGTGTCATGCCGAAGACCGTGCACGGGCCCTCGCCCGACAGGCCCAGCCGCTCCACCATCGCCAGAATGACCGGGCTCGACTCGCAATCCGTGGCGGCCCGGATCGCCGACCCGGCCAGATCCGTCACCAGTGCCAGCGCGCGGGCACGGACTTCGTCCGGGATGTCATCCACGCTGATCGTGGTGACGAATCGCACCAGTGTCCGTGTCGCTCCGGTCATGCCTGCCCCCCTGTTGCTGCCGCAGGATAATTGGTGACGGCCGATGTTGTCCAATAGTGGATCGGTCCGGGGGTGAATCTGTCAGGGCTTCCAGTTCATGTTGCAGTGAAGGTCACATCCTTCCCTGACGTGATGCGGCGACCTCGAGCAGGGTCACGGACGGCATGCGTTTTGCGAGAGTCCCCTGAATCCCGTCATTGCGAGGAGCCGAAGGCGACGCGGCAAACCAGAACGTGGGACCGCCGGGGTGCTTCGCTGGCGCTCACAATGACGAAAGGAGTGATGGATTCGGCACCCCGGCGGTCATGGTCCCCGATTGCCCCCTCATCGCAGGAGGGTTAATGTGGATTATACCCTTCCGAGCAGCTCGCATCATTCATACTCGCCAGGAGATCGCCATGTCATCCAAGCCCTTCGACCCCGCCACGCCCGCCACCACCGGCAGTGGTGCGCCTGCACCGAGCGACCGCAATTCGCTCACCATCGGCAGCGACGGGCCGATCCTGCTGCACGACGTGCATTTCCTCGAGCAGATGGCGCATTTCAACCGCGAGAAGGTGCCCGAGCGGCAGCCTCACGCCAAGGGTGGCGGGGCCTTCGGCCATTTCGAGACCACGGCCGATGTCTCGGCCTATACCAGGGCAGCCCTGTTCCAGAAGGGTGCCCGCACCGAGATGCTGGCGCGTTTCTCGACCGTTGCGGGCGAGGCGGGCAGCCCCGACACCTGGCGCGACGTGCGTGGCTTCAGCCTGAAGTTCTACACCTCCGAGGGCAACTACGACCTGGTCGGCAACAACACCCCG
>CAYUBT010000249.1:0-2584 GCA_964443055.1 uncultured Rubellimicrobium sp.
GGTCGGGATCGGCCTCGATCATCACCGACATGCCGGCGCGGGCCTCGATCGCGGCGATATGCTCGCGCTTCTGGTTGATGAGGAAGTTCGCCACCTTCACCGGCGCCTTCACCAGCACCTCGCGCGAGCGCTTGCGCGTCCCCTCCTCCTCGATGGCGCGCAGCACGGTCAGCGCCAGGCTGTCATCGCTGCGGATCAGCCCGGTGCCGTGGCAATGCGCGCAGGGCTGCGTGGTCGATTCCAGCATGCCCGGCCGCAACCGCTGGCGCGACATCTCCATCAGCCCGAAATCCGAGATGCGGCCGATCTGGATGCGGGCGCGGTCGGTCTTGAGCCGGTCCTTGACGCGCTTTTCGACGGCGGCGTTGTGCTTGCGCTCGTCCATGTCGATGAAGTCGATGACGATCAGCCCGGCCAGGTCGCGCAGCCGCAATTGCCGCGCGATCTCGTCCGCGGCCTCGAGATTGGTCTTGTAGGCGGTTTCCTCGATCGAGCCTTCCTTGGTCGCCCGGCCCGAGTTCACGTCGATGGCCACCAGCGCCTCGGTCACGCCGATGACGATATAGCCGCCCGAGGGGAGCTGCACGACCGGATTGAACATCGAGGCGAGATAGCCCTCGACCTGATAGCGCGAGAAAAGCGGCATCGAGTCGGTATAGGCTTTCACGTTCTTGGCGTGGGACGGCATGATCATCTTCATGAAGTCCTTGGCCGCACGGTAGCCCTCGGCACCCTCGACGATCACCTCGTCGATCTCGCGTGAATAGAGATCGCGGATCGAACGGCGGATGAGATCGCCTTCCTCGTAGATCTTGGCAGGCGCAGTCGATTTCAGCGTCAGTTCGCGAATCTGCTCCCACAGGCGCTGGAGATATTCGTAGTCGCGCTTGATCTCCGCCTTGGTGCGCTGGCTGCCTGCCGTGCGGATGATGAGCCCCGCACCCTGCGGCACGTCGAGCTCGCCCGCAATCTCCTTGAGCTTCTTGCGGTCGGCGGCATTGGTGATCTTGCGGCTGATCCCGCCGCCGCGCGCGGTATTGGGCATGAGCACGCAATATCGCCCGGCAAGGCTGAGATAGGTCGTGAGCGCCGCACCCTTGTTGCCGCGCTCTTCCTTGACGACCTGCACCAGCATGATCTGGCGGACCTTGACCACTTCCTGAATCTTGTAGTGGCGCGCGCGGGTGCGGCGGCGCGGGCGGTGGTCGCTGCCCTCGTCGCTGTCCTCGCCGGCCTCGGCCACGGTCTCGATCGTGTCGTCCTTCTCGACCTCGTCGATTCCACCGCCCACTGGGCCCGGGGCCTCGTCCTCGACGGCTTCGTCCCCCGCGCCGTTCGCGGAAGCGGCCTCGTCCCCGTCGCCACCCCCGTTGCCGCTCTCGTCCTGGCCGGCTGCGGGCGTATCGACCGGAGTCTCGGCCACGGTGACCATGGGCGAGAGCCCTTCGGCACCGTCGTCGTCATCCTCGGCCGGGTCGATCATCTCCATCCCGGAAATGACCGGCTCGGCACCCTCTGCCTGCGCCGCGGCGGGTTCGGCGCTCGTGACCGCATCGGAGCGCGCAGCCGCACGGCTGCGATGGCGGGTGCGGCGGCCCCTCGCCGGGGCATCGTCGCCGTCGTCGTGCCCGCCCTGGTCATGGCCGTTGCCGTCGTGCCCGTTCCCGTCATGGTCGTCGGCCGCGAGCGCCTGTTCCTCGGCCAGAAGCGCGTCGCGGTCGGCGACGGGGATCTGGTAATAGCTCGGGTGGATTTCCGAGAAGGCGAGGAAGCCGTGCCGGTTGCCGCCGTAATCGACAAAGGCGGCCTGGAGCGAGGGCTCTACCCGCGTGACCTTGGCGAGATAGATATTGCCGGCGAGCTGCCGGCGGGCTGCGGATTCAAAGTCGAACTCCTCGACCCGGTTCCCGTCCGCCACGACCACCCGGGTTTCTTCCGGGTGGGTGGCGTCGATAAGCATCTTTCGTGACATGTGATCCTTTGCCACGCCTCAACCCCGCCCGCAGATGGCGGGTGATTGCAGGGCTGGCGTGTCTGTCTGGGGCGATGAGGGCGCAAGGCAATGCGCCGCCCCTTCGGGCGGGCGCGGTCTTGCCTGTATCCTGCGCGCGAAGCATCGCGTTTCTTCTCCGGCGCTGCCTTGGCCGCGCCCGTTTCACGCCTCGAACTGCGGCAAGCCGCGCCCGAAGGCCATGGTTGCACCCCTGCGGGGGGTGATTCCGGTCCGAAAGGCGTCGCGCAACTCGCGTCGGGGCGCCATCTCGGGAAATCCCGTCGCCGCAGGGGAACCTGCCCCTGCCGCATCCGCCTACATTAGGTGTGCCGCTGCGCAGGCACAATGGGCAATCGCAAATCGGCCGCTTTCGTCATTGCTGGCACCAGCGAGGCAACCCGGATGTCCCACCGTTTCGGGATTGCCGCGTCGGCTTCGCCTCCCCGCAATGACGAACGGAGTGATGTGTTCGGAGCCCTGCCCTCCCGGCGTTACAGATAATCCGACCTTTGCAGCCCGTATTTCGCCATCTTCTCGTTCAGGGTCCGGCGCGGCAGGCAGAGTTCCTCCATCACCGCCGAGATCGCGCCC
>CAYUBT010000250.1:0-2584 GCA_964443055.1 uncultured Rubellimicrobium sp.
GAAGCCGAGCGCGTCAAGGTCTTCCTGCAGATTGGCCGCGCGCAGATATTCCTCGACCACCTGTGACCCCGGTGCAAGCGAGGTCTTGACCCATGGCTTGCTGTTGAGTCCAAGCGCACGCGCCTTGCGGGCGATCAGCCCGGCGCCAACCATGACATAGGGGTTCGACGTATTGGTGCAGGAGGTAATCGCGGCAATCACGACCGAGCCGTCATGCAGGTGATAATTCTGGCCCTCGACCGCGCCGGCATTGTAATGGCCACGATGGCCGGGCAGGCCGTTGGCTGAATCCGCGCCGCCTTCGCCCGTCCACCTTGCAGTGTGGTTGGCGTCGGGCTTGGGGATGTCGCGGGTCGAGCAGACGTAATCGTGAAACGCCTCGGCGGCATTGTCGAGCGGGATGTGATCCTGCGGGCGCTTGGGCCCAGAGATCGCCGGCACGACATCGCCCAGATCAAGCGACAGGGTCGATGTGTAGATCGGCGCGTAATCCTTGTCGCGCCAGAAGCCGTTGGCCTTGGCATAGGCTTCGACCAGAGCGATCCGCTCTTCGTCACGGCCGGTCTGGCGCAGGTAGCGCAGGGTTTCGTTATCGACCGGGAAGAAGCCGCAGGTGGCACCATATTCAGGTGACATGTTGCCGATCGTGGCGCGGTCGGGCAGGGGCATGTGATCCAGCCCTTCGCCGTAGAATTCGACGAATTTGCCGACAACACCATGGTCGCGCAGCATCTTCACGACCTGCAGCACAAGGTCCGTGGCCGTCACCCCGTCGCGCAGGGCACCGCTGATGTGGAAACCCACGACTTCGGGAATCAGCATCGAGATCGGCTGGCCGAGCATCGCCGCCTCGGCCTCGATCCCGCCCACACCCCAGCCCAGCACGCCCAGGCCGTTGATCATGGTCGTATGGCTGTCGGTGCCCACCAATGTGTCAGGATAGGCCACGTCTTCGCCATTCTGGTCGGTGTCGGTCCAGACGGTCTGGGCCAGATATTCGAGGTTCACCTGGTGGCAGATCCCGGTTCCGGGCGGGACCACGCGGAAATTGTCAAAGGCTTCCTGACCCCATTTGAGGAACTGGTAACGCTCGATGTTGCGCTCGTATTCGCGGCCGACGTTGAACTGGAACGCGGTGGGGGTGCCGAATTCGTCCACCATCACCGAGTGGTCGATGACGAGATCGACCGGGTTGAGCGGATTGATCTTCTGCGCATCGCCCCCGAGGTTGACGATCCCATCGCGCATCGCCGCGAGATCCACGACGGCGGGGACGCCGGTGAAATCCTGCATCAGCACGCGTGCCGGGCGATAGGCGATCTCGCGCGGGTTCTTTCCGCCGTTCTGCGCCCATTCGCCAAAGGCGCGGATGTCGTCAGTGGTGACGGAATGGCCGTCTTCGTAGCGCAGGAGGTTTTCAAGAACCACGCGCAGGGCGGCAGGCAGGCGCGAGAAATCGCCATAGCCTGCCTCCTGCGCGGCGGCGATGGAGTAATAGGAATAGCTCTTGCCGCCCACATCCAGGGTGCGGCGGGCCTTGGCGCTGTCATGGCCAACGGTGATCGACATCGAAATCCCTCTCTGGCATGGGGCTGAAGGGCCGCCCGGCGCGTGGCCGGGCGCTGCTGATGTCTGTATACCATTGCACACCGGAGAGGCCAAGGGGCGGCGGCCATGATGACAGGACTCCGAGCCCATCGCTCCTTGCGTCATTGCGAGTGCCCAGTCGCCCCGACACTCCCGCTTGTCGCACCAGCCCGCCTCGGGTTTGCGTTCTCCGATCACTTCCCTGTCGCGTTTCCTTGATTGGCTTTTGGCCTTCCTGCGGCCTAAACCGGCGGCAGCAGGAAGAAGATGACGGGCGACAGATGCGGCGGGTGATTCCAGCTTCCGGGATGATGGCGGCGGCGCTCGGCCTTGCCCTTGCGCTTCTCTCGGCCACGGCCACGGCGCAATCCGCGCTTCGCCCGCTGGATCGCACGCCCGCAGGAAGTCCGGTCGTGGTCGAGCTATTCACCTCGCAGGGTTGCGCCTCCTGCCCGCCCGCCGATGCGATCCTGCAGGAACTGGCGCAGATCGAGGGCGTGCTGCCGCTCGCGCTCCATGTCGATTACTGGGATTACATCGGCTGGCGCGACACGTTCGGCTCGCCGCTCTTCACCGCCCGCCAGCAGGCCTATGCGCGCGCGGCCGGAGAGCGGATGATCTACACGCCGCAGATGATCATCGCGGGACGCGACCGGGTGCTCGGCACCGATCCGGTGGCGGTCATGGCCTATGTCAACGCCCATGCGGCGCGGCCGGCACCCATCGCGCTCGAACTCGCGCGGATCGCGGGCGGCCTGCAGGTCTCGGCGCGCACACCCTTGCCCTTCGCGCGGCCGGTCGTGGTGCATCTGGTGCATTTCCTGCCCGAGGAACGGGTCGCGATCCCGGCGGGTGAGAATGCGGGCCATGTCTTCGACTATGTGAACATCGTCACCGACTGGCAGATGCTGGGTGAATGGGACGGGCGCGCACCGCTCGCGCTCGATGTCGCCGGGGTGGAGGGGCGCGCTACCGCCGTCATCCTCCAGGAGTCTGG